>JASHOL010000382.1 GCA_030041135.1 Streptosporangiaceae bacterium | reverse complement strand
TGCCCGCCGACGCAAGCGCAGATTAACGCCGGCCTGACCTGCGATCTCGTCCTTGTGTCGCTGTCCACGCTGCAGCCGGTGAACGAGGCGATGCTCGTCTACTCCGGTCAGGGCACGCCGAACCGGCCGTCGCTGCGGGCCACGGTGACCGACGACCAGCACGGGCTGAAGACCATCACCTTCAGCGACGTACCGGGGGCATGCCCGACGCCGGCAACCGCAGACAGCCACTGCTGGTGGGGCGCGCCGGTGACGGGCGCTCCGTCGACCGCGTTCGGCGGGATTCCGGCGCCGGAGGCGCTCGTGAACGGGTGGCTCCTGACCGGCAGCCTGGCGGTGAGCCCGGCAATCTACTGCCAGACCGGCGCGACGGCGGCGGCCTGCGCGAGCCTGCCGGTGGGCACCCTGATCCCGCCGGCGCTCAGCGGGTCAGTCACCACGCGGAACTTGTCCGAGTTCCGGCCGATTGTGGTCAACGAGCCAAACGCGACACCGTATTCGGGGAACGGCCGGCTGCGATCGCTCATCGCGGGAACGCGCAACGTCTCGGCGGTGCTATTCCGCCACCGTCGCCGGTAGGCCGCATGCGAATACATACCTGACTACATCATCTAACCGACGCGGCATCGGGCCGGTGCGTGTAGCGTCCCTTTCGTCGCCGAGCTTTCACCAAGGGGGGGCAAGCCGGCGTTACGAAGGGTCGTAGCCCTATGGCCAGCACCGTTTCCTACGATTCCAGCCCATGGCGAAGCCAGACTCCGCCCGGCCTGATGAGCGCTCCCGATGTCCAGAGCGAACGCCACGGGGAGCGACGGAACTGGCACTGGCCCAGCCGCCGCGCGCACGGTCGCTCTGCGGTCACCTGGGCCTGCCCGGGATGCGAGTTACCGGTCACCGACCCGGTCGCTGCCGACGTTGGCTTCTGCCCGCGCTGTGAGGACTTCACCGGTTTGTGCGGTGCTGGCCGCAAGCTCGTGTGCCCGGACATCATGACCTGGACAACCTGGCATACGCCATGCACGAGTCGAGGCGTGACCGCATGGCAGATCACCGACCGGCCGTCCCCGCTCGTATTACTGCTGTGCCCGGCGCACGACGAGCAGATCAGGGCCGGCCTGGCGGCGTGGATCCGGCATGCGATCCCGCTGAATAGCCCGGCCGGCCGATGAACGTGCGCGCCGGTCTCCTTTACGGGAAGACGCCTGCGGTAGCACAGACCGAGTAGGTCAGGCCGTTGGGTGCCGCCTTGCGCAGGTTGGGCAGGGCGAACGTGGTCTTGCCATTCCCGCCGTACTTGGTCCCGAGCAGGCTGAACAGCGCCGTGTTGCTGCTGATCTGCAGCAACTGGCCGTTGGCCGGCAGGGTGCCAACCGGTGCGGTGGTCCCGGCCGTGAGCAGGACCGACCCGAGAGTGCAGGTTTCGCCGCTGCTGCCGGTCGCGGCGGCGTTGGTCTTGGACCCGAACAGCGTCGTCGTTCCCGCCGGTCCGCGCGGACCACGCGGGCCCGTCGTGTTCCACGACAATGCCGTGGTTCCCTTGGGGCAGGAGGCGCCGGACCTCAGCAGTATCGTCAGGGCCCCGGTCTTCGGCCGTACGCAGCCGTGAATCGTCTTGCCAGTGACGGTCACGGAGGCCGGCGTACCAGTGGTGGTCGCCGCGGCGGCCGCGACACCGCCGGCAAGCAGCACCGCTGCCGCGGCAAACGGGACGATTCCCTGCAGTCTCATAGCAAGCTCCATGCTCTAGGGGGATTGTTGTACAGGTTTCTGCGCATCACGGGACGGTCGGCCTTGCGCCGGGCGACGACGGCGAATTCGTGCCGGTCAAAGGCCGACGCTGTCCCAGGGAACAGGTTGCGGGTGTGACCTGGCACTGAAGTGTCGACCGGGTATGCCTCGATGGCCGGAACTCCAGCCTGGGCTGCGACCCTGACTGCAGCGCCGATCAGCGCGTCCACGACGCCGAGGCCGCGATGCGCGCGCCGGACGTAGAAGCAGGCCAGTGACCAGACCGGCAGGTCATCGACCGGCTGCAGGTACCTGGCCTGTGCGAGCCATTTCAGGTCGGCCCTTGGGGCGAGTTCCGACCACCCGACCGCGAGGTCGCCGTCGAAGGCGAGCAGGCCCGGCGGTTGCCCGGATGCGGTCAGCCGCCTCAGGTCGGCCTTGTTCTGCTCGCGTGGCCGCTCGTGGTAGGCGGGCCCGATCCGCCAGTACATGCACCAGCATCCGTTCGACGCGCCGGCCCGGCCGAACAGGTCTTCGAGGGCTGGCCAGTGCTCCGTGGTCGCGCGCCTGATGGTGAAGGTCACTAGCCCGTCCTCAGGGCGCTCGCCGGTGCGGTCCGCTCGAACGATAACCGGGCGCGACGCAGGCGGCGAGCATTTCCTACAGATCAGCAGAAAATCTGACAGAGCATTGCCAGCGACCGTGCATGCGCGGCTGGTGGCCGCCGCCGCGATTAAGGCGGCCCTTCGGCCGGACGTTTCCGGGACGCCCGCCCCAGGACCAGGACCAGGCAGCTACGTAGCTCTGCGTAGTGAGACTACGACGATTGACGGGTGACCAGTTAAGGCTGGTCGCGCAGCCTTGCAGTACGGCGTCACGCCGCGGCCGCGCGGAGTTGCCGTCCGGCAGCTGACCGATGGGGACCGCGCGCGGGCCGGACCTGGCGGTCGTGGACGACGCTCGCGAAGCGCTAGCCGCAGCTGTCACGCGAGGAGGGAATGACTGATGAGATGCCTTGTCACCGGCGCGGCCGGGTTCATCGGCTCGCACCTGACCGAGAACCTGATCGTGTCCGGGCACGAGGTGATCGGCCTGGACGATATGAGCACAGGGCGGCAGGAAAACCTGGCCGCGGTCAGCGAGCATCCGCGATTCGGGCTCGTGCAAGGGTCGATCCTCGACGCCACACTGGTGGACGAGCTGACCGCGGGATCTGACTGGGTCTTCCACCTCGCGGCCGCCGTCGGAGCCTTCGTCATCAGGGACCGGCCGCTGGCGAGCCTGCGGACCAACATTCACGGCACCGAGAACGTGGCGGAGGCGGCGAGCCGCCATGACGCCCGACTGCTCGTCGCGTCCACCGGCGAGATCTACGGCAAGAACGCGACCGTTGGTCTGCGGGAGGACGCCGACCGAGTCATCGGCTCTCCGCTTCGATCGCGCTGGACGTACGCCGAGGCGAAGGCGACCGACGAGAGCCTGGTCGACGGCTACGTGCGGGAGCGGGGCCTGCGGGCGGTGATCGTCCGCCTGTTCAACACTGCCGGGCCCCGCCAGAACGGCAGGTACGGCATGGTGATCCCGCGCTTCGTGCGACGAGCGCTGACCGGCCGGCCGCTGACGGTGTTCGGCACTGGCGATCAGACCCGCTGCTTCTGCCACGTGCTGGATGTGATACCTGCCCTTGTCCGGCTCGTCCAGTCGGATCAGGCCACCGGCCTGGCCGTTAACCTCGGCAGCTCGCAGCAGGTGTCGATCGCTCAGCTGGCCAGGATGGTGATTGCCATGACCAGCTCGTCGAGCGCCATCGAGCACAGCTCGTATCTGGATGTCTACGGCTCGGGCGATGAGGACATGCAGCGGCCGGTGCCGGACTGCACGCTGGCCGGACAGCTCGCTGGCTTTGACGCCACGAGGCCCCTGGCCGAGATCATCCAGAGCGTCATCGCCGACCAGTGGAGCCGTATCGCCACCGCGGCGGCCATCGGGACCTAGAGAGGCAGACTAAGAGCGGAGCGAGTACCACATCCTGCTGGTGGCCCCGTACTCATGCAAACGGATGAGATCGTGGTCGGCCGGGTCCGGCAGGGTGGGGGGAATGAGTCCCATCCGCTTGCTGCTCGCCGATGATCACCTGATGATCACCGACGCACTGGCGTCCCGGCTGAGCGCTACACCGGAGATCTGGGTTGCCGGGCGCTGCGCCGCGACCGACCTGAATCTGCCCGCGATCATCACTAGCGTCCGGCCCGACGTGATCGCGATCGAGACCGAACCGTTTGGCGCGAGCATCGGTGCCGCCCTTGAGCGGATCGCGGTGGTGAGGCCGCAGGCGCGGGTCGTAGTGCTGACCGCCGACCGTAGTGCCGCGCACGCGGTTGCGGCGGCCAGAGCCGGGGCGGTCGCCTGGGTGGCGAAGGAGCAGGACGCGGCCGAGTTTGAGTCGGTCGTGCGCGGAGTGGCGCGCGGCTGCTCGTGGTTCCCGCCGGACATGCTGGGCGAGATCCTGCGCGAGCTTCGGGCCGAGGCGAGCCGCACGCACGGCGGAGATCCGCTGCAGGCGCTGGGTCCGCGCGAGCGTGAGGTCCTGCAGGTGATGATGACCGGCAAGCAGGGCAAGCAGATCGCCACCGAACTGCACATCTCCGGCGAGACCGTCAGGACTCATGCGCAAAACATCTACGCCAAGCTGGACGTGCACAGTCGCCTGGAGGCGGTCACCGTGGCACGGTCGGCCGGCCTGCAGCCCAGGAACGGTGATCGGTGAACGAGCCGAGGTCGCAGTGCTGCAGGGCCAGTTCAGCGCCGGGTTCGGGCGAAGCAAAAGTCCGCAGCAATCTCCTGCCGGGCTCGCTCCGAATGCAGCAGGTGTCTCGTAGTCGCCAAGCCACGAGATCCTGAGGACGGTAATTCCGAAATGGGGGAAAGATGACGACAACGTCGCGCGATCGGAACGCCACGCCTGGCCACGACCGAGGACGTGAAGTTATCAGCGGCACCAGGGGGGTGCTGCACGACCTCGGGCATCAGCTGATGACGCTGTCGCTGCTGGCCGAATCGGTTCGATGCGACGATGCCATTCCCGGCGAGTCCCGGCGGCGGATCGAGCTAGTCAGGCAGGAGGCGTTCCGCGCCGTGGACATGATCACCGACCACCTCGCGCTTGTGGGCCCCTCGCCCGCGGCGGCCGGCTCTGACCCGGCCGACATCCGCGAGCTGGCCGCCCAGGCCGCCCAGCTCGCGGAGCTGGCCTACGGGGCGAGGGTCGAGCTATTGCCAGGGCAGTCGGCCATCGTCCCCATCAGCCCCGCGGCAGCCTGGCGGGTCCTGTCCAACCTCGTGGACAACGCGGCCAGATCGGCAGGCCCCGGCGGACACGTGCAGATCAGCGTCCGGCAGGACATCGACATCGGCGGGGGGTACGGAGGGTCGTCCCCCCGAACCGGCGGCGGGGGGTACGGAGGGTCGTCCCCCCGAGCCGGCGGCGGGGGGTACGGGGGGTCGTCCCCCCGAACCGGCGGCGGGGGGTACGGGGGGTCGTCCCCCCGAACCGGCACCGTCATCGACGTGCTGGATGACGGCCCCGGAATCGGCCAGGCCCCTGGCGGCATGGCCGGCCTGGGCCTGTCGGTGGTGCGGCAGCTTGTCGATGCTGGCGGAGGGCGGCTCGAAGTCAGCGACCGCCCCGCTGGCGGAACGCGCGCACGCGTGGTCTTCTGCCCGCAGCGGGGGTGCGCGATGGCGCCAGGAAGCGCCGGAACCCGGCGCTGATCCCCATGACGAACGTAGTCATCGGTGATGACCACGCCCTGTTCCTTGACGCGCTCCGCACCGTGCTCGCCGAGCAGGGCTGCGGCGTCGCGCAGGCAACGACGGTCGAGGAAACCGTGCACGCGGTTAGCCGGAGTCAGCCCGACATATGCCTGATAGACCACCATTTCCGAGAAGGCGAAGACCGCGACGGCATCGGTGCCATCCCCATGCTGGCCCAAGCGTGCCCCCGCACGAAGGTGCTGATCTTGTCGGCCGACGGCGACAGTGACGTGATCCTGCAGGCCATGCGTGCAGGCGCCGCAGGCTTCGTGCACAAGACCCGTGGGGTCTCGGTGCTGCAGCGGACGATCGAGCGGGTCCTCAGGGGTGAGATCGTGGTCGAGGCCCCGGCCGCGGGCGACGTCCAGCCGCGCGTCGTGCGGCAGCGGGATGCGCTGCGGCTAGCCACGTACCTGACCTCCAGGGAATGGCAGTGCCTTGAGTTGCTGGTCGATGGCCACGATACGGCCGGCATCGTCGCCGCACTCGGCGTCTCGGCGGCGACGGTCAGGACGCACGTCCAGTCGCTGCTGAGCAAGCTCGGCGTGCACTCCAGGCTGGAGGCTGCGGCATTTGCCGTCCGGCACGGACTGCTTGACGAGACTGTCCGGCGGGGCGACCTGGCCACCAGCTACGCCAGCTAGCCGGTCGCGCTGGCTGGCCGGGCGAGCCCGCCGTCACCACTAGACTTCGGGCATGTCCAGGCCACGCGTGTTCTCCGGCATCCAGCCGACGGCAGACTCCTTCCATATCGGCAACTACCTCGGTGCCGTGCGTCAGTGGGTCGCCCTGCAGGAAACCCATGACACCGTGTACTGCGTGGTCGACCTGCACGCGATCACGCTCCCGCAGGAGCCGGCCGACCTGCGCCGCAGGACCAGGGTTGCTGCGGCTCAGCTATTCGCCGCGGGCCTTGACCCCGACCGGTCGATCGTGTTCGTGCAGAGTCACCTGCCCGAGCACGCGGAACTGGCCTGGGTGCTGTCGTGCATCACCGGCTTCGGCGAGGCCAGCCGGATGGTGCAGTTCAAGGACAAGTCGGCCAAGGGCGGGGCCGAGGCTGCCAGCGTCGGCCTGTTCACCTACCCCATCCTCCAGGCCGCCGACATCCTGCTCTACGACACCGACGAGGTGCCGGTCGGAGAGGACCAGCGCCAGCACCTCGAGCTGACGAGGGATCTCGCGCAGCGGTTTAACCACCGGTTCGGGCAGACCTTCGTCGTGCCCGGACCCTACATCCTGCCCGCCGTTGCCAAGATCACCGACCTGCAGGACCCGTCCATCAAGATGAGCAAGTCCGCCTCCTCGCCGCAGGGCATTCTCGACGTGCTCGAGGATCCAGGCTCGGTCCGTCGCAAGATCATGCGAGCGGTCACCGATACCGATGGCGAAGTTCGGGCGGACGAGCAGGCCAAGCCGGGCGTGACCAACCTGCTGCGGATCTACTCGGCGCTGGCCGGCGAACCCGTCGCCGAACTCGAGACGCGCTATGCGGGATCGGGGTACGGGACCTTCAAGAAGGAACTCGCCGAGGTCGTGGTTGACGCGCTGGCGCCGGTGCGGGAGCGGACCGAGAAGCTGCTCGCCAACGAGACGGAGCTGGACCGGCTGCTTGCCGCCGGAGCGGCGAAAGCGCACACGCTCGCCGGGCCGACGCTGGCCAGGGCGCGCGATAAGGTCGGTTTTCTCCCGGCCGGCTAGCCATCAAGGGACTAGAGTCCGGCGGGGAACACCTCGTTCCCGGCCTGGGGTGTGTAGTGACCTGATTGCCGGGTAGCTGTGCGCGCGCAGGCAACATTTCCCCCCAACGCCTGCGCTGGGAGCTGTCGAGAAATGACTGGAACGCTACGGATCCCGCGCAGTAAAGGCGCCCTCAGCGGCGTGCTGCTGGTGCTGCTCGGGATCTGGGGGGCGCTGATCCCCTTCGTGGGCCCGTATTTCCACTATGCCTACACGCCCGACAGGGCCTGGGATTACACCGCAGGGCGGCTCTGGCTTGAGATACTGCCTGGCCTGGCCGCGATCCTGGGCGGCGCGCTCATGCTAGTCAGCCGGCTGCGGCCGGTTGCCTTGTTCGGAGCCTGGCTGGCGGCGATCGGCGGGGCGTGGTTCGCGGTCGGCGGCCTGCTCGCCCACCGGTGGACGAAGATCCCGAGCGTCGGCGCGCCGGTTGGCGGGACGGGCCACACGGTCTTCGAGCAGATTGGCTTCTTCATCGGCCTGGGCGTCGTGATCGTGTTCCTGGCGGCGGCGGCGATGGGCAGGTTCTCCGTGGTAGCGGCACGCGACCTGGAGGCCACGAGCGCCTCCGAGCCGGTCCCCGCGAGGTCGGTCCCGGCGCAGGCCACGGCCGGCGGCGGGCTGGCCGGGCTGTCGCGGCGGCTGCGGCTGTCAGCGCCGGTGGTCAGGTCCAAGAAGAGGCCAGCCGCCGGGAGCGCCAGCGAGGACGAGACCGAGTCCGCCCGAGCCGGGACCAGCGCGAGCTAAGCGCCCCGGCAGCCTGGGCGGCCCGTGCCGGCGAGCGCTCCGGCGGGCCTGGCACTAAGCGCTCCGCCGGCCCCGGCGCGAGCCAAGCGCCGACCTGGGCTAACTCGCGGTGCCGTGCGGTGGCTAGCCTGCGTCGGCCGATGACCAGGCCGCCCGCGGCGAGGCCACCCGCCACGAGAACGCCAGCGACGATGGCGTACACCGGCTGGTCGCCCGAGCCTGACGTCTGGGCAGCCAGGCTCGCCGGTACCGCCTTGGCCCCCCTGGAGTGATGCGCGGCAGTGACCGTCGCCAGCGGAGGGACAAGCACGCCGACCGGCTTGACCTTGCCGTTCATCGCAAATCCCCAGTTCAGCAGCTGGATCGCGGAGGTTATCTCCTGCAGCGCCGTGCAGTGCATGATCGTCACGATTAGCGTGACGCCGTGCCGCCTGGCCAGGCCGATGTACGTCGCTTCTGAGCTGATCGTCCAGCCGATCTTGCCGCCAATCCCGCCTGGGTACTTGGTGAGCAGCCAGTTCTGGTTGTTCAAGGTCTCCCAGTCACCCGGCTTGATCTCGAACGGGGCGCTCAGCGTCTCGTCATACTTCATGAATGCGGGCGTGGCCAGCGCTTGCCGCGCGATCAGCGCTTCATCGTAGGCCGACTCGACCTGGCCCGCCGCGGGCAGCCCGTTGGGCTGCCTGGCCACCACGTCATAAGCCTGGAGGTGATGGGCCTCGGCATTGATGAGCGCCATTCCCTTGCTGAATGAGCCGGTCGCCTGGGTCAGGGCAACCGCGGCGTCGTTGGCGGAGATGGTCAGCAGCGCCGTGAACAGGTCGGAGACCTTGTACTTGCGGCCGGCGATGAGCCCGGCGTCATTCGGCTCGGTATCTGCGGCCATCTGGCTCGCCGTCACCATGGCGTTCGGGTCGAGCCTCGGGATCAGCGTGATCGCGGTCAGCACCTTCATCGTGCTCGCCGGGCCGAACTTCCCGTGCGGATCGTCGGCCGCCAGCACCTGGCCGGTGTTCGCGTTGGCAACCACGTAGGCCGATGCGGGAATAGTCGGCAGCTGAGGCGACGACGAGCCGGGATAGTTCACCACGATGCCCTGGCTGGCCATGAGCGATCCGCCCACGTCGCTGAGCGAGACCGAGGCGGCTGGGCGCCGTGCGGTTGAGGTGCCCGCATCCACGGCCGAGGTGCTGGTTCGCGCGGCCGGTTTCCTGGCCTGTGCGTCCGCTGTGCGGCCATGCGCCGCCGAGCCTCGGTGGTGGGTCGGCTTGGTGGTGCCGGTCCTGGCCGCGGCCGACTGTGCCGCCAGCGCCGGGATAGGGGCCGCGGCGAGGCAGGTCACCGCCGAGACGGCGGCGAGTCCTGCCATGAGCCGAGTTCTGGGCCTCATGAAGTCTCACAATCTCTGCCGTGCGCTCGCCCGCGGACCTGGCTTGTGACTGGCCGCCCGCGGGCCGGAGTGCAGCCTAATGTGGAATCTGGAGTGGTCAGGTCACGCGCTGTGACTTTCCCCACCTAGGCCCCTACTTGCGCACGCCATAATCTGGTCCTATGAGCCGCATATCGGAGTCAGGTACGCCGATCGAAGGTGTTTACGGGCCCAAGGACGTGCAAAACCTTGACCCGGTCCGGGATCTTGGTGAGCCGGGAGCCTTCCCGTTCACCAGGGGCGTCTATCCGACGATGTACGTGACCCGGCCATGGACAATGCGGCAATACGCGGGATTCTCGACCGCGGCCGAGTCCAACCGGCGGTTTCACCAGCTAATCGACGCGGGCACCACCGGGCTCTCGGTGGCCTTCGACCTGCCGACCCAGATGGGCTATGACTCCGATGCCCCGCAGGCCCGCGGAGAAGTGGGCAAGGTCGGCGTCGCGATCGACTCGCTAGCCGACATGCGGCTGCTGCTGGCGGGCATCCCGCTGGGCAAGGTGTCCACCTCGATGACGATTAACGCGCCCGCCGCGCTGCTGCTGGTGCTGTATCAGCTGGTGGCCGAGGAGCAGGGGGTTAGCTCAGCCGAGATCTCCGGCACGATCCAGAACGACATCCTGAAGGAGTACATTGCGCGCGGCACGTATATCTATCCGCCGCAGCCGTCATTGCGCCTGGTCGCTGACACCTTCGCATACTGCCGGGCCGAGATTCCGCGCTGGAATACGATTTCGATCTCCGGATATCACATGGCCGAGGCGGGAGCCTCTCCGGTCCAGGAGATTGCGTTCACGCTGGCTAATGCGTGCGAATACGTGCGCACGGCAATCGCCTCGGGCCTGGCCGTGGACGAGTTCGCGCCGCGTCTGTCGTTCTTCTTCGTGGCCCGCACGACGCTGCTAGAAGAGGTCGCGAAGTTCCGGGCGGCCCGCCGCATCTGGGCGCACGTCATGCGGGACGAGTTCGGCGCCCAGGACCCAAGGTCGCAGATGCTGCGATTCCACACCCAGACCGCGGGCGTCCAGTTGACCGCCCAGCAGCCAGAAGTGAACCTGACCAGGGTGACGCTGCAAGCGCTGGCGGCGGTCCTTGGTGGCACGCAATCGTTGCATACGAACTCCTATGACGAGGCGATTGGCCTGCCCAGCCAGAAGGCGGCCACGCTGGCGGTGCGGACGCAACAGGTGCTGGCATCCGAGACGGACCTGACCGCCACGGTGGACCCGCTGGCCGGTTCTTATGCGATCGAGTCCTTGACCGACGACCTGGAAGCGGGAGCGCGCGAACTAATGGCCAACGTCGCCGACCTGGGCGGCGCCGTTGCGGCGATCGAGCGGGGCTTCCAGAAGGCTGAGATCGAGCGGTCGGCGTACCGGATCGCTCGTGAGATCGATTCTGGCGAGCGAAAGGTAGTGGGCGTTAACGCGTACACGAGTGCGGAGGATGAGCCCTACGAGCCCCTCAGGGTCGATCCCGCCATCGAGCACGAGCAGGCTGCGCGACTGGCCGAGTTGCGTGACCGGCGCGATAACGCGGAGGTAGCCCGCAGGCTGGATGAGGTTAAGCGGATGGCGCAGGGGGAAGGCAATTTGCTGTACCCGCTGCGCGAAGCCCTCCGCGGCTCGGCAACCGTGGGTGAAGTCTGCGATGCGCTGCGGGACGTCTGGGGTGTCTACCAGCCAGCTGACGTCTACTAACGGGGGCGCTTGACAATCTCGCAACGTCAGCGAATCCGCTAACGGAGCGGTACGATGCTGGCCAGTAGATAGCAGATCTCGTCAGCGAGCGGCGGGAAAGCAAAAGGCGCTCAGTCGGCGCGGTAATGGCTTGTCAGCGGTTGAGTCGCTTGCGAGCAGGCCTGCATTGTTGATCGCGCTAGGTTTCTCCGGTCCAAAGGCCGGTACCTGGCGTGGGTGCGATCACGGTCAGCCTGCCATAATCCCGGCGCTGGTGGCGCAGGGCAGTTCTGGAGCGGGCAGTTTGGGGACCGGGCCAGGGAACGAGTGCCATACGGGCATTCGCCCAGGCGCCGGCCAGGCTCTGCGAGCGGACTGGAGTGAGTTCGAGGACCACATGGACACGCTGCTAGGTGCGCAATCGATTCTGGGCGGCCGGCCGGTCGGCCAGGTTGCCCGGCTGCGCTCGGCGACTGGCCCGCTCGGCGGGTCAGCGTGGGCGAGCGCCGACACATATTCCGTTGCCGACGGGGAGGCAGCGCATGGCCGAACATGACCTTGACGGGGAGCTTGACGCGTTCCTGGCAGCTCGTGAGGCCCAGCTCATTGAGTTCAGGCGCGACCTGCATGCTCATCCAGAGACCGGCTATCACGAGTACCGGACAACGCGACGCGTCGCGCTCCGGCTTGAGGCTGCGGGGCTGCGGCCGTCGATTCTGCCCAAGGGCACCGGCCTGATCGTCGACATCGGCGGGGCAGGCGCGGACGAGCCGGTCGTGGCATTGCGGGCTGACATCGACGCGCTGCCCATCGAGGACGAGAAGGACGTTCCGTACCGGTCGACCAACCGGGGTGCCTGCCACGCGTGCGGGCACGATGTGCACACCTCGATCCTGCTCGGCACCGGCTTGTTCCTCGCCCGTACTGCAGCGGCCGGAGCGCTGCCGGGAAAGGTGCGCCTGATCTTCCAGCCTGCGGAGGAGGTGCCAGGCGGTGCGGTCGATGTGCTCGCGGCCGGTGGCATCGCCTCGGTCGACAGGATCTTCGCTGTGCATTGCGATCCCCGGCTGGACGTAGGCAAGATCGGCACCAGGACCGGTCCAATCACCGCCGCGTGCGACAAGATCACGGTCAAGGTGACCGGCCCTGGCGGGCATACCGCGCGGCCGCACCTGACCGCCGACCTGGTGTTCGCTCTCGGCAAGATCATCACTGAGCTGCCGGCCGCGCTGTCGCGGCGAATCGACCCGCGCTCCAGCCTGAGCTTGGTCTGGGGCAGGGTCAGCGCGGGGTCTGCCGCGAACGCCATTCCCGACGACGGCCTGGTGGAAGGCACGATCCGCTGTCTGGACGACACCGCGTGGCACGAGGCGCCTGAGATGGTCAAGGCGCTGCTGGAGTCGGTGGCAAGCGCTTATGGCGTGGTGCCCGAGATCATCTACCAGCGCAACGTGCCGCCCACGGTCAACGACGGGCTCTGCACGGCGATGTTCGAGGCGGCGGCCGACCGGGTGCTCGGACCGGACGCAGTCACGCCGGCCGGCCAGAGCCTGGGTGGCGAGGATTTCGCCTGGTACCTGGAGTCGATTCCCGGTGCACTGGCCAGGCTCGGCACGCGGACGCCTGGCTCCGCCGTGGACTTTGATATTCACCAGGCTGTGTTCGACGTCGACGAACGAGTCATCGGCCTTGGCGTCCGGCTGATGGCCGCGACCGCGCTGACGGCCATTTCGGGCGGCAGCGTCGCACCGGACACCGCGGTTCCCGGCATCAGTGAGGCACGAGTGGCCGACGCCGTCTTAGAGCCTGCTTGAAAACCAAGGTGACCAGCGGATTTGGCGCGGTGCCGGAGGGCATTGATTTTCGAGCGAGGCGGCGGGTCATGACGATGATCATGGCCCAGTAGACGTAGGTCTCGTGGTGGGAGGGCAGCCGTTCGTAATCTCTGCCGGCGCCTGATTGACTGTCACGGACTTTCTGGCTCCCTCATCCGGTGTCCGCCGCAGCGTCCGGGACCGGCATAGGTGATCACCTGTCGTGTCATCGGGAGGCGGGTGCATTGTTCCCGGCTGCGCGTGAGGCGGCTTTGGCTGCCTTTCCGGTCTGCTGGGCCAGCTCGCACAGGCCGTCAGAGCCAATGCCCAGGCCGATGTTGGTCATGTTGTTCAGGTGCTCGCTGGCGACCAGCCAGACGATGTCGCAGATCTCGCGCTCGTTGTAGTACCGGGTCAGGCGCGCGAACGTGGCCGGCCGGACCTGCTTGTCGCGGGTGAGCTCGGTCGCGTAGTCCAGGGCCGCGCGCTGAGCGTCGGTGAACAGCGGGCTGGCCTGGTATTCCGGCAGCGAGTCCAGCCGCGCCAGGTCGCCGGGCGCCCTGGTCATGACATACCACCGGGACGCGTCCATGCAGAACAGGCACATGTTGATGCTGGCGACCTGCTCACGGATGAGCACCGCAGTCTGCGATGGCAGCACGAGCTTCTTGTCCAGCGCGCTCATCTTGTAGTAGTAGTTCATGAACGCCGTCGGCATGCGCGCGGCGAACACCCGCATCGACATCATCACCTTGCCGAACTGACGTCGGACGAAGAAAAACGCCAGCTTCAGGTACAGGTTCCGCGGCTTGTCAATCGGGGAAAGGTATGCGTCCATCATGTCTCTCCATGTCACATCGGCCGGCTTTGCCGGCGTCGCTAGCTATGACCCGCGGCGATAGGGGCAATGTGACGATGCGGACCGAAAACGGGCCTGGTGGGCGTGCACGTGCCCGACCCCATCGTCACCAGCGAAGACGGTGCCGACCCGGAGAGCGAAGCGCTGCTGGCCGGTGCCCGGCCAGCGCCGCAGCATCCAACAACTGCCGGTCTGCCCGCTCGTGACCCTGCACGGGAACATCACTCCCTGGCCATCGAACACCAAGCCGGCAAACACACCATAAGCAGCCGACCTTTTCAGCGGGCTCCTAGCTCCCGCATCAGCGCAGCCCCAGGCCGTCCGGTTCTGGCGGCTCACGGCAGTGTCAAGCGGGTTTTCAAGCAGGCTCTTAGCCTGAGTGCGTCACCGGCCTGCGGCCGCGGTCGAGCGTCGGCGTGCCGATGCTGTCAAAGTTGTATAAGTCGGGCAGCGGTAGGTTGTTGGGCCTCTCGGTCGAAATCCGGTATATCAGGATTCAGCCCAGTGACAGAGACGGCCTGCAAGAGCCCGCCGCCCAGGCCGAACTGGCACATGTCTGAACCCGCCTGGTACGCATACAGTAGAAGCTCAAGGCGACCTCCGCGGGTGCGCGCTATCCGCGGGACGGCCTTGAGCATGCTGCCCGCGAGGCGGCCCGAGCCCGCCGTCCACCGGACGGCCCCAAGACGCCGCCTGCGGGCGGCCCTGAGCCCGCCGTCCACCGGACGGCCTAAGTCCAGCCGACTGGAGCGCGCACCCCGTGTCCTCTTCTGAACCCGATCCGTCGCGCGGCGCGGCTGTGCGGCCCGAAGCCAGTTCTCTGCCCGACCCCGCTGCGGACCCTGCAGCCGCCCAGTCACAAACGCCGGCGTTCTCCGGGCCGGCGGCTACTGGCCAGCCGGCGGCTAACCCGCAGCTTCAGTACGGAAGCCCAGCAGGAGCAGCCGGCCCCAGACCGCTGTGGAAGGCGAAGCAGAGCGGCAGGGTCGTGTTCCGCCACCCGGCGCCACTGGTGATCTGGTGGATATGGGTCGCGTTCGCGGTGGCCAACTTCATTGACGTCGCAGTCGTCGATCATGACCTAACGGTCCTGAAGGTTGCCGTAGGCCTGCTCGCCGTGACGGGCATCGCCTACGCCACGACGCTGCACTCCCGGGTCGAGTCCGACGACGACGGCGTCCATGTATTCAACCCGCTGCGGAACCACCGGGCTCCGTGGGGAGCAGTGGAGGGCATCTTTCTCGGTGACTCGGTCGAGTTCGTCTGTTATCGGCCGGCTCCGAAGAAGCCCAAGACGATCTACAGCTGGGCGCTCTACTCAAGTCGGAGGTCGCGGGCGCGCAGTAACATGCAACGGAGCTTTTTCAGCACGCGCCGGGTGGAGGTCAGTTCCAGGGCGCCCTCAGGGGCGGCCGACCTGATGAAGATGGCCTCGGCTCAGCTGATGGCGACCGAGCTCGGCCGGCTCGCCGTGCGGGCTCGTGAGAACGGTGCGCCGGGCGCGGTGCTGACGAGCAGATGGTCCTGGCTGCCGGTGCTGGCGATAGTCATCCCGGCTGCCGCGCTGGTCGTCGTGCTGCAGCTGCACTGAGCCCCGGTCCGTCAGACGGGACTCTCGGCTGGTGATTCGTCGCCGAGCAGCCACCGCGCCCCGTGGCCATGCCGGGCCGCGGAGTCTTCCGGGTTGTAGAGCGCGCACGTACGCAGCGACAGGCAGCCGCAGCCGATGCAGCCGTCGAGCGTCTCCGACATGCGCCGCAGCTCGGCGATCTTCGCGTCGATCCTTGCCTGCCAGGCCCGCGCGGCCCGGCTCCACTCCCTCTTGTTCGGGGCGCGGTCGGTGGGCAGCAGGTCCAAGCTCGCCTGAATCTCGCGCAGCTCGAGACCGAGCTGGCGGCCCGCGCGGATGAAGGCCACCCGGCGCAGCACGTGCCGCGCGTACCGACGCTGATTGCCGGCCGTTCTGCTGGCGCTGATCAGGCCGACGCTCTCGTAGAACCGCAGCGCCGAGGGCGCCGCCCCACTACGAGCGGCGAGTTCCGAGATCGTCAGGACGGCGGGCTGGGCGGAGGCGGCCATGTTCCCAGCCTAGTGCTCTTTTGTTCTTGACTTAGAGTGCACTTAAAGTTGCAGCCTTAGGGCCATGTCGAATGCAACAGTAAACGCGAGGTTCTCCTTCGCCGACCTGCCGGGCCTGATGGCGGCGATGAGCGGCGACGAAAAGCACGACCATTCTGCTGCCTCCACCCTTGACGTCCTGTGGGTGTTGTACGACCAGGTGCTGCGAGTCAGCCCGGACACCGCCGAGGATGACGACCGTGACCGCTTCCTGCTGTCCAAGGGCCACTCACCCAAGGCTTACTACGCCGTGCTGGCGGCCAAGGGCTTCATCGATCTGCATGAGCTGCCGGGGTTCGGCACGTTCGGCTCGGTTCTTGGGCACCACCCGGACCGTAACCTGATCAGCGGGGTGGAAATAGCCAGCGGCTCGCTGGGACACGGTCTGCCAATTGGCGTGGGCGTCGCCCTCGGGCTGCGGGCGCGCGGCCAGGAGAACGCCCGCGTCTTCGTGCTGATCGGAGACGGTGAGCTGGACGAGGGCTCCAACCACGAGGCGATCGCGTTTGCCGGCGCGACCGGCCTGGACCGGCTGACTGTCGTCCTGGTTGACAACTCGAGCTCGTCATACGGGTGGTCAGGCGGAGCGGAAACGCGGTTCAGCCGGGAGGGCTGGTCGGCCGAGCGCGTCGGCGGCCGGGATCACGGGCCGCTCGCGGCCGCGCTCACCGCGCCCCATCCGGGCAGGCCGCATGTGGTCGTTGCCGTCATCGAGCCTGGGCACTGAGGGAGGAGATCAGCAATGGAGACGATGCGCGAGCGGTTCGAGCGGGTAACCAGCGAGTTGCTTGACAGTAACCCGCGCCTGGCCGTGGTAACGGCTGACATCGGGGCGAGCGCATTCGCGCCCGCCCGTGAGCGGCACCGGGACCGCGTCATCAACCTTGGCATTCGCGAACAGTTGCTGATCGGGGTCACCAGCGGCCTCGCGCTGACCGGCATGCGCCCCGTGGCGCACACGTTCGCCCCGTTCCTGGTGGAGCGGCCGTTCGAGCAGATCAAGCTCGACATCGTGCATCAGGGAGTAGGCGCGGTGCTCGTCAGCGCCGGCGGTTCTTACGACTACCCGTTCTACGGTCGCACGCACCTGGCTCCTGGAGATGTCGCGCTGCTGGACACGCTGCCCGGCTGGACCGTGCACGTTCCCGGCCATCCCGACGAGGCCGAGGTGCTGCTGCGCGACGCGATCGCCGCTACCGGCCCGGTCTACGTCCGGCTGTCGCTTCCGGCGAACGCGAGTCCCATCGGCGTCCGGCCAGGCGAGTTCACGGTGCTGCGGACGGGCAGGGCCGGGACCGTCATCGCCGTAGGCCCGGTTGCCGATGCCGTGCTGGCCGCCGTCGCACACCTCGATGTCACCGTGCTCTACGCGGCAACGATCAGGCCGTTTGACGCAGCGACGTTGCGGGCCACGCTGGTCCGGCCCGACGTCGTGATGGTGGAGCCGTACCTCGCCGGGACGTCGGTGTCATTCGTGGCCGAGGCGCTCAGCGATATCCCCCACCGGGTGATCGGGCTCGGGGTCGGCCGGGAGGAACTGCGCAGGTACGGTACCCCGGCCGAGCACGAGGCGGCTCACGGCCTGGACGCGGCGAGCTTGCGGACCAGGATCGAGGGCTTCCTCGCCATGACGTCATCCGCCGCGGCGGTCTCGGCGTGAGGGCCGGCGCTGGCGCGAGCCACCCCTCGTTCCCCTGATCGTGCCTGCCCGTCTGGACGGCTAGCTGCCGACCGAGCTGCACGGCCGGGCGCGCAGCTCGGCTACGTAGTCGGCAGGCGCCCCGGCGGTTTCGGCGGCGTCGGCCATGATGCCGAGGTAACGGGCAGAAGGCAGCCCGCCCTCGTAGTCGTTGAGCACGTACAGCCAGGCCAGCACGTCGCCGTCCAGGGTCGAGACACGCACCTTCGACTTGCGGTAATAGCCGAGCGTGGCGCCGTCCCAGCGGTCGAGTTCGGCCTCGTCGGCGTCGGATACCTCGTAGAGCGACACGAACACCTGGTGATCCGCGGCCTCAACGACGGTCGCCAGGGCGCCCTCCCAGCCGAGGTCCTCGCCGCCGAATGTCAGGCGCCAGCCCTGCAGCCATCCCGTGCCGCGCTGCGGCGAGTGCGGGCAGCGCCGCGCCATCTGCGCCGGGTCCATGTTGCTGCCATAGGCTGCGTAGATTGCCACGATGTCCAAGCGTACGAGCATCGCGGCGCCGCGTGCTGGCGATCACTGCCGAGTTCCGCCCGCGGTGCCGTCAGTCTGGCCCGGATTGAGCTGAACCCCAGGTCACGGGGGCGATCATCGGGCCCTGCGACGTCGCAGTGGCGCGCATGGGCCAGAATGAGAAAACGTGAGCCAGCCACACGCGACGATCGCGATCATAGGGGGCGGGCCAGGGGGATATGAGGCCGCCCTGGTGGCCGCGCAGCTTGGCGCCGAGGTCACTGTGGTCGAACGAGACGGCCTCGGCGGCGCCTGCGTGCTGACGGACTGCGTACCGTCGAAGACCCTCATCGCCACTTCCGGCATGATGGCAGGCCTGGCCGGGTCGGCCGGTCTCGGCGTTCGGTTCAGTCAGGACGGGAACGTACGCGCCCAGGTGGATGCGCCCCGTTTGTACGCCAGAGTCCAGTCGCTGGCCAGGGCACAGTCGGCCGACGTGGCGGCGCGCCTGTCAGCCGAGGGCGTGAAGGTGGTCGCCGGAACCGGCAGGCTGGTTGCTCCGGGCATGGTCGCGACCGGGGATACCGAGATCAAGGCAGACGCGGTACTGATAGCCACGGGCGCCAGGCCCAGGTCGCTGCCGGGAGCCGAGCCCGACGGCCAGCGGATCCTGACCTGGCGGCAGCTGTATGAGCTGACCGAACTGCCCGAGGAATTGATCGTGGTGGGGTCGGGCGTGACCGGGGCCGAGTTCGCCAGCGCCTATCAGGCGCTCGGCTCGCAGGTGACGCTGGTCTCGTCCAGGGACCGCGTGCTGCCGCACGAGGACGCCGACGCCGCCGTCCTCATGGAAGAGGTGTTCAGGCGGAACGGGATGACGGTGCTCAGCCGGTCCCGCGCGACCGGAGTTCGCGCGACTGGCGACGGCGTCGCCGTGATGCTGCAGGATGGCCGGACGGTGCGCGGCACGCACTGCCTGCTGACCGTCGGCATGGTCCCCAACACAACCGGGCTTGGCCTGGCTGAGGCCGGGGTCAGGGTGGACGACCGCGGGTTCGTGCAGGTCGACAAGGTGTCCAGGACGTCGGTACCGGGCGTGTACGCGGCTGGCGATTGCACCGGTGTGCTCATGCTGGCCTCGGTCGCGGCGATGCAGGGGCGCATTGCCATGTGGCATACGCTCGGCGAGGCGGTCAAGCCCCTGCGGCTCAGCCACGTGGCCGCGACCATCTTCACCGAGCCGGAGATCGCCACGGTCGGAGTGTCCGAACAGGCGATCAGGTCAGGCGACGTGCCCGACGCGGTCGTCGTCAAGCTGCCCCTCGCCACCAACGCGCGGGCCAAGATGCAGGGCTTCCGCGACGGTTTCGTGAAGCTCTTCGCCCGGCGCAGCAGCGGCATGGTGCTCGGCGGCGTCGTGGTCGCCCCGCGGGCCAGCGAGCTGATCCTGGCGATCTCGCTGGCGGTGGAGCGGTCGCTGACGGTGGATCAGGTGGCGCAGACGTTCGCCGTGTACCCGTCGCTTTCTGGCAGCCTCACCGAGGCGGCGCGCAGGCTCATGCAGCCGGCCGAAACCGCTGCCGGCTAGCCTCGGGCACGGGCAGCCAAAACCGCGCTCGCCCGCAGGCAGCAGCCCCCAGGGCCGTGGTCCGATATTGACGGAAATGGCGGCTCGGTCATAGCGTGAGGTCGGCAACGACGGCATGTGAATCTGCGGGGGCGTCATGAGTGAGAACTTTCCTGCGCATTTCGGTGCCGTTGGCGGCGAAGTCGGCATGGCCGGGGTCGGCACGCCAGGCGCCGGGTCGCCCGACGTGCTGGCCGAGTACAGGCTGGCGCCGCAGTACCGGCGCCCGTTCTTGTCCCGGTTCATCGTCGCCGGCGTGTTCACTGGCTTGTTTGCGTTCGCGGTGGCGGAGAAAGCCAATCCCGGACTGCTGGTTGTCGCCAGCCTGATCGGGATCGCCGCGCTCTACAACGGGGCCATGTACATCTGGCGAGGCCGGTTCCGGACGCGGGTGACCACGCACGGCATCGAGATCCGCGGCTACTTCAACCACTTCGTGCCGTGGCCCGACGTCAGGGCCATCGATGAGGAGGGCTACGGCCAGTCGCAGCCGCTCGACGTCGGCTATGACGTGCGATACGTGAGATACGGCACCGGGTCGCGGCCGGCGTTCCGGAGCGGCAGTGGCCGGATGGGCAATACCACCGGCCGAAGGGCCAGGCTCGGCGTTATACGGATAATCCGGCGTCGCGGTAAGGGCATGATGCTCCGCGCTCCGCTGGTGACCGCGTGGGCGCCTGACCCGTACTTCTCGGACAAGCTCCGCCAGATGCAGGTGCTGTCCACCCAGTACGGGACGAGGCCAATCGGCAGCTAGCCAGTGCCGCAACCCTCGTCGCCTGCGCGGTCTCCGGTCCACGCGCGGGGCGCGAGGCCATCGAAGACAATCGTGAGTACGTGGGTTCTGACTTTCTCGTCGAGGTGCTCGCGGGCGGCGACCTGGGAGACGCCGACCAGCAAGGCATAGACCTCGGGTAGTTCTGTATCGTCGCGGATGGCGCCAGCCTGCTGCGCTCGCTCGAGCAGAGCGCCGAAGACCCGGCGCAGTTCGGTTGAGGCCAGGAAGGCCGCGCTTCCGCCATCGCCGCCCGCGTCAAGCAGGGCTTCGGCAATCCCAATCTTCGCCGGAGCGTCCGCGACCAGGTAGCGGAAAAAGCCGACGAATGCGTTGCCAGGATCGGCGGCGCTCAGAAGTCCCTCGGCCTGCTCGCGCAGGCGATCGAAGCGCCTGACCAGGACGGCCTCCAGAAGCGCAGCCTTCGTGGGGAAGTGACGGAAGACCGTGGCGATGCCCACCCCGGCCAGCCGGGCCACCTCTTCGGTTGATGCGGATTCTCCGCCCCGACCGAATACCTCCTCGGCTACGTCCAGGATGCGGACACGGTTAGCTCGGGCATCCGCGCGCTGCGCCCGCGCGCCGTCGCCGGTCTCGCGCCCGCCCGCAGGGTTGCTCATCGCCGCTAGGTTCTGGATTGACATCCGGAGTGACGACTCCGTATATTCGGAGTCCCTACTCCGGATACTACCCGTGCGCGGCGGTGCCGCCGGACTGGATGACAGGAGATCCCATGACCCAGCCCCTTAGCCCGTCAGAGGTCTTCGTCGCGCTCGTGAACGGTGTCGCGGAGGGCCGCTGGGAGGAACTGCCCGGCCTGTACGCCGAGCAGACCGACGTAGTGCACCCGTTCGACCCGCTTCGCCAGCCCGCGCTACGGTCTCGTGACGAGCTTCGCGAGCACTTCACGCCGGCCGGAGCAGGCCCCAGGCCGACCCGCCGGGCGGCCAACATCACCATTCACCAGACGACCGATCCCGAGGTGATCGTCGCCGAGTTCGAGTACCAGGGAACCAGTGAGGACACCGGCGAGCCGTACGCGGTGCCTGGCATCTTCGTCCTCCGGGTCCGCGACGGCGAGATCGTCAGCTCGCGAGACTACTTCGACCATCTCGCCGCCGCCCGAGCGCGGGGCCAGCTCGACGCGCTCATCGCTGCCGTTCGGTAGCGGCCGGCAGGCGCGAAGCGGCGGGTTAGTGCGTCGGGTGGCCCAGATCGGGATCGTCAGGGACGTCCAGCCCGTGCTGGCGCAACCTGCTGGCCCTGATGTCGTCGGCGTACGCGGCGACGGTGAACACGCTGCCGGACAGGATGAGCGCGACCATCGCCACTGCCAGCCACGGGGAGGCGGGTATCAGGGTCAGCAGCACCACGGCCACAACCGCGCAGATCGGCAGGATCACCGCCAGATGACGCAGTATGGTCCGCCCGCGCCAGCCGGCATCGGTGAGTTCATGCCGGACCCAGTCGAGGTTCTCCGGTGGCAGCCGGAAGCCAACGGAGAACCTTAGCCATCGTCCGAAGCTGGGATCACCAGCCAGCCTGGCCATTACTTGAGCTGGCAGATGACCGCGCCAGCCGGCACGGTCTGGCCGACTTGGACGCTCAGGCCGCTGACGGTGCCCGCCTTATGCGCGGTGAGCGGCTGCTCCATCTTCATCGCTTCCAGCACCACGATCGTGTCGCCGGCGTTAACCTGCTCGCCGTCGGCCGACACGATCTTGACGATGGTGCCCTGCATGGGGCTGACCAGTTCGTCGCCGGTGGCGGGCCCGCCGGCCGCTCCGCCGCGGCGGTCCGCCTTGGCCCGCCTAGCCGGCAGCCCGGCCTGGCCCCCA
>JASHOL010000381.1 GCA_030041135.1 Streptosporangiaceae bacterium | reverse complement strand
GGCCACATGCATCGCCCTTTCCAGCATGTCGCCGCTCCCGAACGGGCTCCACAGATCGCGGATGCCATCGTGGCCGCAGGCGATAGTGACTCCGGCGGCTCGCAGTCGGGGCGACGGGCAAGACCGGGAAGTTGTACACGGCAGCGGTGACGAGGCTGACCCCGGCATCGGCCAGTTGACGACCGAGCCGGTCCTGGGTGGCCTGGTCGGCCTGCGCCAGACCGTACGCGTGGCTGACCGCGACACGCGCCGCCTAGTCCGGTCGCTTTGGCCCTTTCGATGATCAGCTCGAGTTGCCAGGTACCGAGCGATCCGCCGTCATGCAGGTGAATGTCGATCCCGGCGCGCCGTGCTTCTCCGCAAGCGCGAACACGATGTCCAGATGCCGTACGGGATCGTGGTCAGCTCCGGCCGGATCGATCCCGCCTATCACCTCGACGCCATTCCTGAGCGCCTCATCGAGCAGTTCGGCGGTGCCCGGATCGGCGAGCACGCCGTACTGCGGGAAGGCCACCTGCTCGACGGTTACCCGGCCGCCGAGGCGCTCCTGCGCCGCCCACCCCGCGCCCCCCAAACAACGTCTTGTCGAGATGGCAGTGCGCGTCAATGAGGCCGGGCAGCAGCAGGCGTCCAGGCACGTCTACCACCTCGGTAGCCGGATCTGCCCGCAGGTCCGGCCCGATCCGCTCGATGGCTCCTGCTCGGATCAGGACGTCAGCCTGAGCGTCCAAACCCCACGGGCGGCCGCCGCGCAACAACAGATCGCGCATGGACTTCTCCCAGTCACAGGGCATATCCGCCGCAGCCGAGCCTATGGGGTCAGGAGCCTTGGAGGTGAGTGCTGTAGAGCTCGTGGAGTGCTGCCCAGTGCCGGGCGTCCGCTTCGGCGTCGTAGGTCGGGTTGTCCGGCACAGCGAATCCGTGGCGGGCGGGGTAGAACTCGATGGTGTGGTCGACTCCGGCGTCGGTGAGTGCGCTCTCAAGCAGCCTGGCCTGCCCGGCAGTGAACAAGTCATCGTCCTTCGCGCCGGCCACATAGACCGTCGCGGTGATGCGATCCGCCGCTAGGTGGGGGCTGGACGGGTCGTCGGCGACGGCCAGCCTACCGCCGTGAAACGACGCGGCCGCGGCGATCTTGCCGCCGAGTGCGCCCGCGGCGATCAGTGACATGCGCCCGCCCAGGCAGTATCCGATGGTGCCGATCGCGGATCCCGCCACCTCCGGTCGCGCCAGGAGAAAGCTCGAGTACGCACCAGAATCGGCGATGATCCGGTCATTGGTGAGCACGCTCGTGAGCGCGGTCAGCCGTGCCCGCTCCTGCGGGTCCGTGAACAAAGTGGCCACGTCGAACGGTGCCCACTCGCCCGCGCGATAGTAGATGTCCGGAATCAGTGCCACATAACCCATGCTCGCGAGCCGGTCGCCCATCTTCCGGAACGTCTCCCGCGCTCCACCCGCGTCGGGAAAGGCCAGGACGCCCGGCCACGGGCCATCGCCGTCGGGAATGTGCAGCGTCCCGTTGCTGTGGCCATCTGGTGCAGGGGTCTGAATATCCAGGCGTCGCATTCGGCTGCCTCATCGTCAAGAACTAACGCCACCCTACTAGCGCCGCCACTCCTGCCTGAGTAGCCCGTACAGCGCGATGTCGGAGAAGCCGTCGCCATCGTAGGCCTGCTCGCGTTGGATGCCTTCGAGCACGAAGCCGCAGCTTTCGGCTAGTTTCCGCATCGCGGCGTTGGTCGCGAGCGTCTCCAGCTCGATCCGGTGCAGGTTGCGGAAGCGGAAGCCGTAGTGGCAAAGCAGCTCCATCATTTCCCGGCCGTACCCCTGCGTGCGTGCGGCCGGGAGCAGTGAGATACCGATGTGGCCGAACTGGTTGAAGGCGTCGAGCCCCCACAGACTGCACGTCCCGATCACGGTGCCGTCGGCGATCGTCTCGGCGGTGAACCTCGCGGTATGGGCATCCGGTTCGGCCAGTGACCTTTCCAGTCTGGCCCGGCGGGCCGCGAGCGATTCAATCAGCATCGGGCCGTCGTCGGTGATCATGTGGTGTTCTGGGTCGGACCACATTTCGTACAGCACGGTGGCGTCGTCCGGAACCATGGCCCGCAGGCGCACGCGCTCGGAGGCAAACATCCCGCGAATCTAGCTCACGCGCCGCCCGCGCGCCTTCCAATAAGCAGGTCGCGAACCTCCGGCCACAGATCGCCCTGCGGCCCGAAGGAGCAGCTTGATGGTGCGCCAAGCTGATGTGACCGCTCGCATGCCGTTGTGGTCAGGTTGCCCGCGCGGTGACAGGCCGAAAGACCGCGCCGTGCCAGCAATGCACGGGGCGATAATGACGAGCGTGGCGGATCACGACAAGTCCATGCCTGCAGCACCCCGTGAGCCGCCTCTTGTCACGCCTCCGGGAGTCGTGCTTGACCCGATGGTGGCCCTGGCAACAAGTGTGCACGCGAGCCCGGGCGTATACGCGCTGCTCCTCGGCTCCGGAGTTTCGACCGCGGCCGGCGTCCCCACCGGCTGGCAAATAGTTTCCGACCTGGTACGCAAGGTCGCAGTTGCCCGCAAACCTGACGACCCTGACATCCTCGACGCAGCCGAGGCAGATCCCGAGGGCTGGTGGTCGAAGCACGCTGACAGTCAGCCTCTCGGCTACGCTGCTGCGCTGACTTCGCTCGCCAGCACTCCGACCGCGCGGCAGGCGCTGCTCGCTGGTTACTTCGAACCGACCGATGCCGACCGAGCTGAGGGCCGCAAAGTACCGAGCACGGCTCATCATGCGATCGCTCAATTGGTTGCCAGGGGCGCCGTGCGGGTCATACTAACCACGAACTTCGACCGCCTCACCGAGCGCGCGCTCGAAGAAGCCGGCGTACCCCCGCAGGTACTGCATCGTCCCGAACAGCTCGCCGGCGCGACACCGCTCGCCCATACGAAGATCACCGTCATCAAGATGCATGGTGACTATGCGGACCTAGATCAGCGGAACACTGTCGATCAGCTTGCCGAATACCCCGATGTCCTCCGTACTTACCTGGCCCGCGTCTTTGACGAGTACGGCCTTATCGTCTGCGGGTGGTCTGCCGAGTGGGACACAGCCTTGGTACACGCTCTCGAAGAGGCCTCTTCCCGGCGCTATCCACTTTTTTGGTCCAGTTACGGCCAGCCCAGCGAGAGCGCCCAGCGTCTCATTGCGCAGCATGGCGCCGTCGCCCTGCACGGCTTGACCGCTGACGACCTCTTTGCGGGGCTGCTGAGCCGACTCGAAGCACTGGACCAGCTAGCTGAGCAGCCCATTACAGCCAACATCGCAGTGCAGCGCCTCAAACGAGCCCTCCCCGATCCCACGCGTCGCATCGAGCTATCCGACCTCGTCAGCCGCCAAATTCAGCGGCTGGTTTCCCAAATTACTGATCTAACCCGGCATCCTCTCGGCAGCGTGCCATCCGCCGATCAGCTCAAAGCCTACGAGGAAGAAAGCGCGATATCGGCCCGCCTGCTGGCGATCGGCGTGTTTCATGACAATGACACATATACATCTCTCTGGATGCGGTCACTACAGCGGCTTATGTCCGCTAGGGGCTCCTTCAGCGGCTCACATAATGCCGAGACCGAAGCCATGCGGCACTACCCAGCTCTTCTCTGCCTGTGGGCGATGGGCGTTGGCGCGATCGCGGCCGGTCGCGAAGACGTCCTCGCCGGGCTCCTGATCGGACCTACTTGGACGCCGATCTTCGGTCAGCCGATCCCCCAGCCAGCGGTTCACTGCCTGAATCCCAACTTGATCGTTGCCGCAGACGACCAGGCGCCTGGGGGTGCGCGTTGGCTGTACCCGCAGAGTCATCACATACGAGCAGTCAGCAGGGATAGCCTGACCGAGATTGAGCCCGGCGACGACGAGTACAAAGCAGCATGTGACCGCCTGGAGTATCTTGCCTCACTTGTGGCCATGGACACAGACGCGCCAAGCGGCTTCCCCTGGGCCGGTGAGTTCATATCGCCAGGCGGCTTCATAGACGAGGGCGGGGACGCTAAACTCGGCGGCCTCCTAGAAGGCGGCGCATTCGGCCGCGACCCGCAGCGGGCTCGAGCCGCTCAGGAGGCACTGAACACCTGGATCACATTGCACCCGAGATTCTGAGACGTCCGGTCATCTTGGGGAACGACGATCATCTTCTGGCGGGCGCAGAAGGCTTGGACGATCCATGCTTGATCGGCTTCGCTCGCTGGGTGGTCAAAAAAGGCGCGAGGGCCTGCTGGCAAATTGCCGTATCTGCCTGCTGGTAAGTCGCTCACCTGGCCGGATAACGATCAGGGAGTGACCGCAGCATACCGCTCACGGCCGCTGTTAATCACAGCGCTTCCGGGCCGCGGCAAGCCGTCGACGCGGATATCCCAGATCGTCCTCGCGTCAGCGACAACACGCAGCTCAATGCGTTCGCCAGGCCATACCGACACGTGCGCCCAATACGACCCGCCGAACACGCCCCGGCTGACGCTGGCCTCACCGCACAGCACAGCTCCCGAGAGAGGACCGGACACAGTCAGCATCCCCTTGCCGATACATCCCATAGTGATGGACATCGAGCGGCTCGCCGTGACCATCAGCGTCCTGGATCCGGCCCCGGTGATCGGGCCAAGGACGGCAGTCAGGTTATTCGGGTCAAGGGGCATCGGGTCGAAGGTCGCCGGATGCGGCAGGCTGCTACACCCGCAGCAAATGACGGCAAGCATGGCCAGGGCAACAGCACCCCGCCGGGCTCTCCACTTCACATGCCGGGCATATCAGGCGAGTCGGCACGCCGTCAACGGTGTGCCGCTTACAGACACCAGACGAAACAGCTGAAGTATCTTGGTGTGCCAGCTCGGGACGCATAGGGATCATCGGTCAGACGAGAATCAGCACGACTCTGGAGAGATC
Organism: Streptosporangiaceae bacterium; assembly: GCA_030041135.1. Taxonomy (GTDB): domain Bacteria; phylum Actinomycetota; class Actinomycetes; order Streptosporangiales; family Streptosporangiaceae; genus JAJYUU01. Next base: position 415 of record JASHOL010000381.1, on the reverse strand, counting down.
TGCACCAACGCTGCGATCTTGAAATCGACACTTGCCTGTTGGTGGGCGCAACTGGGATCGAACCAGTGACCCCTCGCTTGTAAGGCGAGTGCTCTACCGCTGAGCTATGCGCCCGACGCCCGGCCCGAGACGGCCGGGGCCAAGCGTACCGCTCCCCTGCGACTCGTGCGCTGGCCCGCGGCTCCGCTTCCGGCCAGGCAGCCCACCGCCGGCCCAGCCGGCGAGAGCGCGCTTCCTCAGGCCGGCTGCTCGAACCCGCGGAGCAGCGCCGCCAACATTCCCGCCAGCTGCTCCTGCTGGACCGGGTCGAGCACGTCGACCACCTGCTGCTCGTGCCGGAGCACGGTACCGACGGCCGTCTCGACCGCCGCGTGGCCGTCAGACGTCAACTCAACGAGAACCACCCTCGACCCGC
>JASHOL010000380.1 GCA_030041135.1 Streptosporangiaceae bacterium | reverse complement strand
GGCGGTCTCGGCCTGGGTCTCGGTCTCGGCCTGGGTCTCGGCGGTCTCGGCCTGGGTCTCGGTCTCGGTGGCCGCTTCGGGCTCGGCCTGGGTCTCGGTGGCCTCGGCCTGGGTTTCGGCGGCCTCGGGCCGGGCTTCCGCGGTCTCGGTCTGGGCGGTCTCGGGCTTGGTCTTGGTCTCGGCGGCTTCGGCCTCGGCCGCGGATGTCACAGCCGCGGCCTGGCCCGAGTCGGTCGGTTCTGCCGCAGCCGCGCCGGGCTCCGGCTTGACCGGCAGGCTGGGCCGCCGCTCGCACGGGCTGGTGATAAATGCGCGCTCGCGCCAGATGTCGATCGGCCGCGAAGGCCAGCCCGCGAACAGCGCGCCCGGCTGGCCGACCGCCCCGGCCGCGAACAGCGCGGCGGCCGCGACAGTCCGGCCATCTTTATCGGCTGGGCCCGCCTCCAGGTTGACCGCCGGGACGCGCGTGGCCTCGGCCGCGGCGGCGCTGAGCGCGGTCCCCGGCCCGGTCTCGATCAGCAGGGTCGCCCCGATGGCGCCCGTGGTGACGGCTTCGGCGAGCTTGGTCGCACCGCCGAATCCGCTGCAGATGAGGTCGATCGCGTCATCGACCGACGTGACCTGCTCCCCGGTCAGCGTCGAGATGAGACGCCGCCGGGGCGGCCCGAGACGGAACTTCTGGGCGATCGCCGCCCGCAGCGCGGTATTGCCGGCCCGGCCGTCGGCGGCCGGATCGTCCTCGCCGGGAGCCAAGTCGGGCGTCGCCGCGCCGCCCGCGCTGAGCTGGCCGTTGGCGGTCACCGGCACATCATCTTCGGCCACGATGTCAAGGAACTCGGCGCGTAGCTTGGCGATCTCAGCCACGTCGCCCTCGCCGAGCACCCCGGCCCAGGCTAGGCCGGCTAGCGCGCCGAGTTCGTGACCGACCGCGCCGGTCGCGTGCACCTCGAGCGCCTCGAGCCAGCGGAGCGTGGCCAGGCAACGGGTGACCGACTCGGCCAGCGCCGCTGACGACTCCGTGCTGCGACCGGAGAGCAATACCGTGATCCGCCCGTCGGCGTTGTCGGCGGCGAAGATGCCGGGCCGCACAGTCAGCAGGCCCTCGGTTAGGCGGGGGAGCAGGGCCGCGGCTTCGCTGGCGCGGGCAGCGAGCTGGTCCTGTCCCCTGGCCACCAGCGCCACTCTGCACGTGCCTTGCTGGTCAGGCTCGCGCCCGAGCAGGCAGGCCAAGTCTTGCAGCTCGGCGTCGGAAAGCCAGCGGCCGATACTTGCGATCCTGGACAGCGCGGTCGCGAGCGCGACCCGGTCCTGCGCCTGCAGCAGGTAGGGCACGGGATCGCTAGCGGCCGACATCAGGAGCGGGCTGACTCCATCGTCGCCGTCCAGGGTCTGACCTGGGATCGCCCGCGAACGCGACCAGCGTTCATGTCGCGCGGGTGCGGCCGGCTCGGCGCGCAGGACCATGTGCACGTTGGCACCGACGGAGTCGAGAGCGCTTACTGCGGCGAAACGGGTTCCTGCGGGCCACTCCCGCGCCGCTTGCGGCAGGCTGAGCCGGGCCGTCCCGCCGTTGATCAGGGCATGCGGGTGGCCGACGCCGGTCGCCGGCGGGAGCACTCCGGTTGTCAGTGACAGCACGCTCTTGATCAGGCTGGCCGCGCCTGCGGCTGCACGGGCGTTCCCGATGTTGGCCTTGACCGACCCGAGGACGGCCCAGTTCCTGGCGCCTGTCCTCAGTGCCTCAAGCGCGACCAGCTCGGCCTCATCGTCTTCCTTGGTGCTGGCCCCGTTCCCCTCAAACAGCTGGACGTCGCGGGGATCCACCTGCGCGCGCTCGTGGGCACGCCGCATGGCCAGCAACTGGCTGCTCGCCCCCGCTTCCGCATCGCCAGGACTGCCGGCCGCGGAGGCGCCCCAGCCCACGATCTCGGCGTATATCGGCAGGCCCGCAGTGCGGGCGTCGGCTGTGCGCATCAGCACGACCACGCCGCAGCCCTCGGCGGGCAGGAAGCCGGTCGGGATCTCGTCATAGATTCGGACGTCGCCGGTCGCCAGAACGCCAGCCTTGGCCAGCCCGATGAGCTCGAACGGGTCCAGGCTGATCTCGACCCCGCCCGCGATCACCGCGTCCAGGTCCCCGGCGGTCAGCGCGCTGCACGCCGACGCGATTGCCTGCAGCGACGACGTGCTGGCACTGTCCACGGCGTGGCTGGCGCCGCGGAAGCCGAAGTAGCCGCTGATTGCGGCGGCGATGCCACCGGGAGTGCTGCCGGCCAGCGTCTGCGCCCCGATCATGGGGAACGAGGCCAGATACCGCCGCTCGGCCTGCTGCAAGACCGCGTCGGCCTGTGGCGGCGCCAGTTCCGAGGTAAGCGCATCGGTCAGGACGCGCCGGACAAAGGGCCAGCGCACACGGAGCGCCTGGGCGCGGGAGATGTCTCCGCCGAGGGAGTTCCCGATGATCACGCCGGTCCGGTCTCGGTCGAGGCCCGTGCCCGGCGTCAGCCCAGCCCCGGCCAGGGCGCGGGCCGTGGTCTCGAGCGCGAGCCAGAGTGCCGGATCGGCCGAGACGTAGCTCGCCTGGTCGATTCCGAACGCCCGGCGGTCGAACCTCCAGTTCGCGATCAGCGCGGCCCTGGTGCTGTAGGTTGCGTCGGAGATCGTGCGATCTGGCTGGTAGTAGTCGGCCAGGTCGAGCCGGACCGCCGGGATCCGGCGGAACGACCGCCGCCCGGTCAAGACGACGTCAAGCAACTCGGGCGCGTCATCAGCATCGGGATAACGGCAGGCCAGCCCCACGACGGCAACCGCAGGCGCTGGCCGCGTGCCAGCCGCAGCCTCAGCCATGGCGATGCCCCGCCCCTCGGGACGGGAGCCATGCGACGGCGGCATCCCTGGTTCCGGCTTCGTCGCGCACGCCTGCCCGCCCGGAATTACGTGAGATAACCACGTCTAGGTCATTGGCAGAAGTGCGGTCAAATTCAGTCGGACGAGCAGGCTGAGTTAATTCCGCGCGCGTGCGAGTGATCATTCTTCCCCCGGATTGTGGCCTATCTTCCCGCGGCCGACCCAGTCACGAGGCGCCCGGAGAAGCCCGGCTGAGCAGCACAAGTCCGGCTTGACCGGTGCCGCCCGATTGTGCTCCGAGTCCGCCGCCGCTGGGTGTCAGGACATTATTTGACGCGCCCGCTGCGTGGTCAAGGAAGAATTGAGGACACGGCACTTTTCATATCTGGCGGCATTTCCGGAGTGCGGAATGCTCTATCGGGCAATATGACCACTGGTCGTCGGTGTCCGCGTCGTCGGTCCTATGCCCCCACTCGTCCTGGAGTGTGGCGGACCTCGGGCCGGCGGCCCGGGCGGCTGGCTCGGATGCTGTGCGCCTCCGCGGGTGCCAGGCGTGCGCTAGGCTTAGCGCGTGCATTTCGCCCGGCTGCTCCTCACCTAGCCGCGCCAACTTGCTCTATCGTTGGCGCGGCTGCCCCTCGTGACCGAGGGGCTCTTCTCTTTAAGGCAGACAGCTTGGCCGGGCAGGGGCCGTTCTTAGACCTCTGGAGAATCCGCGAGGAAGTCATGACAGCCGCCGAGAATGCGGATCGCTACGATCCGCGCGCGATCCAGGAGAAGTGGCAGCGGCGCTGGGCCGCGATGGACGTTTTCCGGGCCAGCGACGACCCGGCCGACCTCAGGCCGCGCCGCTACCTGCTGGACATGTTTCCCTACCCGTCGGGTGACCTGCACATGGGCCACGCCGAGGCATACGCGGTGGGCGACGCGATGGCCAGGTACTACTTCCAGCGGGACTACAACGTCCTGCACCCGATCGGATGGGATGCATTCGGGCTGCCGGCAGAGAACGCGGCTATCCGCAATAACACTCACCCGGCCGACTGGACCTATAAGAACATCGAGACACAGGCGGCCTCGTTCCGCAATTATGCCGTGTCTTTCGACTGGTCCAGGCGGCTGCAGACGTGCGACCCCGCGTACTACCGGTGGACCCAATGGCTATTCCTGCGGTTTTACGAGCGTGGACTCGCCTACCGGAAAGACGGCTACGTCAACTGGTGCCCCGTGGACCAGACGGTACTGGCCAACGAGCAGGTCATCAACGGCAGGTGCGAGCGCTGCGGCGCGGAGGTCATCAGGCGCGCGCTGACCCAGTGGTACTTCAAGATCACCGAGTATGCCGACCGGCTGCTGAGCGACATGGCGCCGCTTGAAGGCAAGTGGCCCGAGCGAGTCCTGCTGATGCAGCGCAACTGGATCGGCCGCAGCGAGGGCGCCGAGGTCCAGTTCACGATCGAAGGCCGCGACGAGCCCGTCACGGTGTTCACGACGAGGCCGGACACGCTGTACGGGGCGACCTTCTTCGTCGTCGCGGCCGACTCGGCACTGGCGAATGAGCTGTGCGCACCCGAGCACGTCGCAGAATTCGAGCGCTACCTGGCTGACGTCAGGAAGCTGACCGACATCGAGCGGCAGGCGGCGGACCGGGAGAAGACCGGCGTGTTCCTTGGCCGGTATGCGATCAACCCCGTCAACGGCGAGCGGATCCCGGTGTGGGCGGCCGACTACGTGCTGCCCGACTACGGCACCGGAGCGATCATGGCCGTCCCCGCGCATGACCAGCGCGACCTGGACTTCGCCCGCAAGTTCGGCCTGCCGGTTCAGGTGGTGCTGGACACCGGCCTGCCCGATCCGGCACAGACCGGCATGGCGACGCCAGGCGAGGGCACGCTGGTCAACTCCGGGCCGCTCGACGGGCTGTCCAAGTCGGACGCGATTGCGAAGATCATCGAGATCCTGGCGGCTCAGGGCCTGGGCCGGGGGGCCATCAGCTACCGGCTGCGGGACTGGCTGGTGTCGCGGCAGCGGTTCTGGGGCGCGCCGATCCCGGTCGTCTACTGCAATGGCTGCGGCGAGGTCGCCGTGCCCGACGAGCAGCTTCCCGTGCTGCTGCCGGACCTGCGGGGCCAGGACCTGGCGCCCAAGGGTGCCTCGCCGCTGGCGGCGGCGACCGACTGGGTCGAGACCGACTGCCCGAAGTGCGGCGGCCCGGCCAGGCGGGACACCGACACGATGGACACGTTCGTCGACTCGTCCTGGTACTTCCTTCGGTACTGCTCGCCGGACTTCGAGCACGGCCCGTTCGATGTCGAGGCGGTCCGGCGGTGGAGTCCGGTGGACCTGTACGTGGGCGGCGTCGAGCACGCGATCTTGCACCTGCTGTACTCGCGGTTCTTCGTCAAGGTGCTGCACGACATGCGGATGCTCGACTTCGTCGAGCCGTTCACCGCGCTGGTGAACCAGGGCCAGGTGATCAACCAGGGCAAGGCCATGTCGAAGTCGCTCGGCAACGGCGTGGACCTGGGCCAGCAGCTGGCCGAGCACGGGGTGGACGCGATCCGGCTGACGATGATCTTCGCTAGCCCGCCGGAAGACGACATCGACTGGGCCGACGTCCGGCCGGAGGCGCTGGTCAGGTTCCTGACCCGGGTGTACCGGGTCGCCGCGGACGTAGCTTCGGTCCCCGGTCGTGGCGCCGCGGCCGACCCGGCCGCCGGCGACGTGGACCTGCGCAAGGTCACACACAAGACGATCGATGAGGTCACGCGGCTGGTCGAGTCGACCCGGCTGAACGTCGCGGTGGCCAGGCTGATGGAGCTGGTCAGCGCGGCGAGGAGGACGATCGACTCTGGGCCGGGCGCGGCCGACCCGGCGGTGCGCGAGGCGGCCGAGACGCTGACGGTACTGCTGTCGCTGTTCGCCCCTTATACGGCCGAGGAGTGCTGGGAGATGCTCGGCCACCCGCCGTCGGTCGCGCTGGCCGGATGGCCGGTCGCCGACCCGGCGCTGCTGGTCGAGGAGACCGTGACCTGCGTGGTGCAGGTTGATGGCAAGGTCAGGGACCGGCTTGAGGTGCCTGCCAACATCGGCGAGGACAAGTTGCGGGAGCTCGCGCTGGCCGCACCGGGTGTGGACCGCGCCCTGGCCGGCCGCGGAGTAAGGACCGTGATCGTGCGCGCGCCGAAACTCGTCAACGTCGTGTCGGCGTAATAACGTGATCACGCTGGCGAACGCGCGAAGCTTCCGGGCGCGTGGACCGGCTATTCCGCGCCAGTAGCGGCAACTAGGGCGTCGCCAACGGGAGTGCGTGAGTACAGGACAGCTCGCCCGGAGCGCGCCGTCCCGACGTGGCTCACGATCTTGGACTGGCGGCCGTTTCACGGCGCTGACCTGTAGTTTCGTGACCGATGGCGTGCAAATCTACGCACTAACTCGGGCCGCAGAATCTTGCAAGGACATCCGCACGGACCCGCAGCGGTTTTCTTCGCGGGGCGAAACTGCCCATTAGTCGGCTTACGCGACAACGCGCATTACGGGCGCGATTTTCCAACCAGCGGCCACCATGGCGCGTCTAGTGAACGTGGCATGGCCCCCGAGCGCCACGGGTCGTCCAAGCCGGACCGCATCGTCGGCGGGCAGTGCCTCGTGCCGTGTTCGGAAGGAGATGGACACAATGCCGGGATGCAAGCCAGGCCGTAGCCGGCGGCTGATCACGGTGATCGCGGCAGTCGCCGCGGCGGGCGCGGTCACCGGGGTAAACGTGCCGCCCGCCATGGCAGCCACGCCGACCGCGCGGACGTTGGCGGCGATTGCGACCGCTGACCAGCTGGACGGCGTCGCCTGCCCCTCCGCCAGGGACTGCATGGGCGTCGGTTCTGACACCCTCGTCACGACGCCGGTGGTCGATAGCACACACACGCCGCTGGCCGAGCGCTGGAACGGCACGCGGTGGCGGGCCGTCAGCGTGAAGCTGCCTTCCGGCGCGACCGGCGGCCTGCTGCTTGCAGTTGCCTGCCCGGCCGCAACGCAGTGCTTCGCTGTAGGGGACGTGATCAAGGGAAGCACATGGGCAGCGCTCGCCGAGACGTGGAACGGGAAGGCGTGGACGCCCGCGCTGCCCCCCGCTCCGGCAGACAGCATCTTCGAGGCAGTGTCTTGCCTGTCGCCGAAGAGCTGTCTCGCGGTCGGCGTGGTGGGCTCTGGCACGCCGGTGGCCCCCATTGGCTTGCTGCTCATCGACTCCTGGAATGGCAGCAGGTGGACGCGAGTCAACGTCTCGGCGCTGGCGCATACGCCAGGCGGCTTCCTCGACGGCGTGTCCTGCGCCAGCGCTAGCTTCTGTATCGCGACCGGCGCCGTCTTCTCCGGAAGCAACGGGGCGGAGTCAGCGCTGATCGAGGGCTGGAACGGCAAGGACTGGGCGGCAATGAAGCCCGCGACGCCGAGGAGCAGCAGCGAGACCAGCCTGTCCGCCGTCTCCTGCGCGTCGCCGACGAACTGCGTCACCGTCGGCTCCGGGTTCAGCATCACGCTGGGACCGATCGGCTACGCGGAGGCCTGGAACGGCAGGACCTGGGCGCTGACCCACACGGTGCCATGGCCGAAAGGCACGACCGGCCCGAGGCTGTCCGGCGTATCGTGCTCGACCGCTGGCCACTGCGTGGCGGTCGGGGCAATCGACCTGAGCCCGGCCGCCAACGGAAGCCTGACCGGGCGCGCCGCGGCGGCCACCTGGAACGGAAAGGACTGGACACCCAGCACCATCGCCGCGCCGGGCAAAGACGATGCCAGCGCGTTTGCCGCGGTGAGCTGCCGGCCCGGCAAGACGGTGTTCTGCGCAGCCGTTGGCGAGGTGGGAACGCGGAACTCCGCGATGAGCAGCACCCTGTCCGGATTCTGGAATGGCAAGCGCTGGAAGGTCGTCCTGCCCGTCCATTAGGCCAGCGCCGGAATGTCGCGTTGGCGGAGGTGCCGACGATAAGGCGCCGACAACGCGGACCAGAGTGCGTCGGACCGGCGCAAATAGCCGGCGGTTCCCTGTCAGTGTTGCTCCCCTCGAGTCCAGTACTTCGCAGCATGCGCGCTAATTGAGCCAAGTCGGGTAATACCGTGATCACGCTGGCGAACGCGCGAAGCTCCCGGGCGCGTGGACCGGCTATTCCGCGCCAGTAGCGGCAACTAGGGCGTCGCCAACGGGAGTGCGTGAGTACAGGACAGCTCGCCCGGAGCGCGCCGTCGTGGCCAGGCCGGACTGGCGCAGGACGGCCAGGTGCCCGCCGAGCCCGCCCAGCGACTGACCGAGAATCGCCGCGAGCTGGGTCGTGCTGGCCGGTTCCTCCAACGCGAGCAGTACGGCAGCCCGCGACGCTCCGATTAACTTCCCCAAAGCGCCCGCTTCGGATCCGCGTGCCGCGCAGACCCACAGGGCGCTGACGCCCCTGGCCGGGTAGATCAGTGCCGGCGGCCACGCCGGGTCCATGTGCGCGGCAAGCCCTGGCCAGATGAAAACCGAGGGCATGAACAGCAGGCCACGTCCGCCCAGGACGAGATCTTCGTAAGGAAATCCGGCCAGCTCGATGTGATCCTGCCGCCAGCTCAGCCGGTGGTGCAGCCCGGCCAGCGCGGCGGCCCAGCCGCGCGAGATGAGCTGGCCAGCCCGGTAAACCAGGTCGCGTTCGAGGATGGCGCGCAGTGTCGGCCACTCCGGCGTCAGCAGTTCGTCCCACGCTGCGGCCAGCACGTCCGCGATGTACCCGGTCACATCCTCGCCGGTCAGGATGCGTTCGACGCGCGGCGCGACAGGCCGTCGTGCCAGCATGTCGGCGACCTGGGTGTGTGCTTCGGCGACCGGCGTAGCCCGGACGAGGGCGAGCTGCTCCTCGATCGTGGTGGACGCGCTGGCCGGCACTGGGGTTAGGAAGTCGGCGGCCCAGTTCGGCGGCTGTAGCGCATTCACTACCTCAAGATCCGCCGTACGCATCAGCCGCCGGTAGCGATCCTGGGTGCGGAGGAGCCATGGCCGCAGCGCCTGATGGGGGCGTTCACCGGTCAGCACCCGGAGAGCCCCGGTCAGCTCCCACAGCGGCGAGATCGCGAAACGGCTGGCGGTCACGTCAGCGCCGCTGGCCTCGATCCGCATGTTTCGTCCTCCAGCGAAAGGATACTGCCGAGAACGGCGGCTGCCGACGATGGCGATATGAGTACCGCGACCACGTCGCCGCCTTCCCAGGACAAGCCGGCCACCTACGGTGTTATCTTCGCCGTCGCCGAGTTCCGCGTGCTGTTCGCCGGCATGCTCATGTACGTCCTGGGCTTCACGTTCGAGATCCTCGGCCTGTCCGTGCTTGTCTACGAGCAGACCCGGTCCGCCTTCCTGGCCGCGTTCGCGTTCAGCATGGGGTTCGTGCCGCAGGTGGTGGGCGGTGCGCTGTTCACGTCGCTGGCCGACCGGCTGCCGCCGCGCACCGTGATCACCGTCGGCCTGGTGCTGCGCGCGCTGCCCGGCCTGCTGATCGGGTTGCTGCCTGGCATGCCGGTAGCTGTCATGCTGGCCTTGGTCGCCGTGGCGGCCACCATCGCGCCGGTGTTCAGCGCGGCGATCTCCGGCCTGTTGCCCGACGTGCTGGACGGTGACCGGTACGTGCTGGGTCGCTCGGCGCTGAGCCTGCTGTCAGCTGGAACGCAAATCGCCGGCCTGGGACTGGCCGGCCTCATCATCGCCGTGCTGTCGGCTCGCCGCCTGCTGCTCGCCGCCGGCATCGCCCTGTTGCTGTCGGCACTAATCAGGCGCGGCATCCGCTCGCGCCCCGCGCGGGCGGCCGGGCCCGTCTCGGTCGGCGGCACGATCCGCGCCACCATGATGGGAAACGCGCGGCTATTCCGCGACCGCAGGGTGCGCGGCCTGCTGTTCGCGCAGTGGCTGCCGATCGCGTTCACTTCCGGTGCCGAGTCGCTTGTCGTGCCCTACATTGGCTCGATTGGCAAGGCGGCGTCCGCGGCCGGGCCGCTGCTGGCCGCCGGCCCGATAGGGATGCTGGCCGGCAACTGGCTTGTCGGCAGGTTCTGCCGCCCGGCCGCCAGGCAGCGGCTGGCGCTGCCGCTCGCACTGCTGGCAACGCTGCCCTGGTTGGTGTTCCTCAGCCGCCCGCCGCTGTGGGTGCTCGCCGTTGCTATGTTCACGTCCGGCTTCGGTATCGCGTATGAGCTCACCATCCAGCAGCCGTTTCGTGACAGCGTGCCGGCTGAGTTGCGCGGGCAGTCGTTCGGCCTGAACTCGACGGGCGCGATGAGTGGCCAGGGCCTCGGCCCCTGGCTGGCCGGCACCCTCGCCGGGTTCCTCGGTCCGGCGGGTGCGATCGCGGCCGTCGGCGGTGCGGCGGTCACCTGCGTCCTCGGTCTCCACCGCGTCCTCAGCGGGCGAACCAAGGACCGGGCACAGGAGCCTGGCTCTGCGACGAGTATTAGTTGATTGAGTCTATCAATTATACTACGATGGCGATATGGCGCCGACCAGGAATGACGTGCAGTCGATGGTCGTTGCCCTATTCACGTTGATCGGCGGCGTGGAGCGGGCACGGCGGCAGAAGAAGGCCGCGGCAGCGCTGGACTTGCTGCAGGTCATCGCGGCAGGCAACGGAGTGCGGCCGTCCAGTATCGCCGACCAGCGGTCGGTGGACCGGTCCCTCGTGACCCGCCAGCTGCATGAGCTTGAGGACGCAGGCTACGTCGAGTTCGCAGGGGATCCGGACGACGGTCGGTCCTGGCTGGTAGCGCTCACGCCCGCCGGGCGCGAGGAGATGCGGCGCCTGCAGGAGGCCGGGCTGGTGCGGTTCGCACTCTTCGTGGCTGACTGGGAACCAGCAGAGGTACGGCGGCTCACCGAGCTGCTGGAGAAGCTCGGATCTTCGATGGCAGGTGTCGCCAGCCGGGAGAACGAGGCTGCCTCAGCCGGGCCCGCCAGGCCGCCAGGCCGCCGGCGCCGCGGGGCTGCCCGCGGCAAAGAGAGCCCGCCATGACGAGCGGTCAGGCCGGTGCCGGCAGCAGACAACCCGGCCCGGCGCGCGCCCCTCACCTGGCCGCGTTCGGAGTGCTCGGCGTGATCGCGCAGATCGCGTTCACCGTCGGATGGCTGGTCAGCGAGAGCTGGCAAGGTCCGCGCTATAGCGCGATCACCAGCACGATCAGCGATATGCAAGCCGCGACGGCGCCGCACGTCTGGTTCCCCATTACCTGCTTCGCAGTCGGCGGCGCCGGCACGTTCTGCTTCGCCGTCTTCGGCTTGCGGCCCGCCTTGGCCATGGCCGGCCAGGTGGCCGCCGATGCGACATGGATGCTCGCGGTTGCCGGGCTGGCCATCGGCAACTCATTCCCCCTGATCCCGTGCCAGGTTCCCGATCCCGGCTGCACTGCCCACCGTCAGCTTTACAGTCCTGGCGGGGTGACCGATGCGATCGTCGCGACTGCCGCCTTCCTCGTGCTCGCCTTCCTGCCCGGTCCGCTCTGGCAGCGGCTCAGGGTGCTACCAGACTGGCAGGGACTGCGACCAGTGATGACCGCGGCACGCATCATCTGCCCGCTCTGCTTCATCCTGCTTTGCGCCGCATCACTCACCGGCATCGCACAAGGCCTCGCGGAACGTGCGCTGGCGACGAGCCTTGTGCTCTGGATAGGCGCGCTCGCCGTCACTCTGATCCGCGTCCCGCCCGCCCGCATCCCCGGCGAACCTACGGCGCTGCTCACGTAGCCGCCGGTCTCCGGTCCGGTTCACGCCGTGCGTCGGATGGAGGCAGCCCAGCTGTTCGCGCTGGTCGGCCGACATCAGCGACACGCTGGTCACGCTCTGCTGATCGGCATGAAGGTTGGCACAGGATCGCCGGCGAGAAAGTCGAGCATGATCTGGTTGCACAGGGTCGGCTTCTCGATGATCAGCGCGTGCGAGGTACCGGGAACGATTGCCAGCTCGGCGTCCGGGATCGCTCGGAACATCGCGAGGGTGTGCTCGGCGCGGATGGCATCGTCATCCCCAGCCATGATCAGCGTCCGCGCGGAGACCTGACCAAGGTCCTCGGTCGTCAGCGCCGGCTCGGTGGCGACCATGCGGCCGACCTTGGCGACGACCTCGGGAAAGTGGTCGCGCCCGTCGGGGGAGACCTGGGCGTAGGCGTCGGCGAAGAACTCGTTCGTGGCCGCTTCGCCGAGGTCAAGAGCGTCGAGCAGGCCGTCGTGGTGGAAGTTGCCCGAGATCAGCACCAGCCGGTCGACGAGGTCCGGGCGGGCGAGCGCGACCAGCAGCGCCACGTTCGCGCCGTCGCTGTGCCCGACCAGGTGGGCCTGGCCGAGCCCGAGGGTCTCGGCGAAGGCGATGGTGTCCAGCGCCATCAGGTCGTAGCTGATCGGCCCGGGCAGGTCAGGCGTGTGGCCGTGACCGCGCCGCTCGGGCATGAGCACCCGGAATCGCTCCGCCAGCGCCGGAGCCGTCGCCCCGAACTCGGAGGCATCGGTCAGGGCGCCGTGCATCAGCAGCAGCGGCTGGCCGCTGCCCTGGTCGGCGTACCAGGTGTGAACGCCGCCGGCGTCGACGTAGGTCATCGGTGCTCCCTGCCTCGCCCGCTGTGGCGTGCTGACGATAGCAGCAGGCCGCTCGAGCCCGGCGGAGCCGGCGGTGCTGACCGGACCGGGCGGCGCCTCGTTCCCTATCGGAAGACGATCTGGAACCAGCGCCGCCTCCCGATCCTGACCACGTCGCCGCTTGAGAGCGGGTGACGCTCGTCAGGATCGGTCAGCTTGCGGATGCCGTCGAGCCGGACGCCGCCCTGAGCGATCAGCCGGCGCAGCTCGCTGGCGGACTCTGCGGGCAGGCAGTGTCGCAGTATGTCGACGAGGGTGGCATTCGGGTCGGCGACGGCGACCTCGGTGACGTCGTCGGGCACCGATCGGCCGGAGATCACGCGGTCGAACCACTGCTCCTCGCGCGCGGCCTCGGCGGCGGAGTAGTAGCGCTCGACCAGCGCCCGGCCGAGAATCCGCTTGGCCTGCATCGGGTTCAGCTCGCCGGCGTCGATCGCCGCGTCGATGGCCGCGATCTCCGGCAGCGGGATGAGGGTGTAGTGGCGCAGGTAGCTGGAGACGAGCTCGTCGCGCAGCTTCATCGCCTTGCCGAACATGTCACGAGCGGTGTCGCTCAGCGCAATGTAGTTGCCCAGGCTTTTGCTCTGCTTGGCCCGTCCGTCGGTGCCCGGAGTGATCTGAGTGGTGATGACCACCTGAGGAGGCCGGCCGAGCCGCTCGGCCAGGAACCTGCCCATCAGCTCGTTGAACATCTGGTCGGTGCCGACGATCGTCAGGTCGCTGGCGAGTTCGCAGGAGTCGTAGCCCTGCAACACCGGGTAGAGCAGCTCGTGCAAGTGGATCTCCGCGCCGGCGGCGATCCGGCTGGCAAACATGTCGCGCTGGATCAGCCGCGCGTGCGTCACGTGGGCGAGCAGGCCAAGAAAGGAGTCAACCGTCATCTGCTCCCACCACTCGGAGTTGCGGCGGATCTCGAGCAGGTCGGGTTCTGTGCGCAGGACCCGGCCGGCCTGGGCGACGAACCCCTCGGCGTCGCGGTCGATCTGCTCGGCCGACACCACCGGCCGGGTCGAGGACTTGCCCGTCGGGTCGCCGATCCGCGTGGTGAAGTCGCCGATCAGCAGGACGACCTTGTGGCCTGCCTCTTGCATTTCGCGCATGGCCCACAGGTTCACGCCGTGCCCGATGTGCAGGAACGGGGCCGTTACGTCCACGCCGTACTTGATGCGAAGGGGGCGGCCTGCGGCCAGGCGGGCGCGCAGGTCGTCCGCGGTGATGATGTCCGCGGCAGTTCGCTGGAGGGTCGGGAACTCACGGAAGAGATCGTCCATGGGAGAAGACGTCCAATCGGCCGAGGCTGTTCGGCAC
>JASHOL010000379.1 GCA_030041135.1 Streptosporangiaceae bacterium | reverse complement strand
GGAGCCAGTGCCGCTGCGCCTCCTCCCGTTCTCCGGCCTCGGCCAGCGCCTCCGCCAGCCGCCAGCGCGACCGGGCCGACTCGTACACGAAGTCGGGGCCGAAGGCGTCTACGACCGCCTGCCAGTTCGCCGGGTCGTTGTCGCCGGTCGCACGCCGCCACTCGGCCTCCGCCCTCGCCAGCCAGCCGCGGCCTTCGTTGCCGAGACTCTTCTGGCTGACGGCGCCGGCCCTGGCCGCCTTTACCAGGGGCAGCGCACCGGCCGCCAGCATCGCCGCGCTCTCGTCCTGGCCTGCGGCGCGGGCATGCCTGGCCTGGTCGGCCATCGCGGCCAGCCCGATTGCAGCGGGGCGCACGGAATGCACGCCATACTCCCCATGCGGGCCCTTCGAGGCCTCGAGCGTCACTTGCACGGCGGAGACCGCCGTGTCCAGATCACCGGCCCAGTACGCGTCCTCGGCGAGCAGTCCGCCCGCGATGTACTCGGCCAGCCGGTCCTCGGCCAGATAGGGCTTGAGCCAGGTCTCGCGCTCTGCCACTCGCGAGCTGCCCCTGGCGACGTCGATGAACAGCGCCATCGCCGACAGTCTCGCCTCGGCGAAATTAGTCACCCTGACCGCGAATCGGTCGGCGATCTCCTGGGCGTGGTCCCAGTCCCCGTCGGCGAAATGCGCCAGGTAGTGCAGGTAGTTCAGGCCGTCGCCGAACGGCGCTAGGCTCAGGCCCGTCCGCTCGGCCAGCCGCACGCCGAGGTGCGCGGTGGCACTGGCCCCGGCCAGGTCGCCGGACTCCAGCTGCAGGCGGGCTAGCAGGTACCTGGCCCGCAGCTCGACGCCTTCCATCCCGGTGCCCGTGACCAGCTCGACGGCCTTGGTGCTGATCCTCTTGGCCGCGTCGATCTCCCCCGCCCGCTCGTGCACAGAACTGAGCGTCGTCAGCGCATCGGCCTGCACCCATGGTGCCTCCGCAGCGCTCGCGGCCTCCTCGGCCTCCTCGGCCCGGTTCCTGGCCGGCTCGGTGTCGTCGTAGCTGAGCAGGGTCCGCGCGTGCGTGGCCAGGGCGCGGGCACGCTCCCACCTCGGCGGCTCGGCCGGCAGCAGGTCGACCGCCGCCTGCGCCATGCTGACAGCCTCGGTCTCGTGGTCGAGGTCGAGGGTGAAGTACGCCAGCCGCTCCTTCATCCGGCACAGCAGCACGACGTCCGGCTCCGCGGACTGCTCCACGTACCTCACGAGCCGGCGGAGCTGCTTGACGGCCTGCCCGACCTCGCCGCTGTCCGCGGCGCTGAGCGCAGACTTCAGGCCGAGCTTGCCCCGGCTTGTGCCGCCGACCTTCTCGGGCTCGGCCACGCGCTCCCACAGCGACAGCGCCTGATCGAAGTAGCGGTGCGCATCTGCCGGCGCCGCCATCCGCCATGCCTCGTCGCCGGCCTGCACCGACGCCGCGAACGCGCCGGGGATGTCATGGCTGGCCAGGCTGTGCAGGGCGAGTTCGGCGGCCGAACCCGGCACCTCGGCCAGCCATCGCTCGTCGGACAGGAGCTCGGCCAGCCGCGCATGCAGCCGCGTCCGCTCGCCCGGCAGCAGGTCGTTGTAGATCGCCTCGCGGAGCAGTGCGTGCCGGAAGGCGAGGCCGTCCTGGCCGTCCGGCACCAGCAGCTGACGGGCCACTGCCTCCCTCACGGCGTTCTCGTACTCGGTTGTCGCGAGTCCGGCCGCCCGCATGACCAGCTCGTCGTCGACCCGCCGGCCGGCCACGGCCGCGGCCCGCAGCACCTGCTGGGCCGCGGCGGACAGGTCGACCGTGCGGGCGAGCAGCAGGTCTGCCAGCCCTGTCGGCAGCTCGCTGCCGGCCGAGGAGGTCGCGAGCAGCTCCTCGGCGAAATAGGCATTGCCCTCCGCCCGCCTGATCACCCGGTCGATGGCCACGGCGTCCTGACGGCCGCCGTCCAGCCGGGTCAGGTGCTCGGCCATGGCGTCGGAGTCGAGCGGCCCGACCTCCATGACGGTCACGCTGGGCAGCCGCTGGAGTTCAGCGACAACCTGGCGGAGCGGGTGGCCGCGATGAATGTCGTCGGTGCGGTAGCTAAGCACAAGCGCGATGCGCTCGCTCCTCAGCATCCGGCTCAGGAACGTGACCAGGTCGCGGCTCGAGCGGTCGGCCCAGTGCAAGTCCTCGAGCACGAGCAGGACCGGGCTGGCGCTGGCCAGCTCGGAGAGCATGCCAAGCACCGCGCCGAACAACTGCTGCTGTGCCACTCCCGGCAGGTCGGCCGCCTGCCTGCTGATCTCCCGGTCAGGCAGGAGCCGCGCCAGCGCCGGCCGCGTCGCCACGGCGTCCTGCAGCGACCCGTCCGCGCCCGAGCCCGAGGCACCGCGCAGCGCGTCGGCCAGCGGCAGGTACGGCACCGTGTCGGCCAGCTCTGCGCACCGGCCCCACAGCACCGTGAACCCGCGGTCGGCGGCCAGCCGGGACAGCTCGGTGATCAGCCGGGTCTTCCCGACGCCCGCATCACCGCTCATGAGCAGCACCGCGGACTGACCAGAAGCGGCCCGGGCCAGGAGCTCGCGCATCTGCGCAAGCTCGGTCACCCTGCCGACGAGCGGATCGTCCCTGGTACCGAACATGAGTTAATTATCCCAACCGGGTCCGACACTTCCGAGCGCATTTTCGCTGCTAGCCGAGCGCGAGACTCGTCTGCAGTACAGAGTCAGGCGGGGCGCACTTCGTTCCCTGCCCTACTAGCTATGTGCGCGGGCGGCCTTATTCCGGCGGGCAGCGCCGGATCGGGCACCGGCTGGCCCCAGCGGGGGTCAAGCGGCAGCTCGCCCGCCCACAGGCCGAGCGCCACATCCGGGCTGTCACCGTCGTCGGGTGGCCCGGTGCGGACCTTCACCGACGCCTCGTCCAGCGACATCGCCAGCAGCCTGGTAGCGGCCAGCTCCTTGCGGCTCGGCCGCCGGGCGTAGTCCCACTGGCCGGGCGCAAGGTGCTCGGAGACAAGGCGCAGGCCGGCCAGCTTTTCCTCATCATCTGAGATGATCCGCGGCACCGCGTAGATCATCGCGCTGCGGTAGTTTACCGCGTGCTCGAAGACAGAGCGGGCCAGCACCAGGCCGTCGACCACGGTGATCGTCAGGCAGTACGCGGCGCCGGCGGCCAGGCTCTGGCTGGCGACTGAGCCGTGCACGTAGACGTGGTGGTCATCGAATCCGTAGACCGTCGGCACGACCATGACCCCGTGCTCGGCGGGCACGCCGAGATGGGCGACGAACCCCGCCCCTAGCACCGCCATCAAGTCGGCCCGCTCGCTCCGGCCCTGCTCGCGCAGCCGCCGGTGCCTGGTCCGCGGTGTGGCCGAGAGCGGCCCGCCCGGTTCAGCGTGGCCGGGGCGCAGAGCGTCTCCGGTATCGGCCACGATGCGGTCCTCCAGCTGCTGAATCAGTCGTGATCAGTATATACAGCGACTGATTCGGTAACCTACGTGATCAGCACGCCGGAGGTGAGGGGCCGCGCGGCCGGTCAGCCGGTGGCGTTGAGCCAGCGCACCGGAGCGCCCTCGCCGGCCAGGCGGAATGGCTCGAGTTCGTCGTCCCACGGCTGGCCGAGGAGCAGCGCAAGCTCAGCTTCAAGCGATCCGCCCAGGGCCGGGTGCCGCGGGCCGTGCAGTTCCCGCAGCGATCCGAGTTCGGTGTCGCCGGAAGTACTCGAGTTGCCGTTCCGCGCGGCGGCGGCCAGCGCCATCGCGGCTCTCAGCCGCCCCTCGGGAACCATGATGTCCCCGTTGCCGCCGACCGCGGCGCAGAAGGTCCCGAGGGCGGGCGTGCAGCTGTAGCGGACCGGGTCGCAGCCGGGGCTGGCGTCCTCGGTTACCTCGAACCGCAGCAGGTTCCAGCCGGCCAGCGCCGACGTGATCGCACCGGAGGTGCCGGGCCGGCCCTGCCAGAACAGCTCGGCCCGCAGCGAGCCTGGTGCCGCGGGCTGATCCACCCACGGCAGGCTCACGGGCACGCCAAGAACCCCGGCCACGGCCCACTCAATATGCGGACAGAGCGCCGGGGGCGCACAGTGCACGTGCAGCACGCCACGTACGGACACCAGACCTCCCTGCAAGCGGACGAGATTCGTCTTCCCCAACGTTCTCGTCGCCGGCAGGCGGCGCGGCATGCTCGGCGTACTGCCTGCAGTCATTGTGCCGCACCACACGCGTGCACACCAGCACCAGGCCACTTAATCAGTTGCCGGGTCGGCCGCGCGGTGCTGGGATCGGCGGCAGCAGGTAACGGCGAGGCAGGGGAGGTGGCGTGCGCGCGGCGACGCAGCCAGTGCTCTTATCGCAGGGGACGGCGCCGCCGCCAGTGCGGTCGGGATGACACCTACCGCTGGCAGCTGAGGAGGCTCGGCTGACAGTGGCCGGGACAACATCGCAAACCCGGTCGAGGTACGGATCCGCAGGCTGAGATAAGCCGCGGTGAAGCTGGAAGCGGAAGTAATCGCCTGACCCTTGACGAGGGGGAACGAGGCGGTGAATCGGTCCATCTCCCGATCAAGCCTGGGGGTCGTGCGGCCCGGCTGACGACAGTCAGCCACCGCCGGCGAGAACCGAACGGAACCCTGCGCTCCGGATTGAAGATCACTTCTTCGATCTGGAGGCAGAGCCATCGGCAGGGCTGCCCAGAATCAGGGCTTCACGTGCAGGATCTGCGCGGCCGAGGTCGCTCCGCTCGCCAATGGGAGCTACCGCAATCACTGCCCGCTGTGCCTATGGTCCAGGCACGTCGACAACACGCCAGGTGACCGCGCGTCCGGCTGCTGTGCGCCCATGCGGCCCGAGGGGATCGAGCACCGGAAGGGCAAGGGCCTGGTGATCGTTCACCGCTGCACTGCCTGCGGTGCCGTGCGCGCGAACCGGGTCGCGGACGACCCGGTCCAGGGCGACGACATCGACGCGATCGCGGCGCTCATGGCCGTCCCGCCTTCATGGCCGGGGCCGCGGCGCATCCGCTAGCGTGCCGGGGGTGACCGCGTTCTGTGTGCCGTATCACCTCGACGAGTACCTGCCGGCGCTCGACCTGCCGGTGCGACCGGCTCGGGCGATCACCACGGACCTGCCGCCGGGCAGCACCTGGGACCGGCTGGCCGCGCTGCAGTCGGCCGTCGCCGCGACGGTGGCACCGTCGGCCGGGCGCGGCCGGTGCCCGCTCGTGGTCTCCGGTGATTGCATGACCGCGCTCGGCACGGTCGCCTCGCTGCAGTCGGCCGGCCTCGAGGTCGGGATCGTCTGGTTCGACGCCCATGGCGACGTCCAAACGCCGGAGACGACCGCGTCGGGATACCTCGGGGGCATGCCGCTCCGGCTGCTGACCGGCTACCGGCCCGAGATCATCGCGTCCCGGCTCGGCCTCAGGCCGGTCGACGAAGCCTCCATCGTGCTGGCTGGCGCGAGGGACCTGGACCCACCGGAAGTAAGCTATCTCGAACGCTCCCAGATCCGCCGGGCCGACGTCGGCGACCTGGAACCGGCCGCGGTGCCTGACCTGCCGCTATACGTGCACGTGGACGTCGACGTGCTTGACCCAATCGCCGTACCCGGGCTGCGCTATCCAGCGCCCGGCGGTCCGTCCGCCGCGCAACTGGCCGCGGCGTTGCGCATGCTGATCGGCACCGGGCAGGTCGTCGGCATCGGTCTTGCGTGCACCTGGCATCCCGGCCATGACGCCGCCACCCGCATCAGTTCCTTCGTCGAAACGGGGCTGGGTCCGGCACTGGGCTGACCGTGACGGCGAAGCGCCGGTATTTCTCGGCGGTGTCGGTCAGCTTGCGCGGAAGTGCGTCACGAAACGGCGCTGCCAGAACGTCTCAACCGCGCTCCGGTTGTAGTGCTCACGCACGTACGAGACGGCCCGCCGCGGCGGGACGCCGTCGATGATGGCAAGGCAGGCAAGCGCGGTCCCGGTCCGGCCGCGGCCGCCGAGGCAGGCGACCTCGACGCGTTCGGTGGCCGCTCGCTGCCACACCTCGGTGAGCATCGGCAGCACCTGGGCACGATCGGCCGGGAGCCCGAAGTCCGGCCAGCGCAGCCAGCGCGACTCCCATGGCACGACTGGCGGCTCGTCGGCCAGCAGATACAGGCCCATGGACGGGACCGGCCCCGGCGGCAGCGGCCTGGCTACGCCGCGCCCGCGGACTAGCCGGCCTGACGGCAGCTGCAGTACTCCCGGCGTGCCTGGTTCCCAGAGGCCACTCACACCCGCATCGTATGTCTGCGGACGCCAGGACCCTCACAAACGCTGAGCCGGGTGCAGCCGGTCCAGCATCCGCGTTATGTCGCTGGGCGAGACGATGCCCACGAGATTCCCGTCGCGGAAGACGAGCGCGCGCTGGTCGGCGCACGCGGTGAGCCGGGGGATCAGGTCGGCCGCGGAGTCATCAGGGGACGCGGTGGCGACGTCGCTGAGCGGGCAGGCAATGTCGGCCAGCACGGTTTCCTCCCGCCTGGCCGGTGGCACCTGCTTGATCCGGTTGAAGGTCACCAGCCCGGTCACCTTGTCCTCGCCGTCGCGGGTGACCGGGAAGCTCTGGTGCCGCAGGCGGAAAACGTAGCCATCCATGAACGAGCTGACCGACATTGAGCCCGGCACCGTGACCGGCTGGGGTGTCATGATCTGACCGACCCGGACGCCGCGCAGCTCGCCGGTTACCACTGCCTGCCGGGCCTCGGCCGTTGCGCCACTTGTGACAAACCAGCCGATCAGGGCGATCCAAACCCAGCTGAAGTTCTCCGTGGCGAAAAAACCGTATAGCCCGCCCGCGACGAAAACCCAGCCAAGCACCTGGCCGACCCGGCTAGCCGAGACGGTGGCCTTGACCCTGTCCCCGGTGCGCCACCAGACCAATGCCCGCAGCAGCCTGCCGCCGTCGAGCGGAGCGGCCGGGATGACGTTGAAGACGGCCAGGGCAAGGTTGGTGAAGCCGAGGTAGGCGAGGGCAGTGAAGACGACCCCTGGCACGCTCGCGACAGCCGGGCTCGTTCCTGCCACCAGCGCCGCCGCGCCCACGAACACGCCGCCAAGCACCAGGCTGGTGAGCGGGCCGGCGCCGGCGATCCAGACCTCCGCTGACGGGCTCGGCACTTCGCCGCTTAGCTGCGAGATCCCGCCGAACAGGAACAGCGTGATGCTCGTCACCGTCAGCCGGTACCGGCGCGCGACGAAGGAGTGGGCGAGTTCATGCGCCAGCAGACAGGCGAAGAACACGAGCGTGGTGATCACGCTGGCGAGGGCGTAGGTGAGGGCGCTCTGGCGGGGGTTAGCTGACGGGAACTGCAATGTCCCCAGGCCGACAGCGATCAAGGCGAAGATGATCGCGACGCTCCAGTTGGTAGCGATCTGGATGCCGCGGATCCGGCCAAGCGACACGGTGCCGCTGGGCAGACTCTGGTGCTCGGCCGGCCGCCGTTCGCGTTCTCGATCTCCCGATCCCGCCACACCTGTGACTTACCCCACGCTGTCACCGATGGTCAACACTGGCCGGCCGCGCAGCCCCGGCTCTAGCCACCGCCGGGCAGCGCCGCATCGATGAACGCCAGGCAGTCGGCGGCCTCGGCGATCGCCTTGCCGGTTGGCTTGCCGTGACCATGACCGGCCGCGGCATCGACGCGGAGCAGGATGGGCTCGCAGCCAGTCTGCGCCGCTTGCAGCGTTGCCGCGAATTTCAGCGAATGGCCGGGCACGACACGGTCGTCGCGTTCGCCGGTGGTCAGCAGCGTCGCCGGGTAGCTGGCCGGACGAACGTTGTGCAGCGGCGAATAGCTGCGCAGCCAGCTGAACTGCTCAGGGTCGTCTGGATCGCCGTACTCGGTCTTCCAGGTCCAGCCGCAAGTGAAGCGGTGGAACCTGAGCATGTCGAAGACGCCGACGTCGGCGACCGCGGCGCCGAATAGTTCAGGGTGCTGGGTCACGCAGGCCCCGACCAGCAGGCCGCCATTGGATCCGCCACTGATTGCGATCCGCTCGGCGCTCGACCAGCCCGACGTCACCAGCCACCTGGCACATGCGCAGAAGTCGTCGAAGACCTGCTGCTTCCTTGCCAGCCGTCCGGCCTCGTACCAGGACCGGCCGTACTCTCCGCCACCGCGCAGGCTTGCCACAGCGAGCATTCCGCCCTGTTCGACCCAGGCCGCCCAGGTCGGGGAGAAGTGGGGCGTGATTGCGACGCCCGCGCCGCCATATCCGTACAGCAGCACCCTTGCCGTACCGTCTGGTATCAGGTCGCGCCGGCTGGTCAGCAACAGCGGCAGCCTGGTCCCGTCCGCCGCTTCGACGAACACGCGCTCGGTGTGGCAGGCGGACCCGAGCGAGAACGGTGCCGGGCAGACCATGGCGGTCTCCCCGGTGACAAGGTCATGCCGCCACAGGCTCGGCCCGGCCAGGTAGGACTCAGCCTGGAAGTGAACGACGTCGCCGTCCGCGGTTCCCTCGATCGCATCGTGCTTGTCGATCCGCCCGCTAAGCGTCGACATCGCCGGCAGTGTGATGTCCGGCTCGGCTGTGCCATCCAGCCGGAATACCCGGAGCAGTGAGCATGCGTCGCGCAGGTAGTGACAAACAAGGCGGCCCCCGAACAAGTGAGCTTCCAGCAGCGTGTCGTCAGCTTCCGGTACCACCTCCCGGCAGCCGTCGCGACCGGGATTCGCGACGTCCACGGCGACGATCCGGCACCGGTCGGCGTCGTCAGTCAGCAGGTAGAACGTGCCGTCTTTGGCGCCGACCACGGCGCAGCGGTGCTGCCCTTCTGGCACCAGCAGCCGCCAGCCACGCTCCCGCCTGGCCAGCTCGAGCACCCGCAGCTCGTCCCCCGAGCCGAGCCCGCGGGCCAGCGACGCGATCAGGTAGCTGCCGTCGGCGCTGACAGCGATCTCCGGCCAAAGCTCCCTGTCGTCGATCGCCAAGACCAGCTCGTCGCGGTCATTGCTGCTGCCAACCCGGTGGAAGAGGACCGCGTCAGGCGCAGGCGCGTACTCCGCCCGCGCCGCCGGCGCGGGTGCGCGCGTGTAGTAGAAGCCCGAGCTGTCTGGCCGCCACTCAGCCGCGTAGGACCAGTCAAGGACGTCGGCCAGATCCCGCCCGGACCCGACCTCCCTGACCCGCCACGTCAGCCAGTCAGACCCGGCCTTGCTGGTCGCGTAGGCGAGCAGCGACCCATCGGGACTGACGTTGGTCGCGGCTACCGCGACGGTGCCGTCGGCCGACAGGCTCGCAGGGTCGAGCAGCACCCGGCCCTCGGTCCCTGGCTCGTCCATGAAGTAGAGCACGTCAGGCTGCGCCGCCAGGCCCGCACTGCGCCTCTGGAACCACCGGTCGCCCCGCTGGAACGGCACGCCCACCGCCGGAAGTGCCGACAGCCGGGAAAGCCGCTCGGAGAACACCTCACGCGAACCGACGCCGGCCAGCACCTGCGCGGTTAGATCGTTCTGCGCGCGAACCCAGCAGGCAACATCCGGATCGTCGATGTCTTCGAGCCACCGGTACGGGTCAGCGACCTCGCTCCCATGCAGCGTGTCCACCACCGCGCATCGCCCGGCCGCTGGGTAGCTGATAGCCGCCTCGTCCACAGCCGTTACCTCCAGGCGATCGGAATAGCTTCGGGCGCTTATAAGCCAGCTTTACAGAAATGCACTGAGAATAGCAAATAGCCAAATGGCCGCAGTAAATTCTCGGGTAATTTACTGCGGAAAAGGAAATGGCAAAGGGGGCAGGTCTGCCTGGGCTACAGGTTGGGGAAGGAGACGTCTGGGTTGTGCTCGGACAGGACTGAAGGCGGCCCGATCAGACGCTTATCAGGTTGCCCTATGACTTCCTCGTCCTTGCCCTCGTAATCGAACTTCCTCAGAACGTGCTTGATCGCCTCGATCCTGGCCCGCTTCTTGTCGTTGCTCCTGACCACGGTCCAGGGCGCGTGCGCGCTGTCGGTGTAGTGGAACATTGCCTCCTTGGCATCGGTATAGGCGTCCCACTTGTCCAGCGACTCCAAGTCCATCGGGCTCAGCTTCCACTGCCGGACCGGATCGACCCGGCGGATGATAAACCGAGTGCGCTGCTCGGAGCGCGTCACCGAGAACCAGAACTTCGTCAGGTGGAGTCCGGACCTGACCAGCATCTGCTCGAACTCCGGCGCCTCCCGCATGAACTCCCAGTACTCCTCGTCGGTGCAAAAGCCCATCACCCGCTCCACGCCCGCCCGGTTGTACCAGGAACGGTCGAACATGACGATCTCGCCCGCCGCCGGCAAGTGCGGGACGTAACGCTGGAAGTACCACTGGGTTTGCTCGCGCTCGCTCGGCTTGGCTAGCGCGACCACGGTCGCGCCGCGCGGGTTCAGGTGCTCGGTGAACCGCTTAATCGTGCCGCCCTTGCCGGCCGCATCGCGGCCCTCGAA
The DNA here is from genome assembly GCA_030041135.1 of Streptosporangiaceae bacterium. GTDB lineage: Bacteria > Actinomycetota > Actinomycetes > Streptosporangiales > Streptosporangiaceae > JAJYUU01. Next base: position 2,503 of record JASHOL010000379.1, on the reverse strand, counting down.
CAAGATCACGATGTGCTCGCCGGCTGACTTGACCCAGTTCTGTAGCTTCACCAGTTCGATCTGCAGCGGGCGCTTGAGGTACTCGTACTCCTCCCGCGTCATCTTCTCCGAGTACGGGTAGTCCTCGCGCCACGTGTCCACCACCCGCCCGTCCGGCCAGCGCAGAACCGGGTCGTCGTGTTCGTCGTCGTCGTCTACCCGAAGCCCCGCGATAAGGACGGGATCGGACGCCCAGTCCTCCGGCAGCGCATTGAACCCAACAGCTGATTGACCCGTCACGTACCTAGCACAGCATCCTCCCGGCGGGTCACCAAGGGCTGCCGGCCACAACGGCTGTCGCGGCCCATTTGTTGTTGCCTGGCGCTCACAGTCGGAGCACGTCTGCTGCACGGGGCAACCGCGGGCGAGAGATGTCCACCAGAATAGGTGCTCCTGACCGGGCATCCAGCGCGCCCGGCTGCTGACCGTCAGCCGACTGCAGCGCGTGATCGAGCACCTGGACGAACGCATCAGGACGGTCGACCTGCAGATAGTGATTGGCGTCGGGGATGAAATACAAGTGATTGTTGCCTGGCTTTCGCATCAGGTACTCGTTCCACACGTAGCTGGCCACCCGCGGCGGCGAAACGCTGTCGTACACGCCCCAGATCATGGTGACCGGGAACGCGGCCTGCGACAGCCCGGCTAGCCACGCCTCCTCGTCCTTGGCCCGCTCGAGCAAGTACTGAATTGTCTCGTGCAGGACCTTGATGCCGTCATCGTGGCCGAAAATCGCCGAAAGGTCCTCGACCTCGGGATCGCCCGCGGTGCGCGGCGGGGTGAACGTGCTCGCGCCCAGCGTCGCCGCCAGGCCCGACGCGGTCAGCACGGCCGCGATCTCGGGCCACGACCGCCGGTCCAGGATCTGCCGCTGCGCTGCCGCCAGGTTCGACAGCGGAAGGAAGATATTGCCGTTCGACAGCACCAAGTGCTCGAGCCGCGCCGCCGGCCGGCCTTGCGCGCGCCGCGTGGTATGCAGGAGGGCCACGCTGTCGCCGCGGTCGTGGGCCACGATCACGCTGGCATCCGCGCCGATCACCTCAGCCAGGTAGAACTCGATGAGCTCCTGATCGCGCGCCAGGCTGTAACCCCACCCCTGCGGCTTATCCGAGAACCCATAACCAGGGAAGTCCAGCGCGCACACCCGGAATCTCTCGGTCAGCCGGTTAGCTACGGCCGACCAGTCGAAGCTGCTGGTGGGCCAGCCATGGATGAGCAGCAGCACCGGCGCCTCAGGGCCGCCGATCTCAACGTGAAAGATCTCTACCGGCGACGGGCTCCCGGCCGCTGGCCGCCAGGAAAAGTAGCCGCCAAGTCCTCGCCACTGGTCAGCTCGCAGCGCCTTCATGACCTCCTGGCCTCCTTCGCACGGACTCCCTGCTCCGGCGTGTGCCCGCATGGTCACGGTCCCTCCCCCTCGCGTGGGCTACGGAAACCGATCTACGAAGTCGCTGGCCAAGCGTCCCTGCCCGGCGAGATCCGCCTGGTTGAGCTGAGAAATGAGAGCTTCCAGCCCCGACTTCATGGACGCGTACTCAGCCTCGGCCGTCAACCGGTCTCCGAAGAAGCGGGTATGGAACATGAGCCAGTACACGCCGCAGGTGATGGACCACGGGGCGATACGACCGCCTTCCTCCAGCGCTATGCGGGCGCCCTCACGAAGCTCCTCGTCCAGCACGATGATCCCGCCTTCTGACCCTCTTGTGCCGATGGTCGTTCCGTCGCTGAACGCATGCCAGGCCATGTACCAATTCATCTCTCTGCGACCGGGCCGCGCCGTGATGTGATGAAGATGTGACTCCTGCCGCAGGGCGACCGGGGGCGCTAGCTGACCGTGACAGCGCAGGGCTGGCGTTCGTCGCCGAGATGTACGGCGTGCAGCTTGACCAGCTCGCCGCGCTGCTTGGCCTCTCCGACCGCCAGGCGCGGGCGTTAGCCGCCGGCTGGTCTGGCCGCAAACTGGCCGACTCGGCTGTCCTCGGACCCGGCCCGGCCTGGGTGTGGCTGACCAGGACCGGATTGCAGGCCTGCGGGCTTCGCTACCCGGCCACGACGCCGGCACTGCCCAGGCTCGCGCACATCCGCGCCACCGCCGCGGTCCGGCTCGCGCTGGAGGCCGCGCCCGGCTTCGCGGCCGGCGGCGCCCACTGGCGCAGCGAGCGCAGGCTCTCCTCAAGGCTGGGCGGGCGGGTCGGCTCACGGCAGCACCTGCCGGACGCCGAGGTGCACTGGCCCGACACGGGACCGGCGGCTCCGCCGGCCTGGGCCGGCGAGTGCTGGGCGATCGAGGTTGAGCTGACCGCCAAGACGGTCGCCAGGACCACGTCGATCATGCGCGAGCTGCTGGCCCGCACCGGTGACTACGGCTGTCCCGCCGCCGAGGCCCACGCGCCGGGAGCGCCTGCACGGCACGCGCGCGCGGTCTATCTATGCTCGCCCGCCGCGGCCGGCACCGTCCACCGGG
>JASHOL010000378.1 GCA_030041135.1 Streptosporangiaceae bacterium | reverse complement strand
GCCGCAGGCCGAGCGTGTCGGTACCGCCCAGCGGCCCGGTCAGCAGCTCGGCCGCGGTCTGCTCGTCCAGCGCCTCCGGGCGGACGGCGCACGTGATCAGCCGCAACAGCGGGCGCGTGGCGGGCTCGGCGCCCAGCGGCTGCTCGTCGCCGGCTATCACCACGGGGACTCCGGCCAGGGTGAGCGCGCGCTGCAGTACGGGCACCTGGCGCACCGCGGACCTGACCAGCACGGCCATCGATGACCACGGCGTCCCGTCCATCAGGTGGGCCCGGCGCAGCGTGTCAGCGATCAGCGCCGCCTCCTGGCTCTCGCTAGCCGCCGTCACGACCTGCACGGTGCCCGGCGGAGCCGACGGCAGCGGCGCCAGCGCTCGGTGCTCGCGCGGCGCTACCGGCAGCCGGACCGCGACACGGCGCGACGCCGAAAGCAGGACCGGGCCACTGCGCCGGCAGGTACGGAGCGCGACGACCTCGGCCGGCCGCCCGTCGGGTGCCAGGAACCGGTCGGGAAAGCGCCGGATCGCATCGACATCGGCACCACGGAAAGCGTAGATCGATTGATCGGGGTCACCGACGGCGATGAGTTCGCGGCCATCGCCAGCCAGCTGGACGAGCAGCTCCTCTTGCGCCGGGTCGGTGTCCTGGTACTCATCGACGAGCACGGCGTCGTAGGCGTCCCGCTCGCGTGTACGGACGGCACCGCGGCGCAGCAGGGCGCCCGCGATCCGCACGATCTCCGCGTAGTCGTAGGCGGGCACGGGCGCCAGGTCGAACCGGGCGGCGTAGGAGTCGAGGAACCGGCCGGCTGCCTGCCAGTCCGGCCGACCGTGCAGGCTGCCGACCGCGGAAAGCCCGGTACCGTCCAGCCCGCGCTCCGCCGCGCGCAGCAGGAAGTCGCGCAGTTCCGCGGCGAAGCCCCTCGTGCCGACGGCAGGCCGCAGCTGCTCGGGCCAGCTTTCGCCGCCGTCGCCCGCCTCGCCGCGCAGCAGCCGGCGAACCTCGAGCAGCTGCTCGGGGCCGGGCAGCAAGATCGGTGACTGCTCGCCTGCCAGCACGAACTCGCGCCGCACGAGCGCGAACGCGTAGCTGTGGAAGGTCAGCGCGAGCGGCTGCCGGAGGGTGCGGTTGAGCCGCAGCGCGATGCGCTCGCGCAGTTCCTCGGCGGCCTTGCGGGTGAAGGTCAGCACCAGGATCCGGGCCGGATCGACGCCCCTGCGGGCGACCCGGTGCACGACCGATTCCACGATCGTCGTCGTCTTGCCCGTGCCAGGACCGGCCAGCACCAGCAGCGGCCCGCTCGCGTGCTCGGCTACCCGCCGCTGGGCGGCATCGAGGGCCGGCGGCGGCGGCGCGGAGTGCGCCTCGCGAACGAGACGATACTCAGGCGATGCGGTTTCCATCTCGCCCTGATTCCAGCAGACCCTGCCGACATTGACGCGTTAACGCGGCCAATCCCCGGCCAGTTGCCTGGCTTACTGAGCCCATTCGCCGGTCAGCCGGTTGCGCGCCTGGCGCGGCGCATGTCGATGCGCGGCATGCCGCCGTCGGCCGGCCGGCGCAGTGGAGTTCCCTCGGCCTCATACATTGCCAGCGCCTTCCGCTCATGACCGGCCAGGAAGGAACCGTCAGCGTGCACGACACGCCACCAGGCCACGCCACCGCCCCACAGCGCGAGGACGCGGCCAACCTGGCGCGGACCGCCCTGGCCGACGTACTCGGCCACGTCCCCGTAGGACATGACCTGGCCGGCCGGGATCGAGTCGACCGCATCCAGCACCCTGGCGGTGTAATCATCCATGTCCGGCCCGCCATTACGACTAGTCGCGGGGTGTACGGAGGGTCGTCCCTCCGGGGCTGGAACGGCGCTCCGCGCGTGCCCGCGGTGCGGTCACTGCTCGCCCGCGCCGTCGCCGCGTCCGCGCGGCGCCGCATGACGGCCGGGCGGCCCGGTCACGATCCTGGTGACCGGGCGGCCGGGGCCCGGCTCGGCCATCGCCCTCTCCGGCCCGGCTGCGGACTCGCCCAGCGTGAACAGGCGGGACACGCCGATGCCGACCAGCGCCAGCGAGCAGGCGCCAAGCAGGCAGTACAGCACGAGGATGCCGACACCGCGCGGTTGCACCGGCGGGGCCGGGATCGCCGCGGTCCCGCCACCAAAATGCGCGGCAGGCGCGAGGCTCGCCGCCGGCCGTGAAGCGGTCGCGAGCCTGCCCGCAGCGGCAAGGGCGGCGGCCGCGTTCACCTCGCCGAAGCCGACCCGGTCGTTGTAGCCGCCTGCGGGCCTGCTGTCAGGCGTGGTGCTGGTCGTGATCGCCGAGATGACCTGGGGGTCGGTCAGCCGCGGGTACCTGGCCTTGACGAGCGCGGCGACGCCAGCCGTCAGCGCGCAGGCCGGGCTAGTGCCGCTGACCAGCCAGTACTGGCCGTCCCTGCCCTGAGCGGGCACCTCCAGCCCGGGCGCCGCCACCTGCACGGACAGGTTGTGGCTTGAGAAGTCGGCCGGCTGGCCCTGCTGGTCCACGGCACCGACCGCGAGGACACCGGGGTAGTCGGCAGGGAACGAGTACGGCGAGTGCCCGGTGGCGCTGACGCCCGCCTGCTCACCGGAGTTCCCGGCCGCCGCGACCACTACGACACTGTGCTCGTAGGCATCCTGGAGTGCCTTGCGGACGATGGCGCTCTGCAGGCTGTAACCGAGTGACATGCTGATCACCGCCGCCCCGTGGGCGACCGCGTACGTGATGGCGGTCGCAAGTTCCTGCTGGCCGCGGCTGATCGACTCGTGTTCGTATCGGGAAAAGTTCGGGTCCTCCGAGTCGGTGATCACCCGGATGGACAAGATCCGCGACTGCGGCGCGATCCCGATGATGCCGCTGTCATCGCCTTGGCCATGGCCGTGACCGGCTATCAGCGAGGCCATCCAGGTACCGTGCACTCCCCAGTCCGGGCTGCTCGGCGGCGTGTCCACGCCGGTCAGGTTCGGGCCCTGGCGTACCGACCCAACGAGGTCGGACACGTCACCGTCGACGCCGCTGTCGATGACCGCGACGAGCACTCCGCGGCCCTGCGTGATCCGCCAGGCCGGCTGTACGTTCAGCGCGTCGAGCACCCACATCTCGGTGTCGCGGACAGTGTCCGCGCTGGCCGGGCCGGCGGGCCACATCGCTCCTGAACCGGACAGGACGACCGCGGCGAGGAACCAGGCCAGCCGCCTGCCGCGGCGGCGCGCGGGGTTCAGCATCCCGGCGACCCCGGACACCTGGGGATGGAAGGCTGCGCACCCAACCGGTTGCTGGTGGCCAACGTCAGCCCGCTGACCAGGGCGGTCATCTCCTGGTCGTAGTAGTAGTCGGAGGCCAGCCGCACCTGCCGCCTGCCGTCGGTGAAGCCCGCCGTCGTCAGGATGACGTACGGGCCTGCCGGCACGACATCCGACAGCTGGCGCTGGCCGTCGCCGAATCCGCTCGCAACGGTGCCAGCGACCGGCAGGGCCCGTAGCGCAAGCGCTAGATCCTGGCCACGCGCGGTCAGAGCGCGCGCGGCGGCCGCGGCCGCCTGGCTGTCCTGGAGCACGGCGACGCCGACCGTGACGACCATGCTGCCCGATGAGTCAAGGTAGGTGGCGCGCAGCAGCGCCAGGCAGTGGTCCGCGGCCAGCATGGTGGCGGCCCGGCCAGAGACGCCTGAAGCACATCCCGCGGTAGGCGAGATCGCCAGCCGATGCGCATCAAGTACCAGGCCCTGGCTCGCGTTGACGGCCTGGGGGGAGACCCTGTAGGCGATGGCGGCCGGAAAGATCTGGCCGGCCGACAGTGCGCGCCACCGCCTGGTCATGTCCCAGGCCATGATCTGCCGCTCCTGGCCCGCTGTGAACTGCCGCGGCAGCACCTCGTGCGCGACTCCGACGGCCGCGGCGGCCAGGCCGCACAGTCCGAGACCAAGCAGCAGCACCATCGCGGTCCAGCGCGTCCCGCGGCGAAGCCGGTCCGGTCGTGCCTGGAATCCCGTTTCTTGCTGCGCCGCCATCCCGGCGTCAAGTCCAGGCGGCTCCATGCCAGGGAGAGACCAGGCCGGGGGCTCGGCGCCTGCGCGTTCGCTCGGTCCCGGCTGCCATGTCACACCGGAAGCCTACGGCCTGACGTGACCGTCCGGATCGAGACGGCCAGGCCGGCCTGTCCCGCTCAGGTCAGTAGGTGGGCAGGCTCGGGTCGACCTGGCTGACCCAGGCGAGCACGCCGCCGCCCACATGAACTGCATCGGAGAAGCCGGCATTCTTCACGACCGCGAGGCATTCCGAGCTGCGCGCGCCGCTCTTGCAGTGCAGCACGAGCCGCTTGTCCTGGGGCAGCCGCTCGAGCGCGGCCCCGCTCAGAATCTGGTCCTTCGGGATCAGGACCGAGCCGGGGATCGACACGATCTCGTACTCGTTTGGCTCGCGCACGTCGATCAGGAAGATGTCCTCGTCACTGTCGAGCATGGCCTTCAGCTCGGTGGCGGTGATTGTCGAACCCGACGCGGCCTTCTGGGCGTCCTCCGATAGCACACCGCAGAACGCGTCGTAATCGATCAGCTCAGTGATCGTCGGGTTCTTCCCGCAGATGGCGCACTCGGGGTCCTTGCGGACCTTAACTGACCGATAGCTCATCTCCAGCGCGTCATAGATCATCAGCCGGCCAGACAGGCTTTCGCCGACGCCGGTGATGAGCTTGATCGCCTCGTTGACCTGAATCGAGCCGATGGACGCGCAGAGCACGCCGAGTACGCCGCCCTCGGCGCAGGACGGCACCATCCCCGGTGGCGGAGGGTCAGGGTACAGGCAGCGGTAGCATGGCCCGTACTCGGCCCAGAAGACGCTGGCCTGGCCGTCGAACCGGAATATCGAGCCCCAGACGTAGGGCTTGCCGAGCAGGACGCAGGCATCGTTCACCATATAGCGGGTGGCAAAATTGTCGGTGCCATCTACTATCAGGTCGAATTGGGAGAATATCTCCATTACATTGTCGACGCTGAGCTGCTCTTCAAACAGCACGACATTCACATACGGGTTGATCTCGGCGATGCTGTCCCTGGCCGACTCCGCCTTCGGCCGGCCGACGTCCGACTGGCCGTGGATTACCTGGCGCTGCAGGTTGGACTCGTCAACGACGTCAAAGTCGATCACCCCAAGCGTGCCCACTCCCGCGGCGGCCAGGTAGAGCAACGCCGGCGAGCCGAGGCCGCCTGCACCGACGCACAGCACCTTGGCGTTCTTGAGCCGCTTCTGCCCGGTCATGCCGATCTCCGGGATGATGAGGTGGCGCGAGTAGCGCTTGACCTCGTCGACAGTCAGCTCGGCGGCAGGCTCGACGAGCGGTGGCAGTGACACTACGGTCTCCAGATCCAGGGTTTGCGGGGAGTCGGGGATGACTTCGATTCAGAAGAACCAGCTTGACCGCCGCCGCATTCCGCCCGCCGGAAATGTCACCAGGGCCGAGTAAAACTCCAGACATGCAGGAGAATCGGTCCCCCGAATTACCGCTGCCCGCACGCCAGGAGGCGGTGCGCCCCGCTGGCGTGCCGGTGCTCCCGGCGCGGCCGCAACCGCGGCCGCCGGGTGGAAGCGCCCCGCCGCCCGACCCGGTCGCGGTGCGCCGGGTCGCGATACCGGACGCCGCCCCGCCTTACGACGACGAGCCTCAGGCTCATGACGTCGAGCCGCAGGCCACGGACGACGCCGGGCCGCCTGCGTGGATCTCGGCTGCAAGCCTCGCGCCGCAAGGACAACCTGACGGCCGGACCGGCGAGCCGCAGCCGGCCGGCCCGACCGACGACCGAGGTGAGCCCATCCAGTCACTCGCAGGCGAGCGTGCCTCTCCTGGGCCGCGGAGTCCGCAGGCATGGCCGAGCCAGTTCGCCCAGGTGCTGGCCGAGACCCTGGCCGGGTCGAGGCCCGCGACCCAGCTCAGGCCGTGGACCACCGAGCAGACCCGGCAACGGATCAGGCAGCTCGGCCCGGTGCTGGCCACCGGCCAGAGGCCCAGGGTTCGCCGGATCATGACCTCGGCCCCGAACCCCGACGTGCTCGAGATGACGGCGGTCGTCGGATTCGGGTCGCGGGTTCGCGTGCTTGCCCTCCGGCTGGAACGAGCCGAGGAGGCGTGCCAGCACTGGCGATGCACAGCCATCGAGTCGGCGTGACGCCCGCGACTCGCGCGGGCACCGCGTTACCCGCGAGACTCCTTCCCGACCGCCCGTGTGGGACGGCTCCTGCCTGACGGACGGTCCCCGGCGCGGACTCCGCCTCGTTCCCTGCCTGGTTATCGATTGCGTGGGTCGCCGTGGCACAGCTTGAACTTGCGGCCAGAACCGCACGGGCACGGCGCATTCCGGCCGACGTTGCCGAACTGCGTGCCGTCGGTGGTCGTCGTGGAGTGCTGGGCCACGCCCGATCCGTCGTCGCTGGGCGCGCTGT
>JASHOL010000377.1 GCA_030041135.1 Streptosporangiaceae bacterium | reverse complement strand
CAGAAAGCCAAGAAGAGCTCGGTGCCGAACGAGAACATCGATCGCGCGATCCGCCGCGGCGGCGGTCTCGAGGCGGGCGGCGCGGCGTACGAGTCGATCACGTACGAGGGTTACGCGCCAGGCGGTGTCGCTGTCCTGGTCGAGTGCCTGACCGACAACAGGAACCGCGCGGCGTCCGACGTGCGGGTGGCTTTCACCCGCAACGGCGGCTCGATGGCTGACCCCGGCTCGGTTTCCTACCTGTTCAGCCGCCGCGGCGTCGTCATCGTCCCGAAGGCCGACGGCGTCGGCGAGGACGACGTGCTGGCCGCCGTACTCGACGCCGGCGCCGAGGAAGTCAACGACCTGGGCGAGTCGTTCGAGGTGATCAGCGACCCTGGCGACCTGGTGGCGGTGCGCACGGCGCTGCAGAACGCCGGGCTCGACTACGAGTCGGCCGAGCGCCCGTTCCTGCCGTCGGCCGAGGTCGACCTGGACGAAGAGAACGCCAAGAAGGTCTTCCGGCTGGTCGAGGCACTCGAGGACTCTGACGACGTGCAGGACGTGTACGCCAACTACTCGGTCTCTGACGAGATCATGGAGAAGCTCGGGTGAGCTACCCGGTTTACCGCGTGACTGTCCGGAGTAGCGTCCGCCGCGTTCCCGTCCGGTCCAGCCATGGATAGCCGGCTGGAGATACGCCCGTTCGGGCCAGACGACGACGTCGAGGCGGAACTCGATCTCCGCCGCCGGGCCTTCGGGCCGCTCGGTTCGGCGGCCACCTGGACCGCGCGCATGCAGGCCGTGATCGACGCTGGGCAGATGGTTGGCGTGTTCGACGGCAGGCGGCCGGTGGCGAGCGCCCGCCACTACGCGATGCGGCAGTGGTGGCACGGGCGGTCGATGCCGATGGCCGCCGTGGCCGGGGTCAAGGTAGCCCCGGAGGAGCGCGGCCGGGGGATCGGGCGGGCTCTGATGACCAGGCTCCTGGCCGACCTGGCCGCGGCCGGTTACGCGATCTCGACGCTCTACCCGAGCACGATGCCGCTCTATCGCTCGCTCGGCTGGGAGAACGCCGGCGGCCGGTACGAGGTCGTGATCCCGGCTCACACCCTGGCCGCGCTCACGGCGGCCGACCCGCAACTGCCGTCGGCACCCGCGCTTGCGACCGGGCCCGCCAGCATGCGACGGGCGGCCGGGGCTGACGCGGCCGCGGTGGTCGCCGCGCTAGGGAATGCGCACCAGGCGCTGCGCGACAACGGCCCGACAACCCGCGAGCCGGCCGAGCTCGTGCGGTCGCTCGATGACCCCGACTACTTCGCCTACGTGGCCGACGACGGATTCCTCAGTTACTACTGGACCAACGGGCACGAGGAGGTCGAGATCGACAACCTGGTCGCGGCGTCGGCCGCCACGGCCAGGGCGTTCTGGCAGATTCTGGGCTCGCATGCCACGATGGCCGACCGCGTGCGAGCGTGCGTGCCGCCAGAAGACCCGATCGGGTGGCTGCTGAACGATCCGACCGCGGTTACGAGCCGCACGCAGACCTGGATGCTGCGCGTCCTCGATCCTGCGGAGGCCATCGCCGCCAGGGGGTTTCCCTCCGGCGTCTCGCTCGAGGCCGTCCTGGACCTGAACGACCGGGATATTCCCGCCAACTCTGGTCCCTGGACACTGCAGATCAGCGCCGGTGCGGGGAAGCTCGCTCCGGCCGGCGGTGAGCCTGACCGTCGAGCGCTCCGGCTTGGCCCGCGCGGGTTCGCGGCGCTGTTCGGGGGAGTACCGCTCGCGACGCTCCGCCGGGCAGGCCTGGCCGCCGGCGACACCCACGCCGACGACGTGCTGGACTGCGCCTTCGGCGGCCCGGCGTTCATGTACGACTACTTCTGAGCCGGTTCCGAGCCGGCCATGCCGCAGCCGTGACCGTTCGTCATGCCGAGTCGTCAGGCGCGGTGAATATCGCGGTGGGCGGCTACGCGCTCCCGCGTGGCGCATCTGCCGGAGCAGTAACGGCGGGGGCTGCCCCGGCCCACGTTCACGAATGGCTTGCCGCACGACGGCGATTCGCACAGCCCGGCGGGTGGCGCCTGCCGCTCGGCTAGCAACACCGACAGCGCCAGACACGCGGACGTGAGGAACCATTCGCCCCAGGGCGCGTCATCGCGGCTGTCCACGTGCAGGTGCCAGCCGGATGTGCCGTGGTGGTCGGTTAGCCGCGGCAGGCCGGCATGCGCGGCGAGCAGCCCGTTGAGCCGGGCCGCGGCTTCGCCGGCATCGGCGGCTGCGAAGACCGGGCGCAGGTCGGAGGCGGCCTGGCGCAGTTCGGTCAGGTCGGCGGCGGAGATCAGGATCGGGTCGGGCTCGCCATGTGCCCGCAACACCGCGATGAGCCGTTCAACCGCGGTGGCTTCGCCGATGGGCTCCAAAAGCACGGCGAGCATCTCCGCGGTGCGCCGCGCGGCGTCGTGCACCGTCGTGCCGAGCAGCGGTGAGATCGCCATGCTGGCAGTGTAACTTATTAACTTGAAATACCGTTACTCATCGCTGTAACTTTTTAGCATGAAATACCGTTACTCGATCTGGCGGCCGGTCTCCGGCTATCTGGCAGGCGCAACGGCAGCGCGCACCGGGGACGAAATGTCGGGTCCCGCGATCGTGCTGCTCGCCTACGCGGTCACCAGGTCGTCCGCCGCCGGCTCGGCGCTGCTGGCCGGCCTGACCATCGCCGCAGCCGTCGGCGGGCCGGTATTCGGCGCGCTGCTTGACCGTGCTCCGCGGCCAGAACGGCTGCTGGCCGCCGTGCTCGCCGGCTACGCGGCCGGCATCTTCGCCATCTCGGCCAGCGTCGGCCGGCTCGCGCTGCCTGCCGTAGTCGTCATCGCGCTGGCGGCCGGGATGCTCAACCCAGCCGTGGCAGGCGGCTGGACGGCGCAGCTTCCCCGACTGGCGACCGGTGACAGCTTGCAACGCGCCTCGGCGCTGGACGGACTCACCTATAGCACTGCCAGCCTGGCCGGACCCGGGCTCGCGGCTTTGATCGCCGCTGCCCTGGGGGCCCGGCTGGCGGTCATCGCCGCCGCGGCGCTGGTCGGGCTCGCCGCGTCAGCCGCCCTGATGGCCTGGCGCCATGCCACCATGCCGCTGCCCCGCCGGTCACCGTTCAGGCCCGCTGCCGGGCTCATCGCCATCGCGCGCATACCCCCGCTGCGGCGGGCCACCGCCACGTCAGTGGTGTCCTTCGTCGGCGTCGGCATGCTCTTGGTCTGCTGCCCGGTGCTCGGCGCGCAGCGCCTAGGCGGCGCGGCCCGCGGTCCTCTGCTGATCAGCGCGATGGCCGTCGCGGCGCTGGGAGCCAACGCCCTGCTAGCCCGCCGGCAGTTCCGCCACGAGCCCGACATCAGGGTGTTCGCCAGCACGCTGATCCTGGCGGCGAGCATGGCCGCGGCCGCGATCGCCGCTGGCTGGCTCACACTGCTCGCAGTCGCGGTCGGCGGAGTCGGCGACGGACCGCAACTGACCGCCCTGTTCGCGGTACGGCACCGGGACAGCCCGCCGCACATGCGCGGTCAGGTCTTCTCCACTGCGGCCAGCCTGAAGATCGCCGGGCTGTCGGCCGGCGCAGCGCTGGCCGGCCCGCTCGTGGGCTGGTCGCTGACGGGCTGCCTGCTCGCCGCTGCAGGCACGGAACTGTGCGCGGCCGCCATCTACCTGGTCACCGGCCCGACGCGGAGGCAACAGCCTGGCAGTACGCGACAGGACACCGAGCACCCTGTGCCGGAACCTGCAGTGGCTAACCCCTGACCGGCCAGCTACCGGCCGCAGCCTGGACTCGGCCGGACCGCTGGCACCACACCGGGACCGTCCGACTACCCCGGTCGCCTCCCGGCAGGAGGCTCCAGCCAGCCGGATCCTGGCTCACCCGATGCCGGCAGGTAGCCACAGCCGGCACGGATCCGTGCCGTGTGCCAGGCGTGCCGTTTTCGAGCTGGCTCCTCCCGCCGTTAGGCATCGCGTGCCGTTACGGCCGCTTGCGCCTCCTGGTGCGTATCCCCTGGGAGAGACGCGGCCCGGGCTCTGTCGGGTTTACGCAACGGCCCAGCAGCCGCGACGACGCCCACGACGGCATATCCGATCGCGCTGCCGAGGATGGCGAAGCGCGGTCCCAGGTGCTGGCCGATCGTCCCGCCGGCGAGCGCGCCGAGCGGGATCGTGACGGCCATGAGGAGCCGTGATCCGGCCAGGACCCGGCCAAGCAGCGCGGGCGGGCAGCGAATCTGGCGGATGCTGGCGAACGTGACGCTGGCCAGCACGATGCCGAACGTCGCTGCGAAGGCACCCACCCCGAACAAGGCAAGCGTCGGGCCCCGGTGCGCCAGCGGCAGCAGCAGCGCGAACGGGGCCGTGCTGAGGATCGCAAACCGGGCAACCCGGCGCGTGCCGACCCGGCGGTCGATCCGGCTGGCGCTGAGTGCCCCGGCCAGGCCGCCGACCCCGCTGGCGGCGAACATGATGCCGACCGTGCCGGCGTTCACCCCGACGGTGCGCACGAGAAAGACGACCTCGACCGCGCCGATCGAGGTCAGCAGCAGATTTGCCAGGGCCGCGATCACGGCGAGCGCGCGCAGTAGCGGGTCAGACAGCAGTTGCCGCAGGCCGGCCTTGACCTCCCGCCCTATGCCAGTCCGGTCGGCCTGGGCATCCGGGTCGAGCATGTCGCCCCTGATCAGCGCCAGCGAGGCAAGCGAGACCAGAAAGCTGGCGGCGTCGGCGACGATCGCGGTGGCGGCCCCGACGGCCTCTACCAGCAGTCCGCCGAGGGGCGGGCCACTGATCTGGGCGGCCGACTGGCTGCTCTGGAGCCAGCCGTTGGCCGCAACGAGCTGGTCCGCGGGAACGATGGAGCGGACGTACGGCGAGTAGGAGGTCTGGAAGAAGACGCCGAACAGGCCGGCTGCGAATGCGGCCGCCAGCAGCGTGCCGAGGCTGAGCACTCCAGACACCGCCGTGACCGGCACCGACCCGAGCGCCAGGGCCTGCCCGATGTTGGCTGCCATCATGACCGCGCGTTTGTGGCGCGTCCGGTCGATCAGGGCGCCGGCCTGCAGCCCGATCAGGACCGAGGGCACCCACTCGACGGCTTCCAGCTCGCCAACATAAAAGGTCGAGGCGTGCAGCCGTGTCACGGCCAGCAACGGCAGGGCCAGCGTGCTGACGAAGCTCCCGAGCTGGTTGACGCTCTGCCCCGTCCACAGCAGCCGGAACGACCGGGACGAAAACGGGCCGGTCCTGGCCATCAGCCAGTGCCCGTGCCTGGCTGCCCGTCGGCCGCTGTCCCGTCGGCTGCTGTTCCGCCGGCGGCTGGCTGGCGGGCTGCTGGCCGGTGCGCTTGAGCCGGTCGCTGGCCGCCCGTCGCCCGATGCTCGGCGCCTGACGAGCTGGCCCGCTTTCGCTGCCACGCCCGGATGGCGTCCTCGGCGCTGGCGGCCGTCCCTCGCGCTCCCGGCAGCGGCCCGGTGGCCTGCCCGAGTCGGTCCCTGACCACCCATTCGGGTACACCGCCTGCGAGCAGCTCGGCGCTATGCGCACGCCGCAAGTCGCCGGGCGTGACCTGGACCCCGGCCCTGGCCGAATAGGTGGTCCAGCGCTCAGCCATGGACTGATAGCGCAAGGCGCCTGGGCCGGCCGGACTGGGGAACAGCGCAGCCGACTGGCCGGCAGGGCGGCTCCGCAGCCAGTTCCGGAGTCGCTGTAGCACCTCGTTGTCATCGATGACGACGCGGCGCAGCCGGCCGCCCCAGCCCGAGACGGTCAGCAGCTCGTGCTCGACGTCTACATCTCCAACCCGGAGCCCGAGCGCCTCACCCGGTCGCAGGCCGAGCCTGGCCATCAGGCCGAACAGCAGTTGGTCGCGGTCGGCCTGCCGCGGGATCTGGCGGAGGGCGGCCTCAATGTCGGCCTGGCCGGGCGCTGGCTCGACCGGGTCCGGCGCCGGCTCCACCGCCGGCGTCGGCTCCACCGCCGGCGCAGACGTCGGCTCCGGTCTGGACGCAGCCGTCCCGGCCGACCGCTCCTCCCCGGACGCCGGCCGCTGCGCGCCGCTCTCCGCTTGCCTCGCCCGGTCGGCCCAGCCCACGCCACGACCATGGGAAGCCGTCCAGGGGAACTCTGCGGCGGTGATCCCGCGGCTGACTGCCCACGACACGAATCCGGCCAGTGCGGAGAGCCGCCTGCGCTGCGTGGCGGGCGGGAGAGCGCCAAGCGACGCCGCGTAGCGCGCGAGGGCCGGGCTGTCATCCGCTGTGCCGATTGTCGGGACGGCCGCCGAAAGGTGCCCGAGGTCGCTGCTATATGCCCGCACGGTGTGCGGGCTTTGCCTGCGGTCGCGGAGCACGTCGAGGTATTCCGCGATGGCGTCCTGGGTGAGCATGCCTATGATAATAATAATTATCACAGGCACAATGCAATGCGGAACCCTGGCGCGCCGCCACTTTCTCCGCTGCGGTCAGCGTGCCGGCGCCGCCGCCGGGACCCAGACCCGGTAACGTGCAGGCCGAACAGGTGTTCGCAGCGGCGCGAGAGCGGGACGGTGACGGATGCGCGTGCTCGGCGTCGACCCTGGGCTCACCCGGTGCGGCGTCGGCGTCATCGAGGGAGCGCCAGGTCGGCCGCTGCGGCTGCTGGGCACCGACGTGATCAGAACGCCATCCGGTGATGACATCGGCGCGCGGCTGCTCGCGCTGGAAGCGGAACTTGACCGCTGGGTGGCCGAGCACCAGCCCCACGCCGTGGCGGTCGAGCGGGTCTTCAGTCAGCACAACGTGCGGAC
>JASHOL010000037.1 GCA_030041135.1 Streptosporangiaceae bacterium | reverse complement strand
CTGCCAGCGCCAGCGGCAGGCACGCGCACAGCCCGGCGATCTGGCTGATCGCGTCGGGCTCGGCCGCGGCACGGGCGGCGCCGAGCCGGCCGGCCAGCAGCTGCACCGCGTCGCTGTGGCTCAGCACGTCCAGGGTCACCATCCGCGCCCCGTCGGCGGCGGCCAGCCCTGACAGCTGGCTCCGGCTGGTAACCAGCACCAGGCTGACGGGGCTGGCGGGCAGCAGCGGCCGGACCTGCTGCTCATCCTGGGCGTTGTCGGCCACGATCAGCATCCGCCGATCCGCCAGCAGGCTGCGGTACAGGCCCGCCTGCGCCTGCGGGCCCGGCGGGATCCGTTCCGGCGGAACGCCGAGCGCGTCAAGGAACCCCCGGATGGCCGCGGCGGCGGTGACCGGCTGGGCCGGGTCGTAGCCGCGCAGGTTCACGTACAGCTGCCCGTCACCGAACCGGTCGGCGACCTTGTGCGCCCAGTGCAGCGCCAGCGCGGTCTTGCCCACCCCCGCAGTCCCGCCGATCGCCGAGATCACCACCGTGCCAGGAACGTGAGCGCCAGCGTTGTCGAGAACGCTGGTCAGCGTGGCCAGCTCGGTGACCCGGCCGGTGAAGCCGGCCACCGCCGCGGGCAGCTGCCGCGGCACCGGCGCCGCCGGGTCCTGCGGGCTGGCCAGGGCATCGTCGGCAGCCAGCAGCTCGTCGATCCGGTCGGCCGTGACCCCTAGGGCCTTCGCCAGCCTGGGCCGCAGCCACGGCGCCGGCCGGTTGTCGCCGCGCTCCCACCGCACGACCGTGGTGCGCTCGACCCCGAGCTGCTCGGCCAGCTGTTCCTGGGTTAGGCCGATGGCCTTGCGGCGCTGGGCCAGCCCTCGTCGCTTGGCTACCGGAGCTGCCAGCTCATCCATCGCATTCCTGTCCGGCGTCGACGGCGGCGGACGTCACGTATTCCATCGTAGGCGGCTTGCCGGCCGGCGGCGGGACGGCGCGGTCGCGGCGGCCGTCGCCGCCGCGAGTGATGGGCGGTGCCGCGGCCGAGTAATTCGGCAACCGGGCGTGGCAGGAACTGCTGCTGACTTGATGACATAACGCCCCCGTTACGTCGCGCGACTGCCGATGCGGGCTGGCACTCCGACGCTAGTGCGGAGTAGCCGTCAAGTTTGTTTGATACGTGAATTCTGCGGATGAAGGCACTTATTTTCGCGTGCCTGGGCGTGCCTAAGGCCGTATGGCCCGGTCAGGCAGGACTTCGGACAGCAGCGCGCGCACCCGCCGCAAGACAAGGCTGAGGGCAGGCATAGATGGAGGAGTGACGGAGGTGAAAAAACATGGCTACAGGTACGAGTGCCGCTAGCAGTGCAGGCACGCCGGGTGTCTTGTCCGTCCGGGAAGGCCTGCCTGCCAGGCCCTCGGTCCACCCCTTGCGGACGCTCAGCGCTGAGGAGTGTTTCGACCGGCTGGAACCGGGCGGGATCGGCCGTGTCGGCTTTGCGTCAGCGGAGGGTGTTGTGATGCTGCCGGTCAACTACGCGATAAGCGGCAAGTCCGTCATCTTCCGCACGGCACCTGACACGCTCCTGGCGCTGTACGCCGACGCTCACCTCAGCTTCGAAGTGGATTACTTCGACGACGAGCGCCACGAGGGCTGGAGCGTGCTCGTGCAGGGCCACGCGCAGCAGGTAACCAGCGAGCCTGAGGTGAGCTACCTCGAGGAAACAACGGGCCTGCAACCGTGGGCCGCCGGCCCGCGCGACGTGTACGTTCGCATCGCGCCGATCCGGATCACCGGGCGAAGTGTCGCGCCAGGCTGAGCGCTCTTCCAGGCCCAGCCTGAGCCTCGTCGGACAAATACCCGTCGGCGTCCCTCGGCGCCAGGGTCGGCTAAATCACAGCGGAGAGCGGGCCGCGGGCCAGCTTTCCTTAGTGGCACTAGGAGGCAGCCATGGCAGTAATCAGATCCGAGCCGTTGCGTGACCCGTTCGAGCAGCTCATGTCGCTCGCCGCGAGCGGCAGGCGCGCGGCTCTGGCGATGCCGATCGACGTGTACCGCACGCAGGACGGCAGCTATCACGTAGAGGCGGACCTGCCCGGCGCCGACCCCGACAGGATCGATGTCACCGTTGAGCACGGCACCCTTAGCCTGCGGGCGGAGCGCAATGCGCATTACGGTGACACCGACCACGTCGTCGCCGCCGAGCGGCCCCAAGGTTCATTCAGCCGGCAGCTCACCCTGGGCGAGGGCGTGGACGCCGACCACCTCACCGCCACGTACACCGACGGCGTCCTGCACGTGACCATCCCCGCGTCGCCAAAGGTCCAGCCCCGCCGCATCGAGATTACCCACGGCCAACCCGTATCGAGCACCGGCGGCAAGAGCGCGGCCAAGGCTAAGGAGACGTAGCGCGCCCGCCTCTCACGTCTCGAGGTCGGCCGTCTCCCGTCCCGCGGGATCGGGCGTCGGGGCGACACCGGGGCCTTGACGTGCTCGCGCGGGCCGAGGCCAAGGCGCCCCGCTCGGCGGCATAATGAGCCGCGTGAAGTCCGGGATCTACCTGCCGCCGTTCGCCGAGCTCGCTGATCCGCGCCGGGTCGCTACCCTGGCCGCCGCGGCGGAGGAGTCCGGCTGGGACGGCTTCTTCGTCTGGGATCACATGTTCGGCCCGCCTGGCACGCCGATCGCGGACGCCTGGACCACGCTCGCCGCGATCGCGACCGCGACGAGCACCCTCAGGCTCGGCGCGATGGTGACGCCGCTGGCCCGGCGCCGGCCGTGGGTACTGGCCAGGCAGATCTCGACCCTCGATCACCTCAGCGAAGGCCGCCTGGTCGTTGGTGTCGGCCTGGGGGGCGACGGCTGGCGGGAGTTCAGCTCGTTCGGCGAGGAGACGCGCCCGCGTCAGCGCGGCGAACTGCTTGACGAATCGCTTGACGTACTGCTCGCGCTTCTCGGCGGGAACGAGGTGACTCATCGCGGCACCCACTTCGATATCGACTGCCCGCCCCTGCTGCCCGAACCAGTGCAGAAGCCCGTGCCGGTATGGGGCGCATGCGTGTGGCCGCACCGCAAGCCGCTGGCGCGAGCCGCCAGGGTGCAGGGCTGCTTCCCGATCTTCGGCAGCACCGGGCCGCTCGCTTTCGGGCCGGCTGAGGTCGAGGCCGTGCGGGCAGAGCTGGCGAGGCTGGGCGCCCCTCGTTCCCATGCGATGGTGGTTTGCGGCGCGACCCGCCTGGTGAGCCAGGCCGAGCGGACGGACTTCATTGCCGGAATGCGCGCCGCCGAGGTGACGTGGCTGCTGGAGTCGTTCGTTCCTGGTGTCACGATCGCGGACGTCGAGGCCGTGGTGCGGGCGGCGCCGCCGGCCGGGTGACGAACCGGTCAGTGTCCTGCACACTAGGCGAGTGAGCACCCCCGATCCTCGTGATCCTCTTGGCCTGCGCGACGACGCCCCCATACTGGCCGCGTGGCTGGACTTCAGCCGCCAGGCCGAAGCGGGCGAGCTGATCCCGATGGGAACACCTGGTCACAAGCAACTGCAGGACCTGGTCGGCGCCGTGGTCGGCGGCGACGCGCCTTTTTACGGCGGGCTGGACACGATCAAGCACGCGGACCACCTGCGCAGGGACGGGGAGGCCAGGGCAGCCGCGCTCTGGGGTGCGGACTGGTGCCGGTTCTCGGTGGCCGGGTCGACGCACGGCAATCAGGCGCTGGCGCTGGCGGTCGGCAAGCCAGGCCAGAAGGTGGTCATCAACCGGATCCTGCACCGCTCGCTGTTGCTGGGGTTGGTGCTGGCGGGCCTGCGGCCGGTCTGGGTTTATTCGGACATTGACGCCGCTTCGGGGCTGCCCGCCGGCGTTTCGGCCCTGGCTGTCCGCGACGCGCTGGCCGCGCACCCTGACGCGTGCGCGGTATTCCTCGGCGACCCGACCTACGTCGGCACGATCAGCGACCTGGCCAGCCATGCGGACGTGGCGCACGAGGCCGGGGTGCCGCTGGTCGTGGACGCGGCCTGGGCGGCCCACCTAGGCTTTCATCCCGGCTCGCCGCCGCATGCGATCGCGGCCGGCGCCGACGCGATGGTGATCAGCGCGCACAAGGCACTGCCCGCCTACACCCAGGGCGCGCTGGTGCTGGCAAGGACCGAGCGGCTGAGCCGGTCCCGGCTTGACCGTGCCTTTGAGGCCACGCATACGACCAGCCCGACCGGCTCGATCCTGGCCAGCATCGACGCGGCCAGGGCGCTGCTGGCCAGGGACGGCGAGCAGCTAAGCGCCCGGCTGCTGTGCGCGGTGGCCGCGGCCCGTGACCGCCTGCGCGAGGTGCCAGGCCTGGATGTGCTCGACGGTCCCGGAGTGGAGCCGACCAAGCTCGTGGTGCTGCTGGCCGGGACCGGAGCGCACGGCAGCCTGGTCGAGGCCGACCTCATCGCGGCCGGGATGCCGGTAGAGATGGGTGACCGGGACACGGTCATTGCGATCCCGACGATCGCCGACGACGAGGAGCGCATCGCGAAGTTCACCGAGACACTGATCGCCTCGGTTGAGAGCCGCCGCGGCCGGCCGAGGCATCCGGCGCCCGCGGCGGCCTGGACGGTGCGTCCGCAGACGGTGCTCGCGCCGCGGGAGGCGTTCTTCGCCGCGAACGAGACGGTCCCGGCCGATGCCGCAATCGGGCGGGTCAGCGCCGAGCTGATCGCGCCGTACCCGCCCGGCGTCCCGGTGCTGGCCCCTGGCGAGCTGATCACGGCCGAGGCGATCGAAGCGCTGCGCGAGGTCGCCGCGGACGGCGGGCGGATCGCCTACGCCGCGGACCCGACCCTCGCTACGTTCCAGGTCATCACCGGCTAGCGCCCGGACGGGTGATCAGTGGTAATGGGTCAGCATCCACAGCGGCCACACCATGAGGGCGACCATGACTGCCATCACGAATGCCGTGACCCCGACGGATGTCGCCAAGCCGCCGCTGACCGGCTGGGACCTATGCGGGCGTGAGGGCAGGTACATCACGGGGATTCGGTCACCGGTGGCGTAGCCCTTGCCGCGGACGGGCACGTCGGCCGAAGAGGGGTAGTAATCGTTGCCCTGGAGAATCTGGTAGCTCACGACCTGGTGCTTGACGCCGTCCAGCGAGTCGGTCCAGCCTCGCACGGACGTGACGATCGCCTGGGCGCTGTGGCCCTGCTTTTCCAGGCGCAGCCGCACAGCGAGCTTCCAGCCCAGCAACAGGAAGAGCCATAGCGGCACGCCGAAGGCAGCCACAAGTCCCAATGTCAGCACGGTTCCTCCAGTCACGCCGTTGTGGCCATTCTCGCGCGAGGCGGCGACTGTGACCAGGATCACACGACGGGCAGTGCGCTGGTCAATAG
>JASHOL010000036.1 GCA_030041135.1 Streptosporangiaceae bacterium | reverse complement strand
CCCGTCGGCTCGCTCGCTTCCCGCTCCTCAGTCCAGGCGGCGCCGCGCCCCGTCGGCTCGCTCGGCAATCACAACCGCTCGAAGCCGCGGCGCAACTCCCAGTCGGTCACCGCCGCGTCGTAAGCGGCCAGCTCAACCCGCGCATAGTTGGCGTAATGGCGCTGGACATCGGGGCCGAACGCGGCCTGGGCCAGCTCGCTCTTTTCCCACAGTTCGAGCGCATCGCGCAGCGTGTGCGGCACCCGAAGGCTCGTGTCCGCGTAGGCGTTGCCCTCGACGCCGGGCTCGAGCGGCAGCTCGTTGTCGATGCCGTGCAGGCCGGCCGCGATCATCCCGGCGACCGCCAGGTAGGGGTTGACGTCGCCGCCCGGCGTGCGATTCTCCGCCCGCAGCGAGTGACCGTGACCGACCAAGCGGATCGCGCACGTGCGGTTGTCCACGCCCCAGCGGACCGCGGTCGGCGCGAAGCTGCCGGGCACGTAGCGCTTGTAGGAGTTGACGTTCGGCGCGTAGAGGAGTGTGAACTCCCGCATGGCCGCGAGCTGGCCGGCGACGAAGTGCTCGCCCAGCTTCGACAGGCCGGCGGGGCCGTCTCCGGCCAGCACCGGGCCGCCTTCGCTGCTGCGCAGGCTCAGGTGAATGTGGCAGGAGTTGCCCTCCCGCTGGTTCGGCTTGGCCATGAACGTGATGCTCATGCCCTCCTGGGCGGCGATCTCCTTCGCGCCGGTCTTGTAGATCGAGTGGTTGTCACACGTGGTCAGCACGTCGGCGTAGCGGAACGCGATCTCGTGCTGGCCGAGGTTGCACTCGCCCTTGGCCGACTCGACGTACATCCCCGCGCCTGACATTCCGTTGCGGATCCGGCGCAGCAGCGGCTCGATCCTGGACGTGCCCAGGATCGAGTAGTCCACGTTGTAGCCGTTCGCGGGGGACAGGCCCGCGTAGTTCCTGGCGGCGGCCTGCTCGTAGCTGTCGGTGAAGACGACGAACTCGAGTTCGGTGCCGGCCAGCCCGACCAGGTCGCGCTCGGCGAGTCGGCTGACCTGGCCGCGCAGGATCTGCCTGGGCGACTCCAGCACCGGCGCGCCGTCGAGCCAGACGAGGTCGGCCAGCACCAGCGCGGTCGCGGGATGCCACGGGACCCGGCGCAGAGTGGCCATGTCCGGCCGCAGCACGAAGTCGCCGTAGCCGCGTTCCCAGGACGAGATCTCGTAGCCGCCCACGGTGTTCATGTCGACATCGACCGCGAGCAGGTAGTTGCAGCCCTCGGAGAACTCGTGCGCCACCTCGGCCAGGAAGAACTCGGCCGACAGCCGCTTGCCCTGCAGCCTGCCCTGCATGTCGGTCAGGGCCAGGACCACGGTGTCGATCTCGCCCGCGCCGACCGCCAGGCGCAGCTCCTCCAGCGTGAGCATTCCCGGACGAGCGGCGCCTCCCGTGCCCGAAACTCCCGTGCTGGAAACCGGAGTCATGCCGACAGTTCTCGCTCGATCGCGGCCAGTTCGTCTGGCGTGCCCTGGACCTTCGGGCCGGCGAACCAGTTCCTGGCCGACACCAGCCAGTAGATTCCGGCGAAGCCGATCACCACGATGACCGCGACGACCGTGTAGTTGAAGTCCGACCAGGTGACCGGGCTGGCGGTTGGCAGCATGAACAAGATCGTAATAAATACCACCCAGATGCACGCGATGATGCCGATCGGATAGCTCCAGCGGCCCAGGTGCCACGGCCCGCGCTTGAAGTTCTCGCCCTGGCGCAGCCGCAGGTAGGTCGGCGCCACGTAGGCGATGTACAGGCCGATCGTCGCGATCGAGGTGACCGCGGCGTAGGCGGCGTCGTTCCACAGGTACGGCAGGCCCAGGATCAGCGCGCCCACGGCGGCGAGCCAGATCGCGTTGGTCGGCGTCCTTGTCCGCTTGTTTACCTTGTGCCAGACCTGCGAGCCCGGCAGCGCGCCGTCACGCGAGAACGCGTAGATCATCCGGGAGTTGGCCGTCACCGACGACATGCCGCAGAACAGCTGCGCGCCGATGGCGATCAGGAGCAGGACCCGCGCCCCGGTTGACCCGATGGCGTTGGTGAAGACCTGGGCCGGCGGCACCAGCGCGCTCAGGTCGCCGCTGTACTGGCTCTTGTTGATCGCGAACGTGATGCCGATCAGCAGCAGCCAGCCGGCGAACAGCGACACCAGGATCGACATCACGATGCCGCGCGGGCCGCTGCGGTTGGCAGCGTGGGTTTCCTCGGTCATGTGCGCGGACGCGTCGTAGCCGGTGAAGGTGTACTGGGCCAGCAGCAGGCCGAGCAGCAGCACGTAGAAAATGCTGTGCCAGCCGGTGTCGTTGAAGGTGTGCGTGAACACGTAGCTCGCCGAGGCGTGGTGACTTGGCACGAACGCCAGCACCGAGACGATGATCAGCACGCCAGTGATGTGCCACCAGACGCTGACGTCATTGAGCAGCGCGACCAGCCTGATGCCGAACTGGTTCAGCAGGCCGTGCAGGAGCAGCACGCAGGCGAAGATGGTGATCGTGACCCAGTGAGCGGTGCTGACTCCCCACTGCAGGCTGAGGAACGCGTTGATGAAGAACGCGGCGCCGAAGTCGATGCCAGCGGTGATGGCGACCTGGCCGAGGAAGTTGAACCAGCCGGTGAACCACGAGGCGGCCGGGCCGTTCTTCTTGGCCAGCTTGGCCGACCAGTAGTACAGGCCTCCGGCCGTCGGGAAGCTGGAGCAAACTTCGGCCATGGACAGGCCGACCAGCAGCGTGAAGATGCCGACGATCGGCCAGCCCCAGACGATGATCGCGGGCCCGCCGGTGCCCATGCCGTAGCCGTACAGGGTGAGGCAGCCGGACAGGATCGAGATGATCGTGAACGAGACGGCGAAGTTCGAGAACCCCGACATCCGCCTGCGCAGTTCTTGGGCGTAGCCGAGGTGGTGCAGGATTTCCTCATCGCTGCTGACCGCTTGCTGGTTGACCGACACGACGTGCTCCTTGGGTACTGGGTCCTAATATCGGGGGAGTTCGCCGGAGAGGCCCGGTAGGCGGTGAGCGGGCCCCTGATTTCAATGGTCTAATATCTGACCAATGATGATGAGGTCTGAAGAATTGTCAAGACCTTTTGGCGGAGCGCGGGCTTTCCGGGCGAGAGGGTCGTGGTCAAGCTGCAGCAACAACAGGAGTTGCCGGCCTCGCCGCGCATCGATCTGAGCGGCGTGCTGAGGCCGGTCCGCGCTGGCAATGCCTTCGAGGAGACCGTGGAGCGCCTGCTCACCATCATCAAGCTGGGCATGGTGGCGCCGGGCGAGCGATTCCCGGCCGAGCGCGAGCTGGCGGCGCAGCTCGGAATCAGCAGGCTGACGCTGCGCGAGGCGATCAGGGAGCTGCACGGGGCCGGCTACGTCAGCTCACGCCGCGGCCGCTTCGGTGGCACGTTCGTCACCTACACCCGCCCCGCTCCTGACCGCGCGGAGCTGCGGCGGATCGCGCTGGCGGAGGGCGACAAGCTGACCGACGCCCTGACATTCCGGCTCGCGGTCGAGTCTGGCGCGGCGGAGGCGCTCGCCCGCCAGTTCGCCCGGTCACCCGATCCGGCGGTGGCCGACACACTGGCCGCCCGGCTGGCCGGCGTCAACGGCGCGAGCCCAGCCGACTACCGCCGGCTGGACACGCTGTTCCATCTCAGCATCGCCGACCTGGCCGGCTCGAGTCTGCTGGCGGCCGCCTGCGCCGACGCGCGCTGGCGGCTGAACGACTTCCTCAACGCGATCCCGGTGCTGAAGCGGAACATCGAGCACACCGCCGGCCAGCACAAGGCGATCGTGCAGGCGATCCTGGCCGGCGATGGCGAGCGGGCGAGGGCCGCGGTGGCCGAGCACCTTGAGGGCACGGCCGCGTTGCTGCGCGGATTCCTCGGCTAGCCGCTGTCCGGCGGCAAGCCGCCGGACACCGCCGCCGAGGCGCCAGCCGGGGGGGCGACCCCCCGAACCCCCCGCTAGCCGAGGCGCCAGCCGGGGGGACGACCCCCGAACCCCCCGCTAGCCGGCGGTCACGGCCCCGAACCGCACCACCAATCGCCTCGGGCCGCGCAGGTTGACGTTCGGCTTGTAGGCGAGCGAGTCGCCGTCCAGCTCGGGCCTAGTCAGCCTCGTCGCGAACGCTCGCACGGCGGTGGTGGCCTCAAGTCGGGCCAGTGGTGCCCCCAGGCAGAAGTGCGGGCCGGCGGCGAAGGCGAGATGTCCGGTCGCGCCGCGCCTGAGGTCGAACCGGTCAGGGTCAGGGAATACCTCAGGATCGCGACCCGCGGCGGCCAGCAACAGCAGGACAAGCGCACCGTCAGGGGCATCGATGTCGCCGACCGGCATGCCGCCCCTGGCGACCCGCGCCGTCATCTGGACCGGGGCGTCATAGCGCAGCGTCTCTTCTATCGCATCGGCGGCGAGGTCGGGATTGTTCCTGATCAGCGCGAGCTGATCCGGGTGGCGAAGCAGCGCCAGGATGGTGTTGGAGATCAGGCCGACGGTCGTCTCGTGGCCTGCCACCAGCAGCAGGACGCAGGTGGCGATGAGCTCGTCCTCGGTGAGCATCTCCCCGTTGTCCTCGGCCCTGATCAGGTCAGACAGCAGGTCTGCGGCCGGCCGGGCGCGCCGGGCGGCGATCAGCCCGCGGAAGTACTCCGCGAACTCGTCGCTGGCGACCTGCGCTGCCTCCGCCCTGCTCGCCGCGGCATCCGAATCGAGGCCGAATCCCGGCTGGAGCGAGTGCGCGAGCCTGGCCGACCAGCCGGCGAACCGCGGGTGATCCTCGATCGGTACGCCGAGCATCTCGGAGATGATCCTGACCGGCAGCGGGTAGGCGAGCTGGCCGACAAGCTCGAGCTCGCCTGCGCTTGCCGCCCCGGCCAGCAACTCGCTCGTGACGGCGCGGATCCGGGGCTCAAGCCTGGCGATCATGCGCGGCGTGAAGGCCTTGGATACCAGGCGGCGCAGCCTGGTGTGGTCGGGCGGGTCAAGCGACAGGAACGACGGCCGCTCACGCGCGCGCCGACCTGCGCCCGCCGCGAGTAGCGACTGATTACGCCGGCTGCTGGCGTTGTGGTGGCGCAGCACGGCCGAGCAGTCCGCGTGCCGCCCGGTCACCACGAGCTTGCCGTCGAACTCGGCGAACGGCGACGCCTCCCGCAGCGCTGCCAGGGCCGGGTAAGGATCGGGCAAGGTGGCCGGGTCGGCCAGGACCCCAAGCGCGGGTCGCTCCATGGTGCTCATCAGGGAGTTCGCCTCACGAGGTCAGGCCGGCCGGCGCGGGCACGCCGACCGGGTTGGGGAATGGCATTGCGGTGGCGCAGGCCCCGGCGATCGGCCGCAGCAGCTGCGCCAGCGCCGAGACCCGCTCCCGGCCGAAGCTCGTCCACGGCCGGGCGGCAGCCTGGTCGGTCGCGTGCTCGATCTCCCTGTGCAGCGCCACGCCGGCCGGGGTGGCGGCCCGCTCACCGTTGAGCAGTCCACGGGCCGTCAGCCGCTCGTCGGCCGCATCCCACTGCGCGTCTGTCCAGCCGCGCACTGGCTGCATCTGCTCGCGGTTCCAGCCAGCCGCGACGTGGCTGTGGGTGTCGTCGCCAGCCCGGTCGACGGCGGCTCGCAGCGCGAGTGCCTCGGCCCCGTCGAGATCGGCCGCGACCAGTGTCGCGACGTGACCGTCGCCGCGGTGCTCGCGCAGCAGCGTCGCTGCGTGCCACAGCCGGGCGATGGGTTCATCCGGGATCGGTAGCGCAAGGTTGGGCGCTGCTAGCGGGTGCCCGGCGCCGTCCAGGCTACTGGCTGCCGCGGCGAGCTCATCGGAGGCCGCGGCGACAGCGGCTGGCACCTGGTCACCGGGCGCGAGCTCAAGGAGCCTGCGGACGGCCGCCACCGCGCCCGCCTGCCTGGCTGCCAGCGCCTGGGCCGGGGTGGCGAGCTCCCACACGCCGGGGATGGCACGGCTCACCATTGTCGGCGCGAAGACGAAGAACGCCGCAACCACGGCCGGCGCGTCAACCTGGCCCATCGGGGCGGCGCGCCCGGCGAAATAGCCCCGCCAGAAGCCGCGCAGGCCCGCCTGTTCGAATGCCGCCCGAGCCTCGGCAGTGAAGTAACTGACGACGTGCACCGGCTCGAATAGAGTCCACAGCTGCCTGGCGGTCGCTGCGTTGTCCATGGGCCCATCATGACAGCCGGGCGCGCCGATCGCTACTGGCCGGTAACCACGGCCGTGGCCGAGTCCGGCGGCTGCGTCCTCCTCCGTGCCGGAAGTTATACTTTGTTGCGTTACCGAATGAAAGTAGCTTCAGGCGACGCTTTGGCAGGTAGATCACACCGTCGTGCCTGATAGATAGCTATTTCACGGCAGCCAGGAAAGGCACCGTCCACTCTGCGCGCTGCCGCAGCACAGATGCGCGACCGCCGCGATGTGACCCAGGCCATGTCCTGACCCGATTGCGGGCCAGGAACTATTTACGGCACAATGATGTTGTGAAAAACGTGGGACTGGCTCAGAACGCTTGCGGCACCAGCGGTGCCGGGGTGAACCATGGCCAGGACAGCTCACGCGGCTCTGAGTCAGGAACCAGGGCCAGGATCGCGCGGCTGATCCTGGAGAACGGCCAGGTGACCGCGGCAGGGCTTTCGGCCAGGCTCGGGCTGACCGCGGCCGCCGTCCGGCGGCACCTCGACAACCTGATGGCCGACGGCATGGTCGAGGCGCGGAGCGCGCGCTCTTACGGCAGCCGGGGTCGCGGCCGGCCGGCCCGGCTGTTCGCGATGACCGACGCCGGCCGCAGCGCGTTCGAGCACGCCTACGACGACCTGGCCGCCAGCGCGCTTCGGTACCTGGCAGAGGTCGCCGGTCCAGAAGCGGTGGCCAAGTTCGCCCGCCAGCAGATCTCCGAACTCGAGCGCCGCTATCTTCCGGTAGTGGAGGCCGCGGGTCCGGCGGATCGGGTCAAGGCGCTGGCGGAGGCTCTGTCCGCCGACGGATATGCCGCCTCCGCCGGTGGTGCACCGGCCGCCGGCGGGGGAGAACAGCTTTGTCAGCACCACTGCCCGGTCGCCCACGTGGCGGCCGAGTACCCGCAGCTATGCGAGGCCGAGACGGAGGCCTTCGGCCGCTTGCTCGGCACGCCCGTGCAGCGGCTCGCGACGATCGCTCACGGCGACGGGATCTGCACCACGCACGTCACGGCGCCTTCTCTAGTCCACCGCTCTACAACCAATACAAATGAGGCCGGAGGAATCTCCGCATGACCACTACCGCACACCCCGAGCTTGAGGGCCTAGACCGCTACAAGTTCGGCTGGGCCGACCCGGACACCGCCGGCGCGAGCGCGCGCCGCGGTCTGTCCGAGGATGTTGTCCTCGACATTTCGGCTAAGAAGAACGAGCCGGAGTGGATGCTGGACTTGCGGCTCAAGGGGCTGAAGTTCTTCCAGCGCAAGCCGCTCCCCACGTGGGGCTCGGACCTGTCAGGGATCGACTTCGACCACATCAAGTACTTCGTGCGGTCGACGGAGAAGCAGGCCGCCAGCTGGGACGAGCTGCCTGCGGACATTAAGAACACCTACGACAAGCTCGGCATCCCCGAGGCGGAAAAGCAGCGCCTGATCGCCGGCGTCGCCGCGCAGTACGAAAGCGAGGTCGTTTACCACAAGATTCGCGACGATCTCGAGCAGAAGGGGGTCATTTTCCTCGACACCGACACGGCGCTGAGGGAGCACCCAGACCTGTTCCAGGAGTACTTCGCGACGGTCATTCCGGTCGGCGACAACAAGTTCGCCGCGCTGAACACGGCGGTCTGGTCAGGAGGCTCTTTCATATACGTACCCAAGGGCGTACATGTCGAGATCCCGCTGCAGGCCTACTTCCGGATCAACACCGAGAACATGGGCCAGTTCGAGCGGACGCTGATCATCGTCGACGAGGACGCCTACGTTCACTACGTCGAGGGCTGCACGGCGCCGATCTACTCCTCGGATTCGCTGCACTCCGCGGTGGTAGAGATCATCGTGAAGAAGGGCGCCAGGTGCCGCTACACCACGATCCAGAACTGGTCGAGCAACGTCTACAACCTGGTCACCAAGCGAGCGGTGGCCCAGGCAGGCGCGACCATGGAGTGGATCGACGGCAATATCGGGTCCAAGGTGACGATGAAGTACCCGGCCGTCTACATGATGGGGGAGCACGCCAGGGGCGAGACGCTGTCGGTGGCGTTCGCCGGGTCCGGGCAGCACCAGGACGCGGGCGCGAAGATGGTGCACTGCGCGCCGAACACGTCCTCGACCATCGTGTCCAAGTCGGTGGCCAGGGCTGGCGGGCGGACGTCCTATCGCGGTCTGGTCCAGGTCCAGGAGGGCGCCGAGCACTCGAAGTCCACGGTCAAGTGCGACGCGCTGCTGATCGACACCGTCAGCCGGTCTGACACCTACCCCTATGTGGACGTCCGCGAGGATGACGTCGAGATGGGCCACGAGGCCACGGTCTCCAAGGTGTCAGAGGATCAGCTGTTCTACCTGATGAGCCGGGGCATGACCGAGGACGAGGCGATGGCCACGATCGTGCGCGGCTTCGTCGAGCCGATCGCGCGCGAGCTGCCGATGGAGTACGCGCTGGAGCTGAACCGGCTGATCGAGCTGCAGATGGAAGGGGCGGTCGGCTGATGTCAGGCCTGCAGGGGGCCGTCGAGACGGCCCCCGTTTCCAGGCTGCACCAGCAGCAGTCGTTCGACCCTGCCGACTTCGAGGTGCCGACGGGCCGGGAAGAGGAGTGGCGGTTTACTCCGCTGCGGCGCTTGCGCTCGCTGCATTCTGATGTCGGGCCTGGTGACGGGAAAGTCAGCGTCGTGGCCGACGCCGGCCCCGGTGTCGCCGTTGAACGGCGCGAACATGGCGACCCCGGGGTCGGCGCCGCCTACGTGCCGGCCGATCGGGTCAGTGCTCGGGCCTTTGCGTCGTTCGACGAGGCCACGGTCGTCACCGTCCCGGCGGGCACGGAGAGCACGGAACCGGTGCACGTCGCTTTCCGCGGGGAGAGTCCAGAAAGCGCGGCGTTCGGGCACACGGTCGTGCAGGTCGGCGCCAACGCGCGGGCCGTGGTGGTGCTCGAGTACTCCGGGTCAGCCACTTTTGCCGACAACGTCGAGCTTGTGGTCGGTGACGGCGCGTCGCTGGTGGTTGTGTCGCAGCAGACGTGGAATGACGACTCGGTGCACCTTACGCATCATCACGCCCAGCTCGGCAAGGACGCGCGGATGGCGCACACGGCGGTCACACTCGGCGGCGGCGTCGTCCGGATGGCGCCGTCCGTGCGGTACCGGGGGCCGGGCGGTGACGCCGAACTGCGCGGGCTGTACTTCGCGGATGCCGGGCAGCACCTGGAGCACCGGCTGTTCGTCGACCACGCGGAACGGAACTGCCGCTCGCGGGTGAGCTACAAGGGGGCGCTGCAGGGCGAGGGCGCGCACGCGGTGTGGATCGGCGACGTCGTCATCCGGGCGCAGGCCACCGGCACCGATACCTACGAGTACAACAGGAACCTGGTGCTGACCGACGGGACCAGGGTCGACTCGGTGCCGAACCTGGAGATCCTGACCGGCGAGGTCCTCGGCGCCGGCCATGCGAGCGCGAGCGGGCGCCTGGAAGATCAGCATCTGTTCTACCTGATGGCCCGCGGCATCCCGTTCGAGGAGGCGCGCAAGCTGGTGATCCGCGGTTTCTTCGGGGAACTGATCGGCCAGATCGAGGTGCCTGAACTGCGCGAGCGGATCGCCGCGGCGATCGAGGGGGAGCTGTCATGATCGAGCTGGCGGCGCCCCGGCGGGGAGCGGGGGACGCGGCGTGAGCGAGCTGGCGGGGCGCGGTGGCGCCTGGACTGAGGAGCGAGGAACGAGCGACGAGGGAAGGCGGCGCCTGGAGGCGGCCCGCCGGGGAGCGGGAGACACCGCATGAGCAGGACTGCGGAGTTCAGGCGGGCATGCGCGCTCTCCGACCTGCCGGCCGACGGGGCGCTGGGCGTCGTGGTGAACGGCCAGCCGGTCTGCGTGGTGCGCACCGGCGACGAGGTGTTCGCGCTGCGCGACGTGTGCTCGCACGAGGAGGTCCCGCTATCGGAGGGCGAGATCTACGATCACACGGTCGAGTGCTGGTTGCACGGATCCTGCTTCGACCTGCGCACGGGCAAGCCGACCGGGCCGCCGGCCACCAAGCCGGTCGCCACATACCAAGTCAAGATCGACGGCGACGACGTTTTCGTCGCCCTGACGTGACGGACACTGTCATAAGGAGCTAGTCATATGTCCACCCTGGAGATCCGTGACCTGCACGCGGGCGTTACGGACGCGGCGGGGGAGACCCTAGAGGTGCTGCGCGGCGTTGACCTGACGGTCTCATCCGGGCAGACGCACGCCATCATGGGGCCGAACGGATCAGGTAAGACCACGCTGGCCTACGCCATCGCCGGCCACCCCAAGTACCACGTCACGCAGGGCTCGATCACGCTTGACGGCGAGGACGTGCTGGCGATGTCGGTGGACGCCCGAGCGCGGGCGGGGCTGTTCCTGGCGATGCAGTACCCGGTCGAAGTGCCAGGCGTCTCTGTATCCAACTTCCTGCGCACCGCGATCACCGCGGTCCGCGGCGAGGCGCCGAAGCTCCGGACGTTCTCCAAGGAGCTCAGGGAGGCCATGGACAGCCTGGCCATGGACTCGTCGTTCGCCCAGCGGAACCTGAACGAGGGCTTCTCCGGCGGGGAAAAGAAGCGGCACGAGATCCTGCAGCTGGAACTGCTCCAGCCGAAGATCGCGATCCTCGACGAGACCGACTCCGGCCTTGACATCGACGCGCTGAGGGTGGTCTCGGCCGGCATCAACCGGTTCCGCGAGGACCCGTCCCGCGCCCTGCTCCTGATCACCCACTACCCGCGGCTGCTGCGTTACGTCCAGCCGGACTTCGTTCACGTCTTCGTAGCCGGGCGCATCGCCGAGGAAGGCGGCATGGAGCTGGCCGAGGAGCTGGAGACCAGCGGGTACGAGCGCTTCCTGAAGGCAGGCGCGTCAACATGAGCCTCGACGTGGCACTTGTCCGCAAGGACTTCCCGATCCTGGATCGCACGGTCCGCGGCGGGGCCCCGCTGATCTACCTGGACAGCGCGAACACCTCGCAGAAGCCGCGGCAGGTCATCGACACGTTCACCGAGTTCTACGAGCGGCACAACGCCAACATCCACCGCGCCACGCACGAGCTCGGCGAGGAGGCCACCGAGGCGTACGAGGGCGCGCGGATCAAGGTCGCGCAGTTCATCGGCACGGCCGACGAGACCGAGGTGATCTTCACTAAGAACGTGTCAGAGGCCATCAACCTGGTCGCGTACTCGCTGGGCAACGCGGCGTCGAGTCCCGGCGCGGGCGCGCTGGCGCTGCACGAGGGCGACGAGATAGTCATCACCGAGATGGAGCACCACTC
>JASHOL010000376.1 GCA_030041135.1 Streptosporangiaceae bacterium | reverse complement strand
GCTCAGCGGTGACACCGAAGCCTACGCTGACCTGTTTGCCCCTGAAGCCGTGATCGAGTGGCCGTTCGCCGGCGAGGGCATGCCGCCGCGGCTCGAAGGGCAACAGGCGGTCCGCGAATTCACCCGCCGCGTGGCCGCCTCGCCGTGGCGCATCAGCGACCTCGAGGAGACAGCTGTGCATCACACCAGCGACCCGGAGGTCGTCATCGTCGAACTGGTCGCCAAGGGCACCGTCGGAAGTACCGGCGGTGCGTTCACCACCACCTCCATCCAGGTCTTCCGGATCCGCGAGGGCAAGATCCTGCTCTTCCGCGACTACGCCAATCCGCGCGTACTTGGAGAAGCGCTTGGTGACTAGCGCCCACCGGGAGAGTCTTCGTTCCCAACATGCACAATCTGGTTAATTCACATCAATCCGACAAAGGCTGGTTGTAGGGTCGCGGCGTGTGGTCGACTGCGCGGGCCGTTAAAGCCGAGAGAGCGGGACGACGCTGGCATCCAGCCTGACCCACAGACACGCGGGGTCGCGGCCGATCTCCCAGGCGGTGCTTGGCGCCGCGTGCACTTCTCCGATGCCGGTCTTGGTCACACTCGCGCACACCGAGTCAGCCCCGATTGTGTTCTACCGCTGCGGCCTGGCGCTTCCGTTGCTGGCCGTGCTCGCAGTCAGCGAGCGGCGCCGGCACGGGCCGCGGCCGCGCGCGAGCCGAGGCTACGCGGCGCTGGCCGGCCTGTTCCTGTCCGTCGATCTCGTGCTCTTCAACCACACGATCGCGGACGTCGGGGCCGGGGTCTCCACGGTGGTCGGCAGCCTGTACGTGCCGTTCGTCGCGCTCCTCGCCTGGGCTGTGCTGCGCGAGCGTCCTAGCCGGCGTTATCTGATCGCGCTCCCCGTAATGCTCCTCGGTCTGGTCCTGGTGTCGGGACTCGCCGTCGACGGCGGCACCGCGTTGCATCCGGCTGCCGGAGTCGCAACCGGGACCGCAGCCAGCGCCGCCTACGCGTGCTTCCTGCTGATCTTGCGCCATGCCGCGGGGCAGGCCCGGCACGTGGCCGGTCAACTCTTCGACGCCACCGCAGGCGCGGCCGTCGGTGCCTTGCTGCTCGGGCTCGTGTTCGGCGGATTGGACCTGGCGGTCCCGTTGCGCTCCGTGGTGTGGCTGGTCCTTCTCGCGCTTGTGGTCCAGACCGCCGGCTGGCTGCTCATCACCTCGTCGCTGCCACGGCTGCCGGCCGCGATCTCCTCGCTCATGCTGCTGGTCCAGCCGGCAGCCGCCATGGTTCTCGCCGCCGCCGTCCTCGGCCAGCGGCCGACTCTGCTCCAACTGGCGGGCGCCGTGCTGATGTGCGGCGGCGTGCTCGCGATGGCCAAGGCCCCGGGGAGCTGGCGACAGCCCGCTTCCTGAATGCTGATGCGTGCCTTACTGCGTCGCTGGCGGCCGCACCGCCAACGCTGAAGTGACCCACCACTCCGAGGCGATGGACAGCCCGCACTCAGCGAGCGCCTCGCGCTTGTCCACGTCGAGGTGGGCCGTCACTACCACTGCCTGCACGGCACCGCGGCCGGCCGCGCGCTCGAGCGCGGCGGCCAGGAGTTGCGTCCCCGTGCTGCCCCACCGGCCAGGTACTACCACGAAGTCGTCGATCTGGCAGGTCGGGCCGCCGGGGTCATAGACGGCCGGAGCGCCAGTGATCATCGCGATGACGAAGCCGGTCAGCGTGCCCGACTCCTCGGCGACGAGGCTGATGACGTCCTCGTCGCTGACCAGCTTGGCGAGGTAAGGCTTGTGGAGTTCCTCCGCGTCCCTGGCGGGCGCCCAGAACACGGGCTGGTACCGGGCGTACTGGGTGCGCCGGGCGCTGGCCATCGCCGCGATCGCGCTGACATCGGCGGGAATGGCGGACCTGATGAGTTCTGTCACCGTTGCAGTATTGCGGGCGCCGCCGGCTGCAGTATTGCGGGCGCGCCGGAGCGGGTGTTTCTCGCTACTCCCCGGTCGCGCCGTCGACTCGCTCGCGCAGCAGGTCGGCGTGACCGAGGTGACGCGCGTACTCCTTCATCAGGTACTGGTAGAACCACCGCAACGAGTGCGAGCTCTTCTTGCCGAACGTGTCGCCGAGCTGGTGACCGGCCATGATCTCTCGGGTGCGAGCGCAGTGCTCGCGGAAGGTCTCGATGTCGGCTGCGGCGCCTGCCGCCGTCGCCGCTTCGAAATCGCCTTCCTCGTTCTCGTCGGTGCAGTACAGAAAGCCGATGCTCCTGTCGGCGAGCCGGTGCCCGTAGACCCGTTCCATCTCGGTCATGTGCCGGACCAGGCCGAGTAGCGACATCGTCGATGGCTCGCACGAGCGGGCGACAAGTTGCTCGCCGGACAGGCCCTCGCACTTGACCAGCAGGGTCTCCCGGTAGTAGTCGAGCCAGCCCTCCAGCAGGCCGCGCTCGTCGCTGAGCCCATCCGGCTCGGTTCGCTCGGTCATGCTGACCGCCAATCTCTGGCTTCGAGGAGCGGGATGATATGGCGCAGCCGGTTCGTGCGCGGATTGACCTGGGCGTGCACCAGCGTACCGGGGGTGAACCTGCGGTACTGCTCTGCGGTGACGGCGAATGCCCAGGCACGGTCGCGTGCGCCGTCGTCGATTGCCAGACACAGATAAGTGGTGGTCGAGTTATCCTCTGAGTCTGTTTCGATCCACGCCTCGACGACCTGCCCGTCGAACTCGGCAAAGCTGGGAATGGCCGCGTTCCTGGCGAGAAGGCAGGCGGACAGGACGGCAGCGCCCGCGATGACGCCGAATGCCGCTGCCCGAAGCTCGCCGCGGGCGAGCAGCGCGGTTGCCACGCTGACCGGAAGCAGCGCGAACAGGAGGAGGGCCAGCGCCCATAGCCCCGTGCCGCCTGCCTGCACCCAGCTGCGAGGAGGGGATCACCGATCGTGATGTGCCGCCAGCAGAGTGGCCGGGTATCCAGTGGATTCGAGACGTCCGGCGAGCAGGCTGACCACCGCTGGCGGCTCCGGGCCGGCCGCCTGCGGCGGCCCCTCGGCGCCTGCCGCGCAAGAAGTCCGGGCAGCAAGCACGGCCCACAGAGCGAGCCAGCCCGCGATGCTCACGATGACGGTGAGGATGATCAGCAAGGCCCCCCCCCCGCCGAACGCTTGTGGCTCCCGAAGATATGCATGCATTCGGCCCAGGCGACGTTCACCGCGAAGCTGCACAGGAAAGCTGGCCGCCATCATTGGGGACACGCGTGACGCCGACAACCGATTAAACACCCGCGCTCATGACGCCCGACCGCCGGTCCCGTCCCGTGTAACGGCCGCTAGGGGTCGTTGCGCGGGACGGGACCTGGTTGGCGGAGCTGGAAATACAGTCAGGAACTCACGTCGATATGGCAGGTCGTGGACAGGTAGTTGTCCAGGCCGTGCACGGCTGCGGTGACAGAGGAGGACTGGGCCGGCGGATGCGCCTTGATATACGCCTTGACCTGGCCGAGGGTCGCTCCGTCGCTGAAATCGGTCACGATCTGGTTCCAGAACCCCGAGAGGGTAGTCATGTCAGAACTCACCGCCGCGGGTGCCACCTGATCGAGGCGCTCGAAGATCTCGTTGATGGCCCGCATCACCGGAAGGAGGACCGAGGCCGAGGTGGACATGCTGTAGGTGTCCGGGCCAACGATCGCGTTCATGTCGCTGAGAGTCGTGCGGGTCTCTTGCCAGATCACGCAAAATGCCGACGTTGATGCGTCACTAGGTGCTGAAGTAGTGCTCGGCACTGAGCTATTGCCCGGAGCGGAACTACCCGTCGGCGTTGAGTTGCCGGTCGGGTTTGAGTTACTGCCCGGAGCGGAACTACCAGTCGGAATTGCGCCGCCGCAAGCCGACAGCGCCAGGGCGAGAGTCACAGTTAGCAACGGGGCGGCCAGCAGGGCGAGCCGGGCCGTGGTTCGGGATGTACGCTTCATGCCCCTTGTAGACGAGGAAAGGCGTCAGGCTGACGAGGCGATCTGAGTGTTAAATTCCCGCGGGCAAGAACGTGACGCCATCAGCAACGGCGTCTCCACCCGTCTACGTCAATGTGGCCGTGGTGTCTTCTTGTCCAGCGCCCATGCGTGGCGCCACTGGCCTGCGCGCCA
>JASHOL010000375.1 GCA_030041135.1 Streptosporangiaceae bacterium | reverse complement strand
AAGGTGCAATTTCTCAAAAGCGCTCTGGGCATGGCCGGCGGTTTCCCCCGGCCATTTCCAAGCCAAGATCAGAAGCAGGCACTCAACACGTACCTGCAAGGCGACGATATTGCCTGCTCAAGCTGAGCCGGCGCCGTCATGACGGAACAACTCAAGCTGTATGAGGTCACTCGGGGCGCAGGCTGGCGGGCCGGGTCCCAACAAGCCCCGGCTGCCAGCCTGCAGGTGAAAGCTGTAGTTACAGCGCCACTGTAACGGCTTTTGTCTCAAGATAATTATTCAGAACTTCCTCGCCCATCTCGCGGCCCCAGCCGGATTGCTTGTATCCGCCGAACGGCAGCGAGGCGTCGAACACGTTGTAGCAGTTGATCCAGACGGTTCCCGCGCGGAGCTTCTTGGCCAGGGCGTGCGCCTTGGAGATGTCGCGGGTCCAGATGCCGGCTCCCAGCCCGTAGGGCGTGTCGTTGGCCTGCGCGGCGATCTCGTCGAGGGTGTTGAACTTCTCCGCGACCACGACCGGACCGAAGATCTCCTCGCGGACGACCTTCATGTCAGGCCGCGTGTTGGTGAGCACTGTCGGCTCGACGAAGTACCCGCGCTCGCCGTACCGGCCGCCGCCGGTCAGCGCCGTGGCACCGTCCGCCTTGCCGGACTCCAGGTAGCCGGTCACCCGGCGGAACTGCTCGTCGGAGACCAGCGGGCCCATCTGGGTGGTGGGGTCGAGGCCGGATCCGAGCTTGATCGACTTGGCGATCTCGGCAACCCCGTCGACAACCTCGTCGTACCTGCCCGCCTGCACGAAGAGCCTGGAGCCAGCCACGCAACACTGGCCGTGGTTGAAGAAGATGGCGTTCGCGGCGCCCTCGACGGCGCTGTCCTCGGCATCGTCGAACACGATGTTCGGGCTCTTGCCGCCGAGCTCAAGTGTGAGCTTCTTGAGGTTGCCCGCCGCCGCCTGCACGATGAGCTTCCCGACTTCGGTCGATCCGGTGAACGCGACCTTGTCGACGCCGTCATGGGCGGCCAGCGCCGCGCCCGCCGTCTCCCCGAAACCGGGCACGACGTTCACGACTCCGTCTGGGACGCCGGCCTCGGCGATCAGCTCGGCGAGCCTCAGCGCGGTCAGCGGGGTCTGCTCGGCCGGCTTGAGCACGACCGTGCACCCGGTCGTGAGCGCGGGACCTAGCTTCCAGGCTGCCATTAGCAGCGGGAAGTTCCAGGGGATGATCTGCCCGACCACGCCGATAGGCTCACGCAGCGTATAGGTGTGGAAGTTCGCGCCCGGCATGTAAGGAACCGAGATGTCGATGGTGTTTCCCTCGATCTTGGTTGCCCACCCGGCCATGTAGTGGAACAGGTCGGCCGCCAGCGGCACGTCGGCGGCCTGGGCGACGAGGAACGGCTTGCCGTTGTCGAGGGACTCGAGCTGGGCGAGCTCGTCCACGTGCTCGAGGATCAGGTCGCCGATCTTCCACACGATGCGGCCGCGCTCGGACGGAGTCATCCGGCTCCACGGGCCGTCCTCGAACGCGGCCCTGGCCGCGCGAACGGCCCGGTTGATGTCCTCAGCGTCCCCTTCCGCGACGCGCGCCAGGGTCTCGCCGGTCGCGGGGTTGGGAGTCTCGAACGTCTGGCCTGACGCGGCGTCTGTCCACTGCCCGTTGATGAACATCTGCCGCGGTCTGCCGATGAAGGCCTCGACGCTCTGGTCCAGCGTGACCGTCATGTGGAACTCATCTCCTTGCTGCGGGTGGAGGCAACTCGTGCTCGGTCCGGCCAGGGGCCCGCCTGCAGCGCGACCCGGCCGGGAGCGCAGTCGTGTGCCAGTAGTCACAATGAGACTACGGATCGAGACCTCGAACAAGAGGCAAAGCGGGCGGTTAGCGGCTGGGCCTGAGATGTGGTCCCGCGGCCTGCCAGTCGGCCGGGCCCCGGCCCGCTGACCTGCCGCGCGGCGGCCGGGCAGGATTCCCCTCGGCCCGCTGACCTGCCGCGCGGCGGCCGGGCAGGACTCCCCTCTACCCGAGCCGCCGCGGGGCGTTGCGATTCAGTCAGGGACGGGCGGACAGCGGCAGCACGAACTTGCCGATCATGCTCGTGGCGCCGACGACGTCTGGGCCAATCTCGTTTATCAGCTGGTTGTAGGTGATGTGGCCACCCTTGATGTGGGCCACCGACAGCGCGTACACCGTGAAGACGTAGTGGTGCACCTGGCCGTCGTACGGTGGACACGGACCGCCGTAGCCGACAGTCCCATAGCTGTTTGTGCCCTCGCCGAACGGGTTTTGCCCATGACCGGCGAGGAACGGGTGGCGCCTCGGGATGTTGAAGACGATCCAGTGGTGGAACCCGCCGGCGACCGGAGCGTCAACGTCAGTGATCGCGAACGCGAAGCTCTTGGTCCCCTTCGGCACGTTGAACCAGATGAGCTTGGGCGCCTGATTCTTCCCGCTGCAGCCAGAGCCCTTCGATCCGGGCCCGCCGAACTCGGTGCTGATCGGCAGGAAACTGCCGTCGCGGAAGTTCGGGCTCACGATTGTGAACGGGTGGAAGTGGACGGCCGGTACGGTAGAGCCGCTTGCCGCCGAGGCGACGATCGGCGTGACGGCGAGGCCGCCCGCGACAATCAGCGCGGCAGCTAACCGCCCTTTCGTGAGCCGGGCCCGAAGTGCTCCTGTCATGCCTGCCTCCTTTGCAGGTGGGCGGCGGGGCCGGGAGATGTTAGTGCCGCCCGCCTCTGTGCATGGATCCGCCATTTCTCGCGGCCCGGCAACCTTTGTACCGCAGGTTGCCGGGCCGTGTCCGAATACCGGAAGCGCACGAGATTGGGTAATTTCTCGCGTTGTGCAAGTTCTCTCTCGTGACTTCCTGCCCGGTGGCTTCCGCCCATGAGGTGAGAGGCCTTACGAGCTGTCGCGCCCGAGCCCGCCAGCCCGCGTGGCCCAGAGGCCGGCGACTCCTACCGGGTTGGGGGCTGCAGAGACTGAGCGGCGCGCCCCCGGCTCGCGCCGACCTGGCCTGCGCCCCCCGGCCCGGGCCGCGCCGACCCAGCCCGCCCCCGGCCCACACCAATGCGCGGCCACAGCGCGGGCACGCTCGGCCCGGCCAGCGGTGTCCGCGCGCATGTGGGATCCCAGAACAATCCGTATAAGTCGGGTAGCGACTCGCCTCGGGACGACTGGCGTTCGCACATTTCATCGACTCCGTTCCCAAGAACTGGGACATATACGGCTAAATTTGGGACCGAATCGATGAAATGTGCGAACGACGGCATGCACGTACACGTATAGATCCGGTATATCAGGACAGCTTGGTGACGCCTCGCGGTCCGTCTGCCGCTGCCGCTGCTGCTGCCGCTGCCGCTGCCGCTGCTGCCGCCGCTAGCCGCCAGTGGTGCTAGATGTGGCAGAGGTGCCAGAGCCGCCGGCGATGTCGTAGGACCACAGTTCGCTGCTGACAGCCACAGGCGGCCGTGCGTGCTCGCCGGCCTGCCCGGCCGCAGACCCGTGGCCCTGGCCGGCGGCTGACCCGTGGCCCTGGCCGGCGGCAGACCCGTGACCCTGGCCGGCGGCTGACCCGTGACCCTGCGCGGCTGACCCGTGACCCTGCCCGGCTGACCCGTGACCCTGCCCGGCCGCTGACCGGTGGCCCTGCTCGAACGCTGCCGAGTTCTGCCACGCGGAGAAGGACTCCTCATCCCGCCACCGGGTGACCACGAGCCAGGTCGTCCGGCCATCGGTGGGCCTGAGCAATTCGAAGCCTTCGAAGCCGTCCTGATTGTCGACCGCCCCGGCTCTGGCGGCGAACCTGCGGGCAAGCTCGTCGCCGCTATCGGCGGGGACTGTCAGCGCATTGATCTTCACAACAGTCATGCCGTCGATGCTGCCAGTCTCCGATGCCGACCGCCATGCGGGTCCGGTCTATGGGTGGGTGGCGTCGTGATGGCGGTGCCGGGTCCGAGGCGAAGGCGCCCGCTACGTCCCAGGATGCGGCGCCGACGCAGGCGCAAGGGCACTGTCGCCGAGCATGCCGCCGACGGGTCCCGGCGCCAGGCCGGAACTTGGCTCGAAGCGGTCGCGGCTGCGCTTAGCCCAGTAGAGCAGCCCGAGCAGGGCGAGGAAGATGATGTTGAGGTAGGTCGTGTAGTTCCAGGAGAAGCCGGTCGCGGCGATGACAGTCGGCCGGTGGGCCGGAATCAGCCCGGCCGCCCGGAATATGCCCTCGGTGACCAGGCCGGCCATCGCCATCACGGCCCAGAACAGTCCGAGCATGCGCGCGGCCATCCGCAGACCGTAGTAACGGCGGTAGACCAGCAGCAAAGGGAACGTGATCAGGTCGGCGAAGATGAACGAGACCACGCCGCCGAAGGAAATGCCGCCTTTCCACAGCGCAGCAGCCAGCGGCACGTTCCCGATCGAGCAGACGAAACTGATGATCGCAACGAACGGCCCCACGATCGCGTTCTCCACGCTCGTCCACCAGCCGTGTCCAGAGAGGAACAAAGCGTGCCACGCCGACACGGGGACCAGCACGGCCAGGAACCCGGCCACCGTGTAGCCGATGAGTAGCTCCCGGCTCAGCATGGTCAGGTCGGCCATCGTGTAAGTGGCCGCGTCGGCCCAGCCCGCCTTCGACCGCACCCTTCGGCCGAGCGACGTCCGGTCAGCCGCGGCACCCGCCCCGTCGGCACCCGGCCCGTCGGCACCCGGCCCGTCGGCACCCACCCCGTCGGAACCGTTGTCCTCGTGGTGATGGCAGTGATCGTGAGCGCCGGCCGGCGGGGCTGCGGTGACCCGCTCGCGGGCCGCGACGATGGACCGGCCGCGTAGCCAGAGGCCGCCGAGGACGACGAGCAGGACGATCATGATGGCGCCGCCAACGAACTCGCTGACGGCAAACTGCCACCCCATCAGCACAACCAGCACGATGCCGAGTTCGATGACCAGGTTGGTCGAGGCGAACATGTAGACGATGGCAGAAACGAAATCGGCGCCCTTGGCGAACAGCGACTTGGCCGTCGCCGAGGCGGCGTAGGAGCAGGACGAAGACACCATGCCGTAGCCAGACGCCCGGGCGATCGCGGCAGGCCGATGGTTACCGAGCTTGCGCTGCATCGCCTCGCGGCTCGCGAACGCCTGGACCGCGCCGGAGAGGCCAAAGCCCAGCACCAGAGGCCACAGCGTCTCCCAGAACATGAAGAACGCCTCGCGGAGTGACCGGCCGATGTCCAGCCAGACGGCAGTCAAGATTACGTCCTCCATCCCGCTAGCCATCGGGGCAAGACCGCGCTGACCAGCGCGCCCTTCCTGACCAATACCCCTGGAGGGTATATTAGCGTGTCAGGCAAACGTCAGAGCCGATGGGGTGCCACCACCCAGCTTGGCGTCGTATCATGCCGGCATGAGCGGATCGCGGGGTTCGTCGAAGGGTCGCCAGGCGGCCAGCGCGCAGGCCAGGCAGGGTGGCGGGCAGTCATCGACCCGCCGGTCGGGCCAGTCGGGCGCCCAGTCCAAGCGCGCCACCCCGGTGACCGCGCCCGGCGCGTCCGGCAAGCGCGGCGCGACCGCCACGGCCTCGCGGACCGGGGGCGCCAGGAACGGCGGCGCCAAGAATGGCGGCGCGGCAGCCAGGAACGGCGGCGCTGGGTCCAGGGACGGGATTGGCGTCAAGGCCGGCGCAACCGCAGCCAGGAGCGGGTCGGCTGGCGCAGCCACGAGCACTCAGCTCGCAGCGCCGCAGGGCTGGCGGCGGTTCGTACCGGCCCCTCAGTCGATGGGCTGGCTGCCGTTCAGCACGTTCGTGCTGTCCGTGCTCGGCCTCGTCGACGCCGGGTACCAGGTCTACACCCACTTCTCGGGGACCGGCCTGCTCGGCTGCTCCGCGAAGGCCGACTCCTGCGTGCTCGTGCAGAGCAGCGTGTACGCGTGGGTCTTCCACATCCCCGTGGCGGTCTACGGAGCGGTGTTCTTCGTCTTCATGGTCGTCATCTGTTCGCCGTGGGCCTGGCGGTTTGAGCATCCGCGCTACACCAAGATCATCGGGTGGGCCCGGCTGGCGGCCGTCGTCATCGGAATGATCTTCGTCCTGTACCTCGTCTACCGTGAGGTCATCAGCCTCGGCGAGATCTGCGAGTACTGCACGAGCGTGCATATCATTACGTTCGCGCTGTTCGCGCTCATCGTGTACCACGCCAGTGCCCCCAAGCGGACGGAACCGCCGCAATTGCGCGCCTAGCAGCCGCCCCCTGGCGCAAGGTCCCTTCCAGGCGCAAGGTCCCGTCCAGGCGCTGGGTCCCTTCAGGCGCTGGGCGCTGCGCACACGCTGGGGCCCGAGCATCCGCTACGACCTGTGACCGGCATGCGGGCTGTCGCCCTCAGGAAAATAAGATGAACAATGGTTAAACGGTAGGCGCCTGGTCCTGGTCTGCCCCGCTTCTGAGCTGCGGGCCTGGTCAGGGCCGTTGGCTGATCCGGCCAGGTACGCCCGGACTCCGGGCGTGTTACGCGTAACATGGTCCGCATGGCGGACACGAGGAACTGCGAGCAGTGCGGTACGCAGTTTTCACCACGCCGCGAGCACGGGCGGTTCTGCTCGGCCCGCTGCCGGGTCGCATGGAACCGAAGCCACGTTCAGGGCCCGGCTCCGGAGGCAAGCGCGCTGGAATGGTCGATCACCGCCATGATCGACACGACCGACCGCCTGCCGCGGATCAGGGGCCTGGACCGACCGCGCGCCTTCGCGATCATCGGCGAGGCTGTGTGGTGGGTCACGATCGTCGACGGGACGCTTGTGCGCTACCACCCCGAGGCCT
Source organism: Streptosporangiaceae bacterium (assembly GCA_030041135.1). Taxonomy (GTDB): domain Bacteria; phylum Actinomycetota; class Actinomycetes; order Streptosporangiales; family Streptosporangiaceae; genus JAJYUU01. Next base: position 1,731 of record JASHOL010000375.1, on the reverse strand, counting down.
ATGACCGGGTTCTGTCGCAACGCCCGCCGGATGACCGCGTCGCGATCGAGGAAACCCTGGCCGGCCTGCGCTTCGTCCGGAACCGGATGGGCCAAGACGTGGACCACATCGATTTCATCCACCTCAGGCAGGGCCACGCCGACCGCATTAACCGCGTCACCGACTGGCGCTGGAGTCGGCTTCCTGAGCAGACGTTCGAGTGGCTCTCGCCACGGGGCCAGGAGTGGGAGGCGGAGCGGTACCGCGCCTACCAGCATCGACTCGCCGGGCACGCCGTCGGCGACACGTTCACGCGGGCCGGGTCCTTCCTCAGGATCGCGGCCGCCCAGGCTACGACCGCGGCCGTGCCGACGGCCTGACGGCAGAGGCCGGCCCGGCAAGCCGGTACCGCTCCCGGCTGTGCTGGCGAGTCGCCGGGGCCGCTCCTAGTTCCCCCCTGGCAAGACGTCTTGGTGAGCTTGTTTTTCTCGGAACGAGGCGTGTCCCCGCGACGCCCGTGCCTTACCTGATCGCGTCCCACGGCAACAGCGCGTGAACGCCCCAGGACTGGTTGGCCACCTGGGTGACGTGCAGGTCAACCGACGGGCTGGCAAGTGCGAGCGTGGCGGCGAGGTCGAGCCCGTAGAGCGACTGCATCCAGGCGAGCATGGCCTCGAGCGCATCGCCCGTGGCCGCGTTGAGGTCTGGGCTGAACCCGAACGTGATGCGGCCGGCCGGCGTCTCCGCGTGCACTCCGTGAACCGGCCTTGCGGTTTCGACGTCGAGTTGAAGCTCGGTGGTCATGGCGCACTCAATCGCCGTGCCGGCCACCTCGCCGTCCCCCTGGGCTGCGTGCCCGTCCCCGACGCTCAGCAGCGCGCCCGGCACGATGACCGGCAGGTACAGTACCGATCCGGCCACGAGTTCCTTGCAGTCGATGTTGCCGCCGCCGGCGGTCCGCGGCGGAATGGTCGAATGCTCGCCAGGCTCGTCCCAGGCAACCCCGGCGACGCCATGGAAGGGTGCGATAGCCACTCCGTGGCCGTGGTCGCTGGTGGCCACGCCGGCTTCGGCGTCGATCTGCCACAGCAGCCGGGCGGGCGGGCACTTGTGCAGGCCGAGCCGACGGCTCAGCGCCGAGTCGCGCGCATGTGCCGTCGTCCAGCCCCAGTCGTCGGGCTGCAGCGAAACGAAACGCACCGCGAGCACGTCGCCCGGCATCGCGCCGCGCACCGCGATCGGCCCGGTCAGGCAGTGGCCCTTCCACTCGGGGAACATCGTCGGTACCTGCTCGCCTGGAACGTTTTGCCGCTCCAGGCGGCCGGCCGCGTCGAGCGAGCGGACAAGGACCGAGTCGCCGGGCTCGACCGTCAGCACCGGCGGCAGATCGCGGCTGAACACCTGGGCCGTTGTCGACGGCGACGGATCCAGGCGGTGCCGGGCCATGGGTCAGCCTTCGGTCGCCGGCCGGGGCCTGCGAGTGCCACCGCCCAGGCTCACGCGGTGGAGTGGCCTGCCATCGGGAACCAGCAGGCCGGGCCGATGGCGGGCGGGTTGGGGGCGCCAGGCGTGGATGGTCATGTAGGTGAGGTAGGCCAGGCCGGCGATGAGGAAGCTGTTGGCGGCGAGGGTGAGGGCCCAGTGGAAGCCGAGCTGGGCGGAGTCGCCGGCCCAGGGGGTGAACCACATGGGGGCGGTGATGAACAGGGCGTAGGCGGCGGCGGTGGTGATGCGGGCGGCGGGGGTGGCGGC
>JASHOL010000035.1 GCA_030041135.1 Streptosporangiaceae bacterium | reverse complement strand
ACGGATGGAACGGCCACTCGTGGCTCAGGCCCCAGCCAGCGCATGACCTCGTCGCGTCCGTAGATGGCGAACGCGCCAGGCGCGTCCGCTGTGCGCCAGTCGCGAGCGATCAGCCGATCCGTGCGGAAGTGCTCCATGCGCTTCCCCTCTCCCGGCTAAGCGCCTGCCCGACCACATTAGGCTCGGGCCGGGAGTTGATGCCACATGGGACAGCTGGCTGCGAATGGGCAGTCCGCCAGAGCCGACCTCGTTCCCGTCCTGGCAGTGGCCAGCGGCAAGGGCGGGGTCGGCAAGACGACGGTCGCGGTCAACTTGGCGCTCGGCCTGCAGGCACTCGGGCTCACCGTCGGGCTGGTCGACGCCGACCTGTACGGGCCGGACGCCGCGCACATGCTCGGCCTGCGGCGGCGGAACTTGACCAGGTCGATCACCCTGTTCGCAGCCCGTGGCCAGGCGGGCTCGCGGCTTGAGGTCGCCAGGCAGCATGGCTTGCAGCTGGTGTCGGCCGCGTTCTTGATGGGCGAGAGCCAGGGGCTTGGCGTGCACGCCGACCTCGCGCAACTGCTTGTCCGGCGGCTGATCGTCGATGCTGACTGGGAAGACCTTGACTGTCTCGTGCTTGACCTGCCGCCGGGCTCGGCCGACATCCAGCAGTTCGTGTTCGCGCTCGCCCGCCGCCGAGTGCACGTGCTGCTTGTGGTCACGCCCCAGGTCGTCGCGCACCGGGATGCGCACCGGCTGATCGCGGAACTCGACCGGCACGGCGCGGTCATCGCGGGCGGAGTGGAGAACATGGCCAGCGTCAGGTGCCCGGACTGCGGTGCGACAAACGAGCTGTTCGTGCCCGCGCCGCCGGCCGAGAGCATCTGGGGGAGAGTGGCCTTGCTGGCGAGCATCCCGTTCAGCGGCCAGGGCGCTCATGATGCCGACAACGGGCTGCCGGTGTTCATCACGAACACCGTCCCCGAGCAGGTCAGCGCCTACAAGAGCCTGGCCAGGCAGGTAGCGGGCCTGCTCCGCGCGCCCGGCTAGCTGAGGGGCGGCTTGCCCGCCAATGCCCTTGCGCTGGTCGTCGGTCCCGTTAAGTTGAGACGTTGCCGCACTACCGATGGTGCTGCACCGCGGCGGATACCCGGACGGGAGCTAAGAACACGCCTGGTCATCTAGGCGGGAAGGAACCGGAATGGGAACGATCCAGGTCAGCAGCAAGCAGGAGGTCGGCGCGCCGGCGGAGGTCGTCTACAGCTACCTCGCCGACATGCGTAATCACCACCCGCGGTTCCTGCCCCCTGCGTTCTCGAACTTCGAGGTGGAGTCGGGCGGCGTCGGCGCGGGCACAGTGATCAAGTACACGTTCAGCGCGGGCGGGCGCACCCGCGAGTACCGGTCGCAAGTCGCCGAGCCCGAGCCGGGCCGGGTGCTGACCGAGTCGGACACGAACTCCAGCGCGGTCACCACCTTCACGGTTACCCCGCACGGCGACAGCAGCGTCGTCAGCATCGCCACCGCGTGGAAGGGCGCCGGCGGGGTCGGCGGTTTCTTCGAGCGGATGTTCGCCCCGCGGGTCCTGCGCGGCATACAGGCCGACGAGCTGCGTCGACTCGACGCCTACGCACGGGCCAGGAGCGCCAGCTGAGACTACCGCGCGTCAGCTCTGGTTGCTGGATGCGTCAGCTCTGGTTGTTGGAGGGCGGGCCGGTCGGGAATCCGAACGCGCCGCGGCTCGACTTGATCGAGGTCGTGTCGACGATACTGGAGGCGGTGGCCGTGCCGTTGCTGACGGTCGCGACGAGTTCGACGCTGTCGCCGACCTTCACCGTCCCGATACCGGCGGCCTGCGCGTTCACCTCAGTGGAGCTGGCGACGGCATAGGTCGCGCTGTACCCGTCGGCGCTCTTGACCGTAATCGACGTCGAGCTGACGGCGGTGACGGTACCGCGCTGGACGTCCACGGTCTGGTAGCCGCCGCCCGACTTGGGCTCGGTGAGCTGCCCGTGGATCGCGTCGCCGAATCCGGCGAAGCCGAAGCCAGGGCCGCCGAACCCAAAGCCTCGGAAGCCGCCCCCGAAGTGACCACGCCACGCGGGCGCCGACGGGGACGGGGAGGCGCTCGGCGTGCTCGCCTGGGCCGACGTCGAATTGCCTGTCCCGGCCGTGCCCGCAGAATGATGAGCGGCATAGGCAATGCCGCCACCGCCGGCGAGAGCGACTACGGCGACGGCGAGAACCGAGAGCAGCCGCCCGTGGCGGCGCCGAAAACCGGGACCGGGATCAGCACTAGGACCAGGAAACTCGATGCGATCGGGTTCGCTGTCCTCGGGGCCGTACTGGGGATCGAAACTCATTGCGCTCCGCCTCCATGATTACGCGGTGCGGGAACCGTCAGACGAGCCCGTCGCCGGGTCCGGCCGGGATATCCCTAAGGCAGTTCTGTCTCGCGCCACGTTGCAGGGTCTCGGGAGAAGATGAATCCAGTCTGAGGGACAGCATAGAAGTTCATCAGCATGCTGACGCATCCGCCGTCACCGCCCCGGCCTGACTCTCCGGGTCGAGCGCGGCGTGATCCACGGGGTCGAGCGCGGCGTGATCCTCCTGGCCGAGCGCGGCGTGACCCTCCTGGCCGAGCGCGGCGTGACCCTCCCGGCCGAAGCCGGGAAACCTGACCTGGATGTCGAGACCGCCCTCCGAGGGTGCCCACACCCACACGCTGGCACCGTGTGCGGCCGCGATCGCGCCGACGATGGACAACCCCAGGCCGGGGCTGTCGCCGTCCGAGGTCCGCGTGGTACCGCGATGGCGGAACGGCTCAAACAGCCCGGGGACTTCGTCCGGATGGATCACCGGCCCGGTGTTGGTGACCGACAGTACGGCCTCGCCTGACGACGTGGTGGTGCGGACCGCGACGCTGCCGCCCGCGTGATTGTGCCGGATCGCATTGTCGAGCAGGTTCGTGATCAG
>JASHOL010000374.1 GCA_030041135.1 Streptosporangiaceae bacterium | reverse complement strand
TGAGTACCTGCGTCGGCATAGCCTCCGCCACACCGGCCTCACATGGATGGCTGACGCGGGAGTGCCTGTGCACGTCCTGCGGAAGATCGCCGGGCACGGCTCGCTGACCACGACGCAGCGGTACCTGCACCCGGATCAGAATTCGATCGTCAGTGCAGGTGAAGCTCTCAGTGCTCACCTGTTCTCGAACTAGCCGTGCTGCTTGATTGGGCCCCCGAACGGCCCCCAAGTGCGTCCGAAAAAACCGCTGTGGCCAGAAGATCTGTGCAAGCTCTGGCGGGAGACCACCTGAGAGTGGCCCCCAAACGGCCCCCAAACTGTTCGAAAAATCGTCGGGACGGCGGGATTTGAACCCGCGACCCCTTGACCCCCAGTCAAGTGCGCTGCCAAGCTGCGCTACGTCCCGGTACTAATCGCCCGTCCGCTGGCAGGGCGGGCGTACATACCTTAGCGCAATCTGCGCCGGCCGAGCCCGACCGCGGCTTAGCCGCTCGCACCTCCGCGGGCCCGGACCAAGGCCGGGACCGGTCCGCTCGCGAGCATTCCCCGGCGCCCGAGCCCAAGGCGGTGAACAGATGGCACGTGGGTGAGCCCGTTCCCTTATAGGTCGGCTGTTAATGTTCGGATCCAGGCCCGGAGCCCCGCCGGAGCCCGACTCCCCCCATTGCAAGGACGCCGATGGACGACCGCCTCGCCACCCTCGTGCCGCAGCCCAGGGCCGTGCAGTCCAAGCCGGGCGAACTGCGGCTGACCGCCTGCCCGGCCGTCCGGACTGGCGTCGGCGTCGGCGCGGACGCGGCCGCCGCGGCGGTCAGGCGGGTGATCAACGCGATCCCGTGGCCGGAACGCCAGACCGCGGACCAGGCCAGCCGGGACGGCAGCGGTCCGAGCATTACGGTGCACGCCGTCACCGACCTGGCCGCGGAGGGCTACCGGCTGGACATCGGCACGGACGGCGTGAGCATCGCGGCTAGCGGTCAGGTCGGGGCGTTCTATGCCGCGCAGACCCTCCGCCAGTTGCTGCCCGACGACGCCTGGCGCTCGGCGCCGCTCGCGACCGGGACTGCCTCCTCGCGCTCGGCGCCGCTCGCGACCGGGGCCGCCTCCTGGCGACTCCCTGCGGCGGACATCGAGGACGAGCCGGCCTTGCCCTGGCGGGGCGCGCACATCGACGTGTCCAGGCACTTCTCCACCAAGCGCGAGCTGCTTGCGCTGATCGACGGGCTGTCGGCTCTCAAGGTGAACCGCCTGCACCTGCACCTGACCGACGACCAGGGCTGGCGGGTCGAGAGCCGCCGGTTCCCCGCCCTGCACGAGATCGGCTCGCACCGCCTCCGCACCAGGATCAGCCTGAACCGCGAGGATCCGCGGGTCTACGAGGAGATCCCGTACGGCGGCTATTACACCCTCGATGACCTGGCCGAGATCGCGAGCTTCGCGGCAGACCGGATGATGACGCTCGTGCCGGAAATCGACCTGCCCGGCCACAGCGCGGCCCTGCTCGCGGCCCTGCCTGAACTCGGCGCGGGGGAGCCGCCGCCCGGCGGCTACCGCGTCAGCGCCGACTGGGGAATCCTGCCGAACCTCATCTCGCCCCTCCCGGACGCGCGGGCGGCCATCACCGAGATCCTGGCCGAGGTAGTCGGCGCTACCGCGGCCAGGTACGTGCACATCGGCGGCGATGAGTGCGTGCTGGACTCGTGGCGTGCCGATCCGCGGATCGAGGCTTACCGCCGCGAGCGCCACCTGGACACCGCCGAGGACCTGCACGCGGCGTTCCTGCGCGACATCGCCGACTCGCTGGCGGCTGACTTCGGCGCTCGCGCGCTGGTCTGGGACGAGGGCTTCACCAGCACCGTCGGCCGGCGCACGGGGCTGCGCGAGGACACGATCGTGATGGCCTGGCGCGGCATGCCGATCGCGAAAGACGCCGCCATCGCCGGCCATGATGTCGTAGTGACCCCGGTGTTCCCCACGTACTTCGATTACTACCAGGAACGAGGTGAGTCCGAGCCACTCGGGATCGGCGGGCCGGTGCGGATCGAGGATGTCGCCGAGTTCTCCCCGGTGCCTGCGGACTGGCCGGACGCGGCGCGGTCGCGGGTGCTCGGCACCCAGTTCCAGGTGTGGACCGAATACATAAGAGATAGCCGGGCACTGGAGTACATGATCTTTCCCAGGGCGTGCGCGCTCGCCGATGTTGCCTGGGCAGGCACGGCCGTGCCGTGGCAGGACGGCATCGCTGGCGGCGCCCCGCTGCAGGACCGGGTCAGCGCGCATCTGGGCCGGCTGGACGCGGCCGGCCTGGAGTACCGGCCGCTGTCGGGTCCGCGGCCGTGGCAGCAGGGCGGAACCGGACCACGCCGGTTCCGGCCGGGCTACCAGGTGGCGGATGTGATCGTTCGCCTTAACCAGCTGGCCGGCGGCGGGCAGTCGTAGCCGCGAGCGGGAACTGGGAGAGCTGAGGAGTTGACCCAACGCGCAACGATGCCTACGTTAAGACCGACCGGACGGTATGGGGCCAGCCGGCACGGGATAATTCCGGAGCGCGTGACATGGCGGTGAGACAGAAGGTATCCGCTGGATCAGCACGTGTCAGCACGGCGCGGCCGGTGAAGGAGCGACTGCTGCGCGTCGCCACCCGCCTGTTCGCGCGCAACGGGTTCGAAGGCACGTCGGTACAGGACATAGTCGACGCGGCTGGGGTAACCAAGGGGGCCATGTACCACTACTACGGCTCCAAGGACGATCTGCTGTACGAGGTCTATCACCAGCTGCTGACGATGCAGACGACCCGCCTGAGCGACATCGCTAAGGGGTCAGGCACTCCCGAGGAGCGCCTGCGGGCCGCCGCCATCGACGTCGTGGTCAGCAGCCTGGACAACCTTGACGACATGATCGTGTTCTTCCGCTCGCTGCACATGCTGCCCGAGGACCGCCAGACTCAGATCAGGGCGGAACGGCGCGTGTACCACGATCAGTTCAGGGCCCTGGTGGAAGAAGGCATGGCCGACGGGACGTTCCGCACCGAGGTGCCGGCGGATATCGTCGTGCATTACTACTTGAGCGCGGTGAATCAGATCGGAGCGTGGTTCCGGCCGGGCGGCCCGCTCACGCCGGCCCAGGTCGGCGAGGAGTACAGCAAGCTATTGCTCGCTGGCCTGCGCGCCTGACTCGTGCGCCTGGCCCGCCCCGCCCCGGCCTGCGCCCCC
>JASHOL010000373.1 GCA_030041135.1 Streptosporangiaceae bacterium | reverse complement strand
GCGCCGGCCCGCGGGCGGGGTGGGCACGCGCGGGCATGGCTCTCGCGCGGGCGTGGCATCGCCCGCCGTGTAGCCCCGCGGTTCGTACTGGCGGGTAACATACTCGTAGATGCCCAGGTACACCCCGGCTTCCGGCCCGCCCGGTCGTTTTGGCAGGCTTAACCTGCCGCCCGCCACAGGCGGCCGGGCTGACAGGGTCGGCCAGCTTCCCCAAGGCTGGCCCCGGGGCAGCGTTCTGCAGGTCAGGACGCCACATTGTGTCGAAGCGGAGGTCGGCAGCAGGCCATGAACATTGTCGTGTTGGTGAAGCAGGTACCCGACACTTGGTCGGAGCGCACCTTGCGGCCCGCGGACAACACGCTGGACCGCGACGCGGCCGACGGCGTTCCGAACGAGCTCGACGAGTACGCGATCGAGGAGGGCCTGCGCCTGGCCGAGGCACATGGTGGCGAGGTCACGATCGTGTCCATGGGCCCGGAAAAGGCCGCCGAGGTCATCCGCAAGGCCTTGTCCATGGGTGCCGACAAGGCGGTTCACGTCAGCGATGAGGCCCTGCGCGGATCTGACGGCCTTGTGACTTCCGCCGTGCTGGCTGCCGTGCTCGGCCGCACGGACTTTGACCTGGTCATCCTCGGCTCTGAGTCGACAGATGCCCGGATGGGCACGATGGCCGCGATGCTGGCCGAGCGCCTGGGCGTGCCGCAGATGTCGTTCGCCAGCAAGGTGGAGACGGACGGGTCGAAGATCACAATCCACCGGCAGGCCGACTATGGCTACGACACGGTCGAGGGGACGCTTCCGGCCGTCGTCAGCGTGGTCGAGAAGATCAACGAGCCCCGGTATCCGTCCTTCAAGGGGATCATGGCGGCGAAGAAGAAGCCGGTCGAGACGCTAACGCTTGCCGACATCGGGTTCGACCCGGGCGAAGCCGGCCTGGCTGCCAGCGCAACCGAGGTGGTCAGCTTCGCCAAGCGCCCTTCGCGGGCGGCAGGCACGATCGTGACCGACGAAGGTGACGGCGGCATCAGGGCGGCCGAGTTCCTCGCGGCCCGCAAGTTCATCTGAGCAACCCCCTAGGCTGATCGCGGAAGGCTGGCCGACATGGCTGAGATCCTGGTACTTGCCGAGCACGACGCCGAGACCGTCAAGAAGGTCACCCTCGAGTTGCTGACCCTGGCCCGCGCAAACGGTGAGCCTTCGGTGGTGTGGACGGGACAGGGTGCCGAGGGTGCCAGGGCGCGGCTGGCCGAGTTCGGCGCGGCGAAGGTCTATGTCGCCGACAGCCCCGACTACGCCGACTACGTCGTTGCTCCCAAGGCCGAACTGCTGGCGAAGCTGGTCGCGGAGAAGACCCCGGCGGCCGTCCTCGTCGCCGCCACCTCGGAGGGCCGAGAGATCGCGGGCAGGCTCGCGGTCAAGACCGGCTCAGGCGTCCTGACCGACGTCACGGGCATCTCCGAGGGCCTGGTCGGCGAACAGTCGATCTTCGGCGGCGCGATCACCGTTCAGTCAAAGGTGCGGGCAGGCACGCCGATCATCGCCGTCCGGCCGAACGCGGTATCGCCCGAGCCCGCGCCCGGTGCCGCCGAGATCGAGCCGGTAACCGCTGAGATCAGCGACGCCGCCAAGACGGCCAGGGTGACGGACCGGGTGGTCGCCGAGCGCGGCCAGCGCCCCGAGCTCACGGAGGCCTCCATCGTGGTCTCTGGGGGCCGCGGCCTCGGCTCCGGCGAGCACTTCGCGCTGATCGAGCAGCTGGCGGACGCGCTTGGGGCGGCCGTGGGCGCATCGCGGGCCGCCACCGACGCCGGCTGGTACCCGCATCAGTTCCAGGTCGGCCAGACCGGCAAGACGGTGTCCCCGCAGCTGTACATGGCAATCGGCATCTCCGGCGCCATCCAGCACCGGGCCGGGATGCAGACGTCCAAGACGATCATGGTGGTGAACAAGGACCCGGAGGCGCCAATCTTTGAGCTTGCCGACTTCGGGGTCGTAGGCGACCTGTTCAAGGTCGTGCCGCAGCTTATCGAGGAGATCGGCAAGCGGGCCGAGGGCTGAGCGGGACCGAGCGAGCCGGAGGGGCGCGGCGCCGCCTGGACTGAGGAGCGGGTTTTGCGACGAGGGAAGTCGGCGCGCTAACGCGCCCCGAGGGCTGAGCGGGGCCGAGCGAGCCGGAGGGGCGCGGCGCCGCCTGGACTGAGGAGCGGGTTTTGCGACGAGGGAAGGCGGCGCGCTAACGCGCCCCGAGTGCTGAGCGGGAAGCACAGCGCCCCGAGGGCTGAGCGGGAAGCACAGCGCCGCGACGGCTGAGCGGGAAACACGGTTACGCTGGACACGCCATGTCAAACGCCAACGCAGGGGGGAATGCCCCGATGCTGGGAGCTCATCCCGCACCGGGATCTCAGGTCTACCTGGATCACGCGGCGACAACACCCATGCTGCCCGAGGCACTCGCGGCGATGACCGAGGAACTGGCCCAGCTCGGCAACGCGTCGTCCCTGCACAACGCGGGGCGGCGGGCCCGCCGGGTGGTCGAGGAGTCCAGGGAGCTGATCGCCGAGGCCTACGGCGCCCGGCCCAGTGAGGTGGTCTTCACCAGCGGCGGGACCGAAGCGGACAACCTCGCGATCAAGGGCCTGTACTGGGCCAGGCGGGCCGCCAATCCCGCGCGGCGGCGGGTCCTGGCCAGCGCAACCGAGCATCACGCGGTGCTGGACAGCGTTCGCTGGCTGGCCGAGCACGAGGATGCCGACTCCGACTGGCTGCCGGTCGACGCAGCCGGGCGGGTGAGCGCCCCGGCGCTGGCCGAGGCGGTCGGCCGCAATCCGGCCGACGTCGCCCTGATCAGCGTGATGTGGGCGAACAACGAGGTTGGCAGCGTGCAGCCAATCGCCGAGCTGGCCGGGCTCGCCCGAGAGCACCAGATCCCGTTCCACAGCGACGCCGTCCAGGCGGCAGGTCAGCTGCCGGTCAGCCTGGCCGGGACGGGCGCGACCGCTCTCACCATCACCGCACACAAGATCGGCGGCCCGGTCGGCGTGGGAGCCCTGCTGCTGGCCAAGGGCGTGGAACCGGTCCCGGTCTTGCACGGGGGCGGCCAGGAGCGCGACGTGCGGTCGGGCACGCTGGACGTGCCCGCGATCCGGGCCTTCGCGGTGGCCGTCCAGGTAGCACGCGAGCGGAGCGCCGAGGAGGTCAAGCGACAGTCAGGCCTGCGTGATGACCTGATCGAGCAGGTCAAGGCGGCGGTGCCGGATGCCGTGCTCAATGGCCCGCCGCCCGGACCCGGCCGGCTGCCGGGGAACGCGCATTTCTCGTTCCCTGGCTGTGAAGGGGATGCGCTGCTGATGCTCCTTGACGCCAAGGGCATCGCCTGCTCGACCGGGTCCGCATGCACCGCGGGCGTCGCCCAGCCCAGCCACGTGCTGCTGGCGATGGGGGCCGACGAGGCGCGGGCGCGCGGTTCGCTGCGGTTCTCGCTCGGCCACTGCAGTGAGCAGGCGGACGTGGACGCGGTTGGCGCCGTCATCAGCGAGGTCGTGGAGCGGGCCCGCGGCGCTGCTCGGTAGCCGTCGGCCCGGCCAGCACGGGCTTAGTCGCCGCTCCCGCCAGCCGCTGCGTATCCTGGGCGCGATGACTACGATCCGTGTGCTGGCCGCGATGTCCGGCGGCGTCGATTCGGCCGTCGCGGCGGCCAGGGCCGCCGAGGCCGGCCACGACGTAACCGGCGTGCACCTGGCTCTCTCGCGCAACCCGAGTTCCTACCGTACCGGTGCGCGCGGCTGCTGCACGCTCGAGGACGCCCGCGACGCCCGCCGTGCCGCAGACGTCATCGGCATCCCCTTCTATGTCTGGGACATGGCCGAGCGATTCCACGCCGAGGTCGTCGAGAACTTCGTCGCCGAGTACGCCGCCGGCCACACACCCAATCCCTGCCTGCGCTGCAACGAGAAGATCAAGTTCGCGGCCGTGCTCGACCGGGCGGTTGCCCTCGGGTTCGACGCGGTCTGCACCGGTCACTATGCCGGGCTGGAGCCCGTGCCCGGCGCGGCGGGCCTGACCCGGCTTGTGCGCAGTGTCGACGCAGCCAAGGATCAGTCGTACGTGCTCGCGGTGCTGACCAGCGAACAACTGGGCCGGGCCATGTTCCCGCTGGCGGGCAGCACGAAGATGCAGGTGCGGGAGGAGGCGGCCGACCGGGGCCTGGGCGTGGCCGGCAAGCCAGACAGCCACGACATTTGCTTCATCGCCGATGGCAACACCCGCGGCTTCCTGGAGGGCCAGCTTGGCAGCGCGCCCGGCGAGATCGTCGATGCCGAAGGCACAGTGCTCGGCACGCACGAAGGGAGTTTTGGTTTCACCATCGGCCAGCGCAAGGGCCTGCACCTGGACCGGCCCGCTCCCGATGGCAGGCCGCGGTTCGTGCTGAGCATCGAGCCAGTGTCCCGGACGGTGACAGTCGGACCCGCCGAGGCACTTGACGTGCTGGAGATCGAGGCGAGCGATCCGGTTTGGTCTGGCTGCGAGCCGCCGGGCGGGCCACTCGACTGCCAGGTTCAGATGCGCGCGCACGGCGAGCCGCGCCCGGCCGTCTGCGAGGCGGATGGCTCCGGCCTGAGGATCACGCTGCGTCAGCCGGCCCGAGGGATAGCGCCGGGCCAGGCCGCCGTCTTCTACGACGGCGATGCCGTCCTCGGCAGCGCCACCATCGTCGCGACTCAGCGCCGGGCGCTCGATCCGCGGTCCTGATGGGTCAGCAGCAAGCGGGCCGCGATCCGGATCGCGGCGACCCCGGCCAGCTGCCGAGCTGGGCTGCGCTCGCGGATTGCGCGTGTTAACGACGGCCGGCGCGACTTGGGCGCAGCGAGCGTCGGTATCTCGAGCAGCCGCGGCACGTCGGCATCTGTGATGGCAGCGGTCGGCTTCTGAAAAAGCATGGCCGAGGGACAATCGACGTAATGGCACTCTCTGATAAACGAAAACCCGCGCTTCTCGTAATATTCGTGAAGCATCGCGTTCGTTGTCCACACATCAATTCTGATCCAGCGGGCGCCGTATTGCGCCGCTGCCCACTTACCCGCCCAGTCGAACAACTCATTCCCGATTGCCTGGCCGCCGTAGTCACGGCACACAATCAGCCGAGACACGTACACGGCCAGCTCGGCGCTCTCCGTATCAGTCCAGAGTTTGGGATTGCCGCGCGGCCGGCATGAGATCGTGGCGATCGGGCGGCCGTCGTCCTCGACCATCCAGGTGCACTTGTCACGGATTCCACGCCTGACACGGCCGTCACGCTGGCGCTCGTCGGGCCACGGCTTCGACCACTGATCGGTGCCCTTGTCGGCGAGCCAGGCCGCCGCCTCGGCGATCAAGCCGAGGATGACCGGCATGTCAGCTTTCCCGGCGGGCCGGACATGAAGCATCGGGCTTGCCACTTTCTGCTGGTCGCTGGCTGGTGCAGACGAGCGCATAACCGAAAGGCCGCGACGGCATTGGCGTAGCCTGGCGCATCGCTTGGTGGGAGCCTAGCTTAGAGCTTTCCGGACATCCCGCGAGGGCTAACCGGTGACTTGCCTGCCTAGCGCCGCCGCCCGGCATCCTACCTGGTGGCTGGATCAGTGCCGTTGATAACGAACCAATTCCGATCAGCCGGATACACCGTAATAGTTACCCTAATCGGGTTGCCGTGCTGGTCATATGCCGTGCGAAAGTTTTCGAATACCGCGATATGCCCGTCTTCGGGCAGCTTGAAGAACATTATCTCGGCGGATTCCGGCGACCGGACGGTGATGACATCCCGATAGCCGACTTGCTCGATACCGAACTCGCGACGCAGGTACTGAACGGTCCCCTCCTCGACGTCGACTGCATCGATCAGCCGGCTCGCGCCGCGGGCCGTGACCAGTTCCATGGGGTAGAAGGAGGTTTGCAGTGAGTAGGGGTCCTCATCGACGAAGCGCTGCTGATGTCTTAGTACGACCTGACTGCCGGGCGGCAGGCGCAGTTCGCTGGCCACGAGTTTGGTGGCGGGCTGTATTTCTACTCGCGGGACTGTGCTCCTGGGCGCGCGGTGCTGGCGGCGCACGTCGATGTAGTACTGGGCCTCATCGCCGGTGCCCAGGTCGTGCGTCGCGGACAGGTTGGTGACGATCGGGGTGATCTTGCGCCGGACGAAGGTGCCCTGCCCAGGGTGGGCCTCTACCAGCCCTCTGGTGGTGAGCTGCTTGATCGCGTCGCGGACGGTGCTGCGCGAGGCACCCCAGACGTCAGAGATCTCCTGCTCGGTCGGCAGCTGGTCGCCCTCGGAGAACTTGCCGGTCTCAATATCCCGCTGCAGGCTGTCGGCGATCTGCCGGTAGATCGGATCAGGCATCGCGACCCGTCCCGGCCTCGGCCGACCTGGGGCTCCGCACCGTGCGGGCCTCCGTCGGGACGACCCCTGAAAACACGGCGAACTCGTTCCGGTCGGCTGCGAACACGCTAACGGTCAGCCTGAACGGCCGGTCCTCGGCGTCGAAGGCCGTCCTGAACGTCTCGAAGACCGACACGCGGCCGCTGTCTGGCAGTTCGAAGAACGTCGTCTCGCTGACCGTCGGGGTCCTGACCGTGATCAGGTCGCTGTACCTCGCCTGGCGCAAACCGAGTATCTCGCCCAGGTACGCGCCGGTGCCGGGGTGGATCGAGCTGGCCTCGAGCAGCCGGACGGCGCCGGCCTGGACGAGCCCCATCGGGTAGTACGACGTCTGGAGCGAGAACGGCGATCCGTCGATGAAGCGCTCCTGGTGCCTGGAGACGACCGACGAGCCCGCCGCCACCCGCAGCTCATCGGCCACCACGCCGGCCGCTTGCAGGACGGACACTCGCGGCTGGCTGGCGCGCGGACTCCTGCCCTGGGCCACGACCTCGGCCTGGAACGCCTGGCCCTCGCCGCCGCCGAGCCCGGTCTCGGGGTGTGAGGACAGGGTCGTGATGAACGGCTCCGCCCGCTCCACCACGAAGGTGCCCTGGCCCGGCTTGGTCCTCACGAGCCCCCGCGTGGTGAGCCAGCGCACCGCGTCGCGGACGGTGTTGCGAGAGGCGCCATAGTGCGCTCGCAGTTCGGGCTCGGTCGGGAGGCGCTGGCCCGGCGCAAGGATGCCTTCCTCGATCTGACGCTGCAGGTCATCGGCTATCTGCCGGTAGAGCGGGCCGAACATTACGCACCTCCAGGTGCCCGCGTGTCCCTACAAATGGGGAGACTGGACCTAGTGGAATCAGCCTAGCAATCCAAATCTTTGGCCTGGAGCTGTTGCCCTGCAACCGATGACATGTCACCCTGGGAGAGGATCCAAACGTAGGGATGGCTAGAACTATAGGTTTGATAGGGATGAGACTACAAGTTCTGGTCACCGCCGGGTTCGCGACTCGCCGGGGAGTCGCGACCCGCCCGCCAACAGACCGGTCGGCCCACTAGATCAAATAGGACGAACGCTGGTTGGAGGTAAGGCCAGCCATGGCAGCACTCGGTGCGATTATTTTCGCCGCCGGAGCGGGGTTCGGACTTGTGGTGGTGGTCACGATTGTAGTGATCATCGGCATCAGGCAGGAAGAGCGTTACATGACGCTGGAGCACAGGAGCGCGCCTGGCGCGATGGCCCAGCTGGCCAGAATCATCCTCGGCCGCTACGTCCGCAAGGAACAGGACGGGGTCACCGGCCGCGACGAGCCCAATGGCTCGCGCGAGCACAGCACCAGTTCGAGGTCGTAGCCGGCCTTATCGGCTGCGCCGGCCGGGGCTTGGGGGCTGTCCCCGAGCTAGCACCGCGCCCGGCCGCCGCTGCTGCACCGCCGCGATCACCGGGGCCCGGCGGTGCAGCAGCCAGGACTAACAGCGAGCAGGCGGTATGTCGGCCCGCGCCGTTAGGCTCTGAGCGTGGATGAGCAGAGCCAGCATTTCGCCTGGCCGGCGGCGAGCGCGACCGGCGTCGGTTCGATGCCGGGCACCGATCCGGCTCAGACTTGCCGGGTGGTGTTCGGGGAACTGCCTGACCTGCCGTACCTGCCCGAGCTGCCCGCCCGCGGCCCTGGCGCCGACCTCACCGGCCGGACTGCGGCGTTCCTGGTCGACATGCCGGTGCAGACGACGACCAGGGGCTGGAAGCTGGCCGACCGGCCCGGCCGGGACGCGAGCCGGGCGGCCGGATTCCTCTCCCACGACCTCGACACGCTCGAGGAGATCGCGGACGGCTACGAAGGGGCGCTGAAGATTCAGGCCTGCGGCCCGGTCACGCTGGCCGCGGCGCTCGAGCTGACCCACAGCCTGGACCCCGCCCTGTCCGACCAGGGGGCGCTGGCCGACCTGACCGCCTCGCTGGCCGAAGGGCTCGCCGCGCATGTCGCCGACGTCCGCAAGCGGGTGCCGGGCGCGGCGGTGGTACTCCAGCTCGACGAGCCCTCGCTGCCGGCCGCGCTGGCGGGCCGGGTTCCGACGGCGAGCGGGCTGAACTTCGTCCGGGCGCTGGAGCCGGTGACGGCGAGCGAGCGGCTCGCAGAAGTGCTGGCAGCCGCCTCGGCCGCAGCCAGCACGGCGGTGCACTGCTGTGCCGACCACACCTCGTTCCGTGAAATAGCCGATGCTGGCGCGCAGGCCGTCGGTTTCGATCTCGGCCTGCTCCGCAACGCCGATATCGACCTGGTGGCCGAGCTGGCCGAGGCCGGGGTCGCGCTGATGGTCGGGGCGCTGCCGACGTCCGCCGCGGTGCGGCTGGTCAGCGGCCCGCCGTTGCCCGCGCGACAGACCGCCCAGGCGGTGGTGGACCTGTGGCGCAAGACCGGGCTGGCATCCGAGCTGCTGGCTGCCCTGGTCGTGATCACGCCTGGGTGCGGGCTGGCGGGCGTGTCGTCCGCGGCGGCGCGGGCGGCGCTCGAGCACTGCCGTGAAGCGGCGCGGATCGCGCCCGAGATGATCAACCCGATCTGACCTAACGGCGACCGAGGAGAGCACCCGATGGCGGACCAAGATCCCAGGAAGCGGCACGCGGAGCTTTCGACCGATCTGCTTGAGCACCAGTACCGCTATCACGTGCTCGACTCGCCCGTGATCTCCGACGCCGAGTACGACGCGCTGATGCGCGAACTAGTCAGCATCGAGGAGCAGATTCCCGAGCTGCGCACGCCCGACTCGGCCAGCCAGCGGGTCGGCGGGATGATCTCCACCGACTTCGCGGCCGTGCAGCACCTGCAGCGGATGGAGAGCCTGGACAACGTGTTCTCGGACGAGGACCTCGATGGCTGGGTGGCGCGGGCAGAGCGGCACCGTGCGGCCGGCGATCAGGGCGGCGGCCCGTACGTGTGCGAGCTGAAGATCGACGGCCTGGCGGTGGCCCTCGTCTACCGCAGGGGGCGGCTGCAGCGAGCCGCTACCAGGGGGGATGGAGTCACCGGCGAGGACGTGACCCCGAACGTCAAGACGATCGCGGCCGTCCCGACGCGGCTGTCCGGCTCGGGCTGGCCGGACGTACTGGAGGTTCGCGGCGAGGTGTTCCTGCCGGTGAAGGCGTTCGAGGAACTGAACGTGCGGCTTACCGAGGCCGGGAAGGCGCCGTTCGCGAACCCGCGCAACTCGGCGGCGGGCTCGCTTCGGCAAAAGGACCCGCGGATCACCGCGTCCCGTGCGCTCAACATGATCTTGCACGGGGTTGGGCTGGTCGAGGGCCTGGCCGACGTGCCGGAAAGCCAGTCCGGCTGGTATGAGCGGCTGCGGTCCTGGGGCCTGCCGGTCAGCGACCTGTACAAGGTCGTGCCCGGCATCGACGGCGTGCGGGAGTACATCGCGTACTACGCCGAGCACCGGCACGACCCGCCGTACGAGATCGACGGTGTCGTAGTCAAGATCGACGACACCGCGACCCAGCGCCGCCTCGGCTCCACCAGCCGGGCGCCGCGGTGGGCCATCGCGTACAAGTACCCGCCCGAGGAGGTCAACACCCGGCTGCTTGACATCCGCGTGAACGTGGGCCGGACCGGACGAGTCACGCCGTTCGCCGTGATGGAGCCGGTCAAGGTGAGCGGCTCCACCGTCGAGAACGCCACGCTGCACAACGCGGACGAGATCACCCGCAAGGGCGTGCTCATCGGGGACATGGTGGTACTGCGCAAGGCCGGCGACGTCATTCCCGAGGTGGTCGGGCCGGTTGTGGACCTGAGGACCGGCAGCGAGCGGGCCTTTGAGTTCCCGACGCGGTGCCCGGCCTGCGGGACGACGCTGGCGCGCGAGGACGGCGGGGTCGACTGGCGCTGCCCGAACGCGCGGTCGTGCCCGGCCCAGCTGCGTGAGCGGCTCTTCCACCTGGCCAGCCGGGGCGCGCTGGACATCGAGGTGCTCGGGTACGAGGCTGCGGTGGCCCTGCTGGATTCAGGGCTGGTGACCGACGAGGGGGACCTCTTTGGCCTCAGCGAGCAGTCCCTGCTTGGGGTGCCGTTCTTCGTCAACAAGGCCGGGTCGCTGACGATCAACGCGGCGCGGCTGCTTGGCAACCTCGAGGACGCGAGGCACCGGCCGCTGTGGCGGATGCTGGTTGCGCTGTCGATCAGGCACATCGGCCCGACGGCTGCGCGCGCGCTGGCGGCCGCGTTCGGCTCGGTCGCCGCGATCGCGGCGGCCTCGGAGGAGGAACTGGTGAGCGTCGAGGACGTCGGGCCGACGATCGCCGCCTCGATCCGGGAGTGGTTCACCGTGGATTGGCATCAGGCGATCGTCGGCAAGTGGCGCGCGGCCGGGGTCGTGCTGGAGACGCCGGGTTTCGTGCCGCCAGCTCGGCCGGACCAGGCCGCGGCCGGCGGCGGGCCGCTGGCGGGCATCACCGTCGTGCTGACTGGCACCCTGCCCGGCTACACCAGGGACGAGGCCGCCGAGGCCGTCGAGGCGCTCGGCGGCAAGGTCTCGGGCTCGGTGTCCAGGAAGACCAGCTTCGTGGCGGCGGGCGAGAACCCCGGCTCCAAGCTGGACAAGGCCGTCTCCCTTGGCGTCCCGGTGCTGGACGAGGACGGGCTGCGCCTGTTGCTGTCCGAGGGGCCCGACGCCGCCCGCGCGGCCGCCGGATCGGCCTGACGGCCGCGATTGCGCCTGCGGGCTCGGCCTGGCGGCCACGCGAGGGCTCGGCCTGGCGGCCACGCGAGGGCTCGGCCTGACCGCCGCGCCTGCGGCCCGAACGGCGAACGGTCGCCAGGCCACGGCTCGGGCTGCCGGTCAGGCCCGCCGGCCGCCCAATTCGGGTCCTGGTCGCTGAATCGGCCACGCAACACGCGGCGGTGCTGGACGATAACGGTATGTGTGTGCTGCCATCAGACGGGTAGCTGCCGACCTGCCCGACCCGGCAGCCGCTGCACCCCACCCAGGCTCGCGCTCGCCGCTGCAACCGATTGCTCACAACCGGGCACGGCCGCAGCGGGTGGTGGACGGCGCAACGAGCCAGGGCCAGGTCCTAGATGCCGAGGACGCTTGTGCACAGAGAAGCAAGACGGCTATCGGCCGACCGGCGAGGGTCGTCGGTTGTAACGGATAGTGTGCGATTGGCTGCGGGAAGTACGCTTTCTGCCGTAGCATTCACGGAAAGCACCGAGACCTGCACACTCAGCGACCGGATGTCCGGTGAGGAGCCATGAGGGACCCCAGCGATACCAGGGACATCGGCCCGCGGGTCGGGTCTCCGTTGTGGTTTCACATGGCCGTGTTCACGCTGGCCGGCGCGTTCGTCTTCGCCCTGAGCATGTCCCGCCTCACGGGCCTGAACGGCATAGCCGACCACCCGCTGTTCTGGGTTCTGGCGGCGATGGTCGTGCTGAGCCAGATCTGGCCGATCGTCACACCCGGCCGGTCCCGGCTCGAGGCTCCTAAGGCCTCGAACACGTTCTGCCTGGCCGTGTTGATCGTCTGGGGCCTGCCGATTGCCGTGCTGCTGCGGGCCACCTCGTTGCTTGGCGTACTCGTGGCCCAGCGCAAGGCCGTGCACCGGGCCGCGTTCAACGCGGCCTCGGCCACGCTGAGCACGGCGGCTGCCTGGGCGGTGCTGTACGGGCTTGACTTCAGGTACTCGCCGGCGAATCCCTGGCATTTCGGCGACGAGGGCATATGGGCCGTGCCGAAGATCCTGCTGGCGGGCGTCGCGTACTTCGCGGTTAACTTCCTGATCATCACGGTCGCCATCGGGCTTCACTCGCGCGAGGGCGCCCTGACGGCCATCCGGCGCACGATCGGCTATCAGGCCTTCGTCAACCTCGTCCTAGTCGCGACCGCGCCGCTGGCGGCGCTGGCCATCGCCACCGGGTCCGCCCAGTTCGTACTGTTGTTCGCCTTCCCGCTGGCCGCTATCTACGCCAACGCCGCGATGTCGGTGCAGCGCGAGCACCAGGCGCATCACGACGAGCTCACCGGACTCTCCAACCGCAAGATGCTGATCAGGAAGCTGGACGACATGCTGGCCCAGGCGACCGTCTCCAGCACCAAGGTCGGTTTCCTGCTGCTCGACCTTGACCGCGGTCTCAAGGAGGTCAACGACACGCTCGGCCACGCGGTCGGCGACCGGCTGCTGCGGCTGGTCGCACACCGCCTGACGCACAGCATCAGGCCCGGCGACATGGTGGCCAGGCTCGGTGGCGACGAGTTCGCCGTGCTGCTGCCCGCGGTCAAGGAGGCCAGCGTCGCCCGCGAGGTCGCCGCCAGGCTCCGGGCCGCGGTGGCCGAGCCGATCCGGCTCGAAGGCATGTCGTTCGTCATCGAGGTCAGCATCGGCATCGCCATGTACCCCGACGACGCGACCGCCGGCGAACTGCTGATGCAGCGGGCGGACGTGGCCATGTACCTGGCCAAGCAGCGCCGGAGCGGGGTCGAGCGGTACGTGGCCGACCTCGACCGCAACTCGCCGGCGCGGCTCGCCCTGTTCGGCGACCTGCGCCGGGCCCTCGACCGCGGTGAGCTCGAACTGCACTACCAGCCGAAGGTCTATCTCACCGACCGGCGCGTGGCCGGCATGGAGGCACTCGTCCGCTGGCAGCATCCGGAGCGAGGCGTGATCGCGCCAGACGACTTCATCCCGCAGGTGCAGCAGTCATACCTGATGCGTGAGGTCACCGCGTTCGTCATCGACGGTGCCCTGACCCAGGCCGCGCTCTGGCGCCAGTCGGGCATGACCACCCAGGTGTCGGTGAACGTGTCAGGCCGGGACCTGCTCGACAGCGGGCTGGCCGACCTGGTCGCTGAGGGCCTCGCCCGGCATCGCCTGCCGCCAGAAACGCTGCTGATCGAGATTGACGAGCGGGTCCTCACGAGCGAGCCCGCCCATGCCGTGGCGACCGCGGAGGCGCTGGCCGAGGCTGGCGTCGCGCTGAGCCTTGATGACTTCGGAACGGGGTACTCCTCGCTGGTTCGGCTCAAGCGGCTGCCGGTGTGCGAGGTAAAGGTCGACTCCTCCTTCGTCGGCCGGATACTCGAGTCGCCGGACGACGAGGTCGTCGTCAAGTCGATCGTCGACCTCGCCTCGGCTCTCGGCATCCGATCGGTCGCCGAGGGCGTGGAGTCCGCGGATATCGCCGCCGCGCTGCTGGCCATGGGATGCGTAGCCGCGCAGGGCTGGCACTTCTGCCGGCCGCTTAACGCCGTCTCGGCGACCGCCTGGCTGGCCGAGCACGGCGAGCGCGATCGGCAGGCCCGGCCGATCAACGGCCACCGCCCCGGACCGCGCCGGCCCGCGGTGATGCCACCATCCGGCTGGCGCCTCTGACAAAACCATGAGAGCGGCCTGCCAGCCCGGCCCTGGTAATGCCTTCGGCCTGGGCGTAACGCGGCCAATAGGATGGCCTGCATGTCCATCACCAGGGACGAGGTAGCGCACCTGGCCAGGCTGTCGAGGCTGGCCCTGACCGACGCTGAGCTCAATCACTTCGCCGGCCAGCTTGACCAGATCATCGCCGCGGTGGCGCGAGTACAGGAGGTCGTGGCCGAGGGCATCCCGCCGATGACGCATGCCGTGCCGGTCAACAACGTGTTCCGCGACGACACCGAAGTGCCGTGCCTGACCCCGGAGCAGGCCCTGGCCGGAGCGCCCGCGACCGAGCAGGCCAGGTTTCGGGTCCCGCGCATCCTCACGGAGGAGTGACCGATGGCGACTGAGCTGACGCAATTGACGGCGGCGCGGATCGCCGCGGTCGTCGCCTCCGGTGAGGCATCGGCGGTCGAGGTCACCCAGGCGCACCTGAACCGGATCGTCGCGGTCGAGCCGGACGTGCACGCGTTCTTGCACGTGGCCGGGCAGGAAGCGCTGGCCGCGGCCGAGGACGTCGACCGCAAGCGCGCAGCCGGCGAGCCGCTCGGCCCGCTGGCCGGGGTACCGCTGGCGCTCAAGGACGTGCTCACCACCGAGGACATGCCGACCACGTGCGGATCGAAGATCCTGCAGGGCTGGCAGCCGCCCTACGACGCGACGATCACGCAGCGGCTCCGCGCGGCGGGAATCATCATCCTCGGCAAGACGAACATGGACGAGTTCGCGATGGGCTCGTCCACGGAGAATTCCGCGTTTGGTCCTTCCCGCAACCCGTGGGATCTCAGCCGGGTACCAGGCGGGTCGTCCGGCGGCTCGAGCGCAGCGGTTGCTGCCCACGAGGCTCCGCTGGGCATCGGCACCGACACCGGCGGCTCGATCCGCCAGCCCGCCGCGGTCTGCGGGATCGTCGGGACGAAGCCCACCTACGGCGGCTCGTCCAGGTACGGGCTGGTGGCGTTCGCGTCGTCGCTTGACACCCCGGGCCCGCTGGCCCGCACCGTGCTCGACGCGGCGCTCTTGCATGAGGCCATGTCGGGTCACGATTGGCGAGACTCGACGTCGGTGGACGCCCCCGTTCCCCCTGTCGTCGCGGCGGCCAGGCAGGCAGACGTAAGCGGTCTGCGCATCGGGGTGGTAGCGGAATTCAGCGGCGAGGGTTATCAGAGCGGTGTGCTGGCGCGGTTCAATGAGTCGGTCGAGCTGCTCGAGTCGCTCGGCGCGAAGGTCGTCGAGGTTTCATGCCCGCACTTCACCTATGCGCTCCCGGCCTACTACCTGATCGCGCCCAGTGAGGCGTCGTCCAACCTGGCCAGGTTCGACGCGATGCGCTACGGGCTGCGGGTCGGCGACGACGGCGTGGCCAGCGCCGAGGAGGTCATGTCGCTGACCAGGGAGGCCGGTTTCGGGCCTGAGGTCAAGCGCCGCATCATGCTCGGCACGTACGCGCTGTCCAGCGGCTACTACGACGCCTATTACGGAAAGGCGCAGCAGGTCCGCACGCTGATCACGCGCGACTTTGACGCCGCGTTCGAGCAGGTTGACGTGCTGATATCACCGACGACCCCGACCACGGCCTTCCCGATCGGGGAGCGCGTGGACGACCCGATGGCGATGTACCTGGCCGACCTGTGCACGATTCCTTCCGACCTGGCGGGGAACGCGGCCATCTCCGTGCCCTGCGGTCTAGCGCCGGAGGACGGTCTCCCGGTCGGGCTCCAGGTGATGGCCCCCGCGATGGCCGACGACCGAACCTATCGGGTCGCGGCGGCGCTCGAAACGGCGCTCGAACAGCGCTGGGGCGGCCCGCTGCTGGCTCAGGCGAAGGGACTGGGGAAATGAGCGAGCGCGGTGGCGCGGTGGCGTCTGGGCTGAGGAGCGAGGAACGAGCGACGAGGGAAGGCGTCACCTTCTGGCGCCCCCGAGGCGAGCGGGAGATACGGCCATGAGCGTCGCCGAACTGGTGCCCTACGACGAGGCGCTGTCCAGGTACGAGCCGGTCATCGGGCTCGAGACGCACGTCGAACTCGGCACCATGACGAAGATGTTCTGCGGCTGCCTGATCGAGTTCGGCGCGCCGCCTAACACCAGCGTGTGCCCGGTGTGCCTCGGGCTGCCAGGGTCGCTGCCCGTGACCAACCGGGCCGCGATCGAGTACACGATCAAGATCGGGCTGGCGCTGAACTGCTCGATCGCGACGTGGTGCCGCTTCGCGCGGAAGAACTACTTCTACCCGGACATGCCGAAGGACTTTCAGATCTCCCAGTATGACGAGCCGTTGTGCACCGACGGCTACCTGGACGTGACGGTGGAAGGGCAGGAATTCCGCGTCGGCATCGAGCGGGTGCACCTGGAAGAGGACACCGGCAAGACCCTGCATGTCGGCGGCGCGACCGGCCGGATCCACGGTGCCGAGTACTCGCTGGTCGACTACAACCGGGCGGGCATACCCCTGGTCGAGGTCGTGACGAAGCCAGTGACCGGGACCGGGTCGCTGGCGCCGTTGGTCGCCCGGGCCTACGTGACCGAGCTGCGCGGCCTGTTGCAGGCCCTCGACGTGTCCGACGTGCGGATGGAAGAAGGCTCACTGCGCTCCGACGTGAACACTTCACTCGCGCCGATCGGCGCCGCGGAGTGGGGGAAGCGGACGGAGACCAAGAACGTGAACTCGCTCCGGTCGGTCGAGCGAGCAGTCAGGTTCGAGATCGAGCGGCAGGCAGCGATTCTCGATGCGGGCGGGCGCGTCGTGCAGGAGACCCGGCACTTCCACGAAGACAACGGGACGACCACATCGGGGCGCAGCAAGGAAGAGGCGCAGGACTATCGCTATTTCCCCGAGCCCGACCTGGTGCCGGTCGCGCCGCCTGCCGAGTGGGTGGAGCAGTTGCGTGCCTCGTTGCCGGAACTGCCCGCCGCCCGGCGGGCAAGGCTGCAGGAGGCGTGGGGCTTCTCCGACCAGGAGATGACCTGGCTTCGTAACGCCGGCGCGATCGACCTAGTCGCCCAGACCATTGCCGCCGGCGCCTCGCCAGCCGACGCGCGCAAATGGTGGCTGGGCGAGTTGGCCATGCACGCCAACAAGTCCGGTGTGGAGCTCTCTTCGCTGCCGGTGACCCCGGCCAACGTGGCCAGGGTCAGCGCGCTGGTGAAGGCGGGGGCGCTGAACGACAAGCTGGCCAGGCAGGTGCTGGAGGCCGTCCTGGCCGGCGAGGGCTCGCCGGATGAGGTCGTCGCGGCCCGCGGCCTGGCCGTGGTGAGCGACGACGGCGCGCTGACCGAGGCCGTCGACGCTGCCATCGCGGCCAACCCGGACATCGCGGCGAAGATCCGCGACGGCAAGACGGCCGCGGTCGGGGCACTCGTCGGCGCGGTGATGAAGGCGACCAAGGGCCGGGCCGACGCGAGCAGGGCGCGCCAACTCATCCTGGAGCGGCTGAGCTAACCGCCGTTTGCGTCGGCTGAGCCGCGGCGCCGAGGCTGAAGATCCACGTCCCGCCTCGGCAGGCGGCCTGGCCGTCGGGGCCGGCCGCGGCTAGGCTGCGAGGGAGATGACCATGAATGCCCGCGGTGTCGCCGCAGAGAAAGTGACCGCCGAGGTCTTGCAGGCCTACGCCGCGACGCCAGATCCGCGGCTGCGCGAGTTGCTGGCCGCGCTGATCACGCACCTGCACGCGTTCGCGACCGAGACCGGCCTGACCACGGCGGAGTGGATGGCGGGCCTGGAGTTCCTGACCGCGGTGGGGCAGAAGTGCGACCCGGAGCGCCAGGAATTCATCTTGCTGTCCGACACGCTCGGGCTCTCATCGCTGGTCGAGACCATCAATGCGGTGGCTGGCGCCACCGAGCCCACGGTGCTCGGGCCGTTCTACCGGCCGGGCGCGCCGCGCCGGGAGATGGGCGAGCACATCGGGCGTCCGGAGGACGGCCCCGTGGCGCTGATTCGCGGCCGGGTCACGGACACGGCAGGGAATCCGGTCGATGGCGCCACGCTCGACGTCTGGCAGGGCAGCGGCAACGGGCTTTACGACATCCAGGATCCGCAGCAGCCGGACTTCAACCTGCGCGGGGTCTTCACGACCGGCCCGGACGGCGGCTTCGCCTTCCGGACCTCGCGGCCGGTGAGCTACCCCGTTCCGATCGATGGTCCGGTCGGTAACATCTACCGTGCGACCGGACGGCACAACTACCGGGCGGCGCACGTCCACGTGATCTTGTCGGGCCAAGGCTACGAGCCGGTCACGACCCACATATTCGACTCGGCCAACGAGCACCTGGGCAGCGATGCGGTCTTCGGCGTCCGCGACTCCCTGATCAGCGAGTTCCGTCCCGCGGCGCCCGATGATCCGCCGGACGTCCGCTACGTCGTCGACGTGGACTTCACGCTGGCACCGGCCACCGGCTAGAGCCAGAGGCCGGCAGGGGCCGACGTCAGGTATAGTGAGCGCATGCAGATCTGCGCGTATTCGGTGATGATGCCCCGCTAGCCGGGGCCATCTCAGTACGCTCGGACGTAGTCCGCACGAGGCCCCCGGGGGCCTCGATTCATGTGCGGGGTCGGTGCCCCTGACTTCTTCCCCAGGAGGTTCCGATGACCGCAACCAGGCTTTACCTCAGCACCACCATCCCTTACGTTAACGGGCGCGCGCATCTAGGGCATGCGCTCGAGCTCGTGCAAGCCGACGTGCTAGCCCGCCATCATCGCCGGATCGGCGACGAGGTCCGGCTGCAAAGCGGCACCGACGACAACTCGCTCACGAACGTCCTCGCGGCGGAGGCGGAGGGGATCACCACCAGGGAACTGGTGAACCGCAACGCCAGCGCGTTCGCGGCGCTGCGCGGCGATCTGTCGCTGAGCTTCGATGACTTCATCCGAACGAGCACCGACCCACGGCACCGGCCGGGCGTGGAGCGGCTGTGGCGCGCGTGCGAGGCCAGCGGTGACCTGTACCGCAGGTCGTACGAAGGGCTGTATTGCGTCCGGTGCGAGCAGTTCTATACCGAGGCCGAGCTGGATAGCGGCAACTGCCCGGAGCACGGCACGCCGCCGCAGTTGGTGGCCGAAGAGAACTGGTTCTTCCGGCTGTCCAGATATTCCGGCAGGCTGCACGACTTGATCAGCTCCGGCCGGCTAAGGATCGAGCCGGCCGAACGCCGCAACGAGGTGCTCGGGTTCATCGCCGGCGGCCTCGAGGACTTCAGCATCTCGCGCTCCGTGGCCCGCGCGCGGGGCTGGGGGATCGGTGTTCCCGGCGACCCCGGTCAGGTGATCTACGTCTGGTGGGACGCGCTCGGTAACTACGTCACCGCGCTCGGCTACGGCACCCGCGGCGAGGATTACGAGCGGTGGTGGACGGGCGCCGACCGGCGGGTGCACCTGGTCGGCAAGGGCGTCCTGCGGTTCCATGCCGTCTACTGGCCCGCCATCTTGCTCTCGGCGGGGGAACCGGTGCCGACCGAGATCTTCGTGCACGACTATCTCACCGTGGACGGCCACAAGATCAGCAAGTCGGCGCCCGAGTCCAGCCGTCGCCGGACCGACCCGGTCGAGCTGGCCGGCGAGTACGGGGTCGACGCGCTGCGCTGGTGGCTGCTGCGCGAGGTGCCGAGGACGGGCGACACCGACTTCAGCGTTGAGCGGCTGATCGCCAGGGCGAACGAGGATCTCGCCAACGGCCTTGGCAACCTGGTCAGCCGGGTCGTCGCGCTGGTCCATTCAAGCCGGGCCGGGGTCATCAGGCCCTGCCCGTGGCCGGCCGGCACGACCAGGTGGCTGGCCGCGGTTCCGGGCGGGCCCGGTTCCGCGGCCGGCGCGCCGGACTGGCCCGAGGACGCGGCCGGCCTGCGAACCGCGATCGAGCGGGCACCCGCGGGCGTGCGGGCGGCGCTGGCAGACTTCGACTTCCGCGCCGCCGCCGCGGCGGTCTGGCGGATCGTCGAGCAGGCCAACCGCTACGTGGACGCGACCGAGCCGTGGCACCTGGCCAGGGCCGAGCGGGCCGGCGACGCCTCCGCCGGAACCCGGCTGGACGCGGTGCTTGGCGCGCTCGTGTCGGCGTGCCAGATCCTGGCCGCCGAAATCTGGCCGTTCCTGCCCGACCTGGCCGCGCGCATCGCCGCCGCCTGCGACGACTCGGCCGGCATCCTGCCCCGGCCCAGACCGCTCTTTCCGCGCATCGAGACCCGGCAGTATCCTGCGACGGCAACGGACCCGGGCGCGGCGGAACGCAAGCTCGCGACTGCGGGCGGCCGAACCGGTAGAGCGAGGTCTGCGCATGCTGATCTGGGTCCCCGTGCAGCAAGTAGCTGACGCGACGGACGGTCTAGACGACGTGGCCGTCGAGGTCGTCGTGCCCGATGGCGGCAGCCTGCCGGAGAGCGCGCCGGAGCTCGAGTTCTACGTGCCGCCGTTCTTTCCCGCGCTCGAGGCCGTCACTGCCATGGCGCAGATGGGGCGGCTGAAGGTGGTGCAAACGCTGACGGCCGGCTTCGACCGGGTCCGACCCTTCGTTCCCCCCGGAGCCGTGCTGTGCAATGCACGCGGCGTCCACGATGCCAGCACGTCGGAACCGCTACCTGGCCGGTCAGCCGTTGGCCAACGTGATCACCGGCGACTGCTAGCCGCTGGTCGCACCGTGATCAATACGACTCCGTCACACCGTGATAACCAGCCACAGGCTCGCATTTCCGACTCGTCACGGGGAGGCGTCCAGTTGTCGCCTTGTGTAGGCCCTTCCTCAATCGAAGCGTGACCTGCGACCCGTACAGTGTTTAAGCAATGTGCTCCGCGCACTTTGCGAGAAGCGCGCTAGGTTCACTGACGAATCACGCACGCCTGCTGGAACAAATGGCGGCTGCTGGCGAGTCGTGTCTTTCAGAAGCTCGATGAGGAGCCAAGGCACGGCAGCAATACCCACCAGGCCGAGTAGGCCGCTGGCCTCCCCGTCGCGGTGACACGCGCCTGCGGGCCTGCAGGCAGGCCCGCAGGGCGGGGTGGCCGCGCCGCGACGAGGCTGTTCACCAAGGAGGTCAGGTGATCGGACGTTCGGTGCCGGCGGGCACTGTGTCCGGGCACTTCGCGTCCCCAGCGGACGAATTTGCCGTCGGCAGTCTGCGATGAGCCCTGGGTCCCCAGCATGGACGGTCGTCGGCGCGCTAGTCGCGCTGGCGGCGACCGGGCTGCTGCTCCGGCACGCGCGTGCGGGCGGGCCCGCCTACCGGTGGCTCGCCGCCTCGGCTGCGGCATGGGGCGCGGCGTTCATTGCCCAGGTCGCTGCCGTCGGGTCGGCATCGCCCACCGCAGTCCAGCTGTCTCTCACCGATCTCCTCGCGTTGCTTGGGCTGATCCCGCTCGTCATCGGCATGATCAGGCTGGCTCCGGCCGACCGAGCGGCCGACCGCTTCGGCCAACTGGTTGACGGCTCCCTGCTCAGCCTCGGGACTTTCGGCATCTTCTGGATCGCCGTGCTGCGGTCCGCTTACCTCGCTGCGGACATCGGGGCTGGGTCGTTCATCGTCGATCTCATCCACCCGCTAATCGACCTGGTCGTTCTCGGCGGCACGCTGGCCGTGGTGCTGCGGGGCGGGCGCGCCGCGCTGCCGCCCTACCTCGCCCTCGGGGCGGCGACGCTCGGTGATCTGCTTGCCGTCCAGGCCCGCGCTTCGGGTGCGCCTGCTGGGACCGGGCCGCAGCTGGCTTGGCTGCTCGCGATCTGCGTGCTCGGAGCCAGCGGCCTGCCCGACCGCACGCCCGCGGCCGCGGGCGAGCAGGCCGATGACTCGCGTCCAGGCTGGCCGGCTGTGCTTGGGACCGCGCTCGGGCTGACCGTCGCGAGCGTGGCCGCCGTCGTTATGTTGATGTTCGCGCTTGTGACCGGGGGAAACGGCGGTCAGGTCCCGGTGATCGCCGGGTGCGCCCTGATCCTGGCCCTGGCCACCAGGGCCGGCGGCCTGGTCCTGCGAGCAGCCGCCACGACGGAGCTGGCCGAGCTGTCGGGCAGCAAGTTCCTGCAACTGGCCGAGCGGACCAGCGACGTCGTGCTCCTGTGTGACGCGGGCGGACTGGTCACCTACGCCAGTCAGGCCGTGTCGCGCTATGGGTACGAACCGCAGCAACTCGCCGGACGGCGGCTGACCGATCTGGTGCACCCCGATGACCGGGTCGGCGCGATGCGGGCCGCGGCGCTGGCCACGTCAGGCGCAACGGCTCCGGCCGCGAGCCTCGCCTGCCAGGTGCGAGCCGCGGACGGTACCTGGCGGGACGTGCGGGCTACCGTCTCACGGTATGCAGGCGGCGGGCAGAACGCCATGCTCGTCACGGCCAGGGACGTCAGCGACCAGATAGCGCTGCGCAAGCAGGTGACTCACCTGACCTTCCACGACGGGCTCACCGGCCTGCCCAACCGGGCCTACCTGGAGGAGCGGGCGAAGGATCTCCTCGCCCGGCAGCCGGTCGGCGCGAGCGCCAATCGGCTGGAGCGCCCCGGGGCGATCTTCGTCGATCTCGATGGGTTCACCGCCATCAACGACTCGGTCGGCCACGGGGCCGGCGATCTGCTGCTGGCCCAGGTGGGGCGGCGCCTGCGGGGCCTGGTCCCGGCGCACGACACCGTCGCCCGCTGGGCTGATGACGAGTTCGCGATCCTGGTCGAGCACCCGGCTAGCCCGCAGGAGATCGTTGACATGGCCGAGCGGCTGGCCAGTGCCATCGCATCCGCCCCGTTCGAGGTCGCAGACCACGACGTCACCATGACGGCCGCCCTGGGCGTCGCCTTCGCCGGCCCGGACGTCGGCGAGCACCTCCTGCGCAACGCCGACCTGGCCATGGCCAGGGCTAAGGAGGCCGGCGGCGACAAGGTTGAGGTCTTCGCGGCCCACATGCATGCCGATGTCATCAGGCGGCTGGAGCTCGCGACCGACCTGCGCCAGGCCATCGCGGAGGGCGGCCTGACCATCGAGTATCAGCCGCTGGTGGAGCTCTCGACCTCGCGGGTGGCCGGCGTAGAGGCCCTCGTGCGCTGGTCTCGCCGCGGTGAGCAGGTGCCGACGGCTGAGTTCCTCAGCATTGCCGAGGAGTCGGGACTGATTGTCGCGCTCGGCGACTGGGTGCTACGCGAGGCCTGCCAGCAGGCGGCGCAGTGGCGGGAGACAGGCTGGCAGATCGGGTTGTCGGTGAACTTCTCTCTCCGCCAGGTGAGCGCGCCCCGGTTCGCGGAGTTGGTGCTCACTGCCATCGACGACTCCGGGCTGCCTCGATCCGCGCTGACCCTCGAGGTCACCGAGCGCGTGCTCATAGAGGTGGCCGGGCCGATACTCGACGAGCTTGGCGGGCTCCGGCAGCTCGGCGTGCGGCTGGCCATCGACGACTTCGGCACGGGCTACGCCTCGCTCGCTTATCTTCGTCAGCTCCCGGTCGACATCATCAAGATCGATCCGTCATTTGTCGCCGGGCTCGGTACCGACGGGACGCTGGCGATGCTGACCAGGACGATCGTGCAGGTCGGGCACGACCTGGGCATCGAGGTCGTCGCCGAGGGCATCGAGCGGCCGGAACAGCTTGAGCTGCTGCGAGCCATGGGCTGCGGCCTCGGACAGGGATTCCTGGTAGCCAAGCCGATGACCGCGCCAGGCGTCGAGAGCTTCGCCGACCTCAGGCACGCCCGCGGCGAGCCAGCTGAACAAAGCGCGGACCATGAGGACGAGCCACGCGAGCCGATCGCTCACGATGGCGAGGCCGGACTTGCCGGGTCGGCCTCCGACGCGGCCGCGACGGCGCCGGCCGGCTAGGCCGGGCGGGCCCGGCGGTTGTGAAGAGGTTCACAAGCTCACCGATAGACTGTGAAGCCCGACGCGCTACGGAGGACCCGTGCCTGCTGTCGTACTCGTGGCCGAGGCGCTCTCCCCAGCCGGAATCGCGCTACTTGAGTCCTCCTACGAAGTCCGTTATACCGACGGTGGCGATCGGGACAAACTGCTGTCGGCGCTTGGCGACGCTGACGCCGTCATCGTGCGCAGTGCAACGAAGATCGATGCCGAGGCCCTCAGCCACGCGCCAAAGCTGCGCGTAATTGCCAGGGCGGGCGTCGGGCTCGACAACATCGATGTCGAGGCCGCGACGAAGGCCGGCGTCATGGTCGTGAACGCGCCCGCCTCTAACGTCGTCAGCGCGGCCGAGCATGCCATCGCGTTGCTGCTCGCGCTGGCCCGCAACGTTCCGCAGGCAATGGCGTCGCTGAGGAGCGGCCAATGGGACCGCTCCGCCTACACGGGAGTGGAGCTTCAGGACAAGGTCATCGGCATCCTTGGCCTCGGGCGGATCGGGGCGATGGTGGCCGAGCGGCTGGCCGCCTTCGAGATGAGGGTGATTGCCTACGATCCGTACGTCTCCGCCGCCCGGTCGACTCAGCTCGGGGTGCGCATGGTCGGTCTGGACGAACTGCTGGCTGAGGCCGACTTCATCAGCGTGCACCTGCCGAAGAACGCCGAGACCGTCGGCCTGATCGGCGACCGCGAACTGCATCAGGTAAAGCCCGAGGTCCGGATCATCAATGCCGCGCGGGGCGGGATCGTGGACGAGGTCGCGCTGGCGGCGGCGCTGCGGGAGGGCCGCGTTGCGGGCGCGGGCATCGACGTGTATGCCAAGGAGCCGTGCACCGACAGCCCTCTGTTCGGCTTCGACAACGTAGTCGTGACGCCGCATCTCGGCGCCAGCACCTCCGAGGCTCAGGAGAAGGCTGGCACTCAGGTCGTGAGGTCGGTCCGGCTCGCCCTCGACGGCGAGTTCGTGGCGGATGCCGTCAACGTGCAGGGCGGCATCGTCGCCGAGGAACTGCGGCCGTGGCTACCGCTCGCCGAAAAACTGGGGCGGATCTTTGCCGCCCTCGCCGGGGGTGCAACCGCCGCGGTCGCCATCGAGGTCAAGGGCGAGATCGCGAGCCTCGATATCAGGGTCGTTGAGCTGGCCGTGATGAAGGGGCTGTTCGCGGACGTGACCGAGGAGCCGGTCACCTATGTCAACGCGCCGCTGGTCGCCAAGGAACGCGGAGTCGAGGTCACGATGACCGCCGACGAGGTGAGCCAGGACTGGCGGCACCTGCTCACGATCCGCGGCACCGCTCCCGACGGCAGGCTCGTCTCGCTCGGCGGCACCTTGAGCGGACTGCGCCAGTCCGAGCGCCTGGTTGAGGTCAACGGGCTCGCCGCCGAGATCGCCCCGGCCGCGCACATGATCTTCCTGGGTTACGTCGACCGGCCCGGCGTGGTGGGAACCGTCGGCCAGCGGCTCGGCAGCCGGCAGATCAACATCGCCCAGATGCAGGTCTGCCGGCATGCCCAGGGCGGCGACGCCATGATCGTCCTCTCGGTTGACTCGGCTGTGCCGCCCGAGGTGCTCACCGAGATCGCCGATGGGACAGGCGCCACGCTGGCGACGGTCGTCGACCTCGACGGGACCTGACCGGTTCGCCTGCGGCCTACGACAAGCAGCCGACCGGGCCAGCCGACCGGGCCAGCCGACCTGGCCGGCCGACCGGCGGCGGCGGCGGAGGTCGCCGATGTCGGCGCCGG
The DNA here is from genome assembly GCA_030041135.1 of Streptosporangiaceae bacterium. Taxonomy (GTDB): domain Bacteria; phylum Actinomycetota; class Actinomycetes; order Streptosporangiales; family Streptosporangiaceae; genus JAJYUU01. The sequence continues at coordinate 20,638 of JASHOL010000373.1, read as the reverse complement.
ATGCCGATATTGCCATCCGGCTCAGGCCGGCCAGTAAGGTACTGCCGTGGCAGAGCGGAGCATCAGGCTTGCAGTCATCGGCGGCGACGGGATCGGCCCGGAAGTTGTCGCCGAGGCGATCAAGGTCCTGGGCGCGCTCGGCACCGTCGGTATCGACCCGACCAGCTATGACCTGGGCTCGGAGCGCTACAACCGGACCGGCGAGGTGCTGCCGAAGGCCGTCCTGTCCGAACTATCCGGCCAGGATGCGATTTTGCTCGGCGCGGTCGGTGACCCGACCGTGCCGAGCGGTGTGCTGGAGCGCGGCCTCCCGCTCAAGCTCAGGTTCGAGTTCGATCAGTACGTCAACCTCCGCCCCGTGCGCCTTTACCCTGGCGTGGCAACCCCGCTGGCCGGGGTGCGGAGCGAGTCGATCGACATGCTCGTTGTGCGCGAGGGCACCGAGGGTCCCTACATCGAGGCAGGCGGGATCATGAGGCGCGGGACCCCAGAAGAGGTGGCGACGCAGGAGAGCATCAACACCGCCTTCGGGGTCAAGCGGGTGGCGCGGTACGCGCTGCAGTGCGCGGCCCAGCGGCCGCGGCGCAAGCTCACGCTGGTGCACAAGACCAACGTGCTCGCGTATGCAGGCGACCTATGGCGGCGCGCGGTCACCGAGGCCGCGGCGGAGTTCCCCGGTATCAGCACCGAGTACTGCCACATGGACGCCGCGGCCGTCTACTTCCTCACCAAGCCAGAGCGCTTCGACGTCATCGTCACCGACAACCTCTTCGGCGACATCCTGACCTCGCTCGGCGCGGCCGTGGCGGGCGGGATCGGTCTCGCCGCCGGGGCAAGCATCAATCCGGAGCGCACGGCGCCGAGCACGTTCGAGCCGGTCCACGGCAGCGCTCCGGACATCGCGGGCATGCAGAAGGCTGATCCGACGGCGGCGATCCTTTCCGCGGCCATGCTCTGCCAGCATCTTGGACTGACGGCCGAGGCCGCCAGGATCGAGCAGGCCGTATCCGATGACCTGCTGGAACGACAGGGGGCGTGGTCCCCGCGGGCAACGCCGGAGATCGGGGACGACATAGCAGAGCGGGTGGCGAGCTAGCTTTGGCAGTGACGGTCTTGGCAACGGCGCCATGGCCGGACTCAGGGAAGGTGCATCGATGACCGCAGATGCGAATCATGACATCTCATTTGCCCTAAACCCGACCGCTGAGCCCGTTCCTGCGGCCCGGCGAGCCGAGCTCATGGCCGATCCAGGATTCGGCCGGGTGTTCACCGATCACATGATGACGATCGCCTGGACGGCCGAGGTCGGCTGGCATGACGCCCAGCTGCGCCCGTACGGTCCGCTCAGCCTGAATCCGGCAAGCCACGTCTTCCACTACGGCCAGGAGATCTTCGAAGGGCTGAAGGCCTACCGGCAGGCCGGCGGTCCCATCGTGATGTTCCGGCCGGCCGCCAATGCTGCGAGGCTCATCAACTCCGCCCGCCGGATGGCGATGCCCGAGCTGCCACAGGACACGTTCATTCACGCACTCGAGCTGCTGGTGACGCAGGACCGGGACTGGGTACCCACCGTCAGCGAGCGCAGCCTCTACCTGCGCCCCTTCATGATCGCCACGCACGTCGGGCTGAGCGTGAGCCATCCATCCTCGTCCTTCCTGTTCGTCGTCATTGCGTCGCCGGCGGGCGCCTATTTCGCCGGCGGGCTCCGGCCGGTGTCAGTCTGGCTCGCCGATGGCTACATCAGGGCCGCGGTCGGCGGCACTGGCGCGGCCAAGACAGGCGGGAATTACGCGGGCGGGATGATCGGGCAGCGGCAGGCGATGGACCATGGTTGCGACCAGGTCGTCTGGCTCGATGCCGCAGAGCGCCGGTGGGTCGAGGAACTGGGCGGTATGAACCTCTTCTTCGTCTTCGGCTCCGGTGACGACGCGCGGATCGTGACCCCGCCGCTGACCGGCACGCTGTTGCCAGGGGTAATCAGGGACTCGCTGCTGACCCTGGCGGCTGACCTTGGCATCCCCGCCTCGGAAGAGCCGATCTCGGTGGATCAGTGGCGGGCGGGCTGTGAGTCAGGCGAGATCACCGAGGTGTTCGCCTGCGGGACCGCGGCCGTTATCACGCCGGTCGGCGAGGTCAAGGGGTCTGCCGGCGGCTGGTCGATCGGCAACGAACCTGGGCAGGTGACGATGAGGCTGCGTGATCAGCTTCTCGGTATCCAGTACGGTCAGCTCCCGGATCCGCACGGCTGGGTGCACAAGATCTGCTGACGGTCGGCCCTCTTCCATGATCATGTAGTTTCTGGGCGCCAGTAGAGCCATATCATTACATGATCAAGAAATGGTCCGGCCGGACTGCTTGGCGGCTGGGGTCAGCTGACGACGGCCGGGTCCGGTGCGGGTATCGGGGAGTCGAGCGGTAGCACCGGCAGGTCTGCCGTGACGGTTTCCGGGTACTTCAGCCCGGCTCCGGTGTTGAGGACGACCACTTCGTCGCCGGCACCGAGCCAGCCGGACTCGTGCAGCTGGCTTGCCGCAGCGATGCATGCGGCTCCCTCGGGGCAGATCCAGGCCCCCTCAAGGCGGGCCGTCAGCGCCTGGGCCACAAGCAACTCAGCGTCGGTGACCGCGATGGCGCAGCCGCCGGTCGCCCGCACCGCCTCCAGCACGAGGAAGCCGCCGAGTGGAGCAGGCACCGTCAGCCCGAATGCCGCCGTCCGCGCATCGGGCCATGCCGACGTCGTCGGCTCGTCCCGCTCGAACGCTGCGACGATCGGCGCGCAGCCTGCGGCCTGCACGGCGACCAGGCGCGGGACTTTAGATTCGATCCAGCCAAGCTTGGCCAGCTCCTGCAGCGCCTTCCAGATTCCGATGAGCCCGACGCCGCCGCCGGACGGGCACAAGATCACGTCGGGCACGCGCCAGCCAAGCTGCTCGGCGATCTCCAGGCCGATCGTCTTCTTGCCCTCCAGCCGGTACGGCTCTCGCAGGGTGGACACGTCGAGCCAGCCCGCGCGCTCGCGGACGACCGGGGCGAGCATCCGGCCGGCATCGCCGATGAGCCCGTCCACCACATACGTTTCCGCGCCAGCCGCGACGCATTCCGAGCGGGTGATCGCGGGCGCGTCGGCCGGCATCGCCACCAGCAGCGGAAGTCCGGCCCTGGCGCAGAACGCGGCCCAGGCTGCGCCCGCATTGCCGTTGGTCGGCATTGCCACTCCGGCCGCGCCAAGTTCGGCTGCGCGCGACACTCCGACGGCCGCCCCGCGGGCCTTGAACGTCGCGGTCGGCAGGACGCCCTCGTCCTTCATCAGCAGGCCAGGCAGCCCGATCTCGCGTCCGAGGCGCGGCATGGGGATCAGCGGCGTCATTCCCTCGCCGAGGCTGACCACGTTCTCCGGTCTGGTGACCGGCAGCAACTCGTGATATCGCCACAGGCACGGTGGCCGGCTGCTGAATTCGTCCGGCCCAGCCAGCTCGGCAGCCCGGCCCAGGTCGTAGCGGGCCAGCAACGGCGCGCCGCACTCGCACGTGCCCTGCAGCCTGCCGGCATCAAGCTGGGTTCCGCAGCGAGAGCAGTCAAGGTGACTGAGGGCGGAATAGTCGTAGTTCATGCCGCCATCCTGGCGGGCGGCCGCGGCGACCGGCACAGCAGGTCAGCATTTGGCTGCCGTGCCCGGCGTCGCGAAGGGTGGGCGACTGGCGAGGATCCCTGATAAGGGGGCGCAGAGCGTACGATGGTGCACACGCAGCGCGAAGCCGTGCAGGAGGCTGCGATGAGACTGCGCTCACGTCGGCGTGACCTGGCGACCTGGAGCCTGTCGGTCAACTCAACGCGCCGGTACATCGAGCCTGCTATCAGGCGGCCGGCACGTACCAGGCGCATCCGCAGGTCGCTCCGCCTCCTCGCTTTACTCGCGCTGCTCGGCGCCACCCGGCTGGCACGCGGCGCACGATACCGCTGGCAGCCACTGCTGGCGGGCGGGGTGCTCATGGCGACCGGCATCATGCTGCACGGCAGCGCGTGGGGAGTTGCTGGCATGGCTGGGGTCTATTCCCTGTGGTATGCCGTGCTCATTCCCGGCTGCCCCGAGGCGGACCGTAGGCGGCACTCTGACCTGGAACGCGAGCTGGCCGGATACTCAACCGCGGCCCAGCGGGCCGATTTCGTAGCGACGCTTGACCGCTACCCGGACGAGGCAACGCACGAACTGCGGGACATCCTCACCCACCAGGCGATGCCTGCCTGCAGCAGCCGGATTCCTGGTGCTGGACAGCGCTGAGACCATGGGCCGCCGTGCCGCCGTGCCGCCGCTCTGCCGTGTCCGCGCCGCGGGCGGTCCTCGGGGTTAGCGTGCGGCAGAGTATCGCCGCGACGATCTGGTCGACGGGCTGTCGCGCGTCGATGCATATCGCGCCGGATGCGCGCAGGCGGTTCTGCAATTCCGGCAGCTTGCGGCGTAGGTACTCGCGGGTGTCCCCGATGCGGCCCCAGTCGTGGTACTCCCGGCGCTCATCCAGCCGCGCCAGCATCGTGGGCTCGTCGATCTCCAGCAGGAACACGTGACTGAAGCGGCCGGCCAGCTCTAGCTCATTGTCCGCGCCGCCGCAGACGTACAGCGTCGCTGGCAGTGCGCCCATGATCAGCTCATCCAGGCGGACCGGATCCCATGCCCAGCTGTGCCGGGAGAGCCAGTCGAAGTCGGGCGCTGCCGGCTCTTCCACCATGTTGCCGGCCGCGTCAACTGACCGCGCTAGCAATGGGTCCTCGTCGGCATCGATGGACGTCAGGCCCTGGCGCGCAAGCTCCTCGGCGATCGTCGTCTTCCCCGCACCGGAACAGCCCGTGATCTGGACAGCGCTCACCGGTGTCATCGTCGACCGGTCCTGAGCGCGGCGCAAACGACTTTTGGTCCTCCAGGGACTTGGTCCTCGACCCGATTCCCGGCTTATGAGGCCTGGGCGGGCAACAGCTCGGCAGTGGCGCGCAGGAGGAGATCCAGCCCGAACTCGAAATCTTCGTCATTCCGCTCGCCGGGCAGACCGGGTGCCTGACACGCGTCACGAAGGACCGCACCGAGGACATAGGCGAAGAACGTGCTCGCGATCCGCGCGGAGTCCGGGCCGCCGAAGCCGGCGTCGCAGAGTGCCCCAAGCGCATGCTCGCCGGCAGTCTGCGGCGCACCCGAGGCGGCGGGCCGGGCGGTGGCGAGCACGGTGCACCGCGGATACGCCCGGCCCACGTCGCGGAGCGCCCTGGCCTGGGCCCGAACGCGGTCATTCCATGCGGGCTGCCGCGCCCGCCGGACAGCGAGCTCGATCTCGCCCATGACCGCGGCCGCGACGCGTTCGAGCAGAGCCGCCTTGCTGGGGACGCGGTCATACAGCGGCACGATGCCGCAGCCAAGCTCGGAGGCGAGTCCCGGCATAGACAAGGCAGCCACGCCGTCGCGTTCTATCAGCTCGATCGCAGTACCGATGATCTGATTACGAGTCAGCCGCATGCATAAAACGTACGCAGCACGTCGGACATTGCCGGTCCGCGGCCTGCGTAGCCTCCGTCGCCGACCCAGCCGGCCGTCAATGCAAGGATGAACGGAGCGCCACCCCTGTGCAGGCGAGGAAAGGTCATCAAGTGGACGACAAGGACATCCTTGGTCGCATCGACGAGCTCATCAAGACCGAGCATGATCTGCGGCAGAGGCTTGCTGCCGGTGAGCTGTCCGGGCCGGAGGAGCGCGCTCAGCTGAGCGCTGCCGAGGAGGCGCTCGACCAGTGCTGGGATCTGCTGCGGCAGCGCCGGGCCAGGCGCGAATTCGGGGAAGATCCGGACGGGACGGCCGCCCGGCCGGTCTCTGAGGTCGAGGGATACCAGCAGTAGCCGGGAGAGCAGCAGATGCGCATTGCGAGGTTCGCCGCGGATGGCGAGGTCCGGTACGGGATCGTGGACGACTCGGGATCCGGGACGTCGGCAGCCGCGAACGGACACGGCACCGACAATCTGACGATCGCCGAGATCGCGGGTCACCCCTTCCGCCCTGGCGAGGATGTCCAGCTCACCGGCGCTCGTCACGAGGTAGCCGATGTGCGGTTGCTGGCTCCGGTGCTGCCTAGCAAGGTCGTGGCGATCGGCAGGAACTACGCCGAGCATGCTCGCGAGACCGGCTCGGAGCCTCCGGCCGAGCCCTTGATCTTCCTCAAGCCGTCGACCGCCGTGATCGGGCCGGGCGACCCGATCGTCCGTCCGGTGCAGCTGTCGAAGCGAGTCGACTTCGAGGGCGAGCTGGCGGTCGTGTTCGGGAGACTCTGCCGGGATGTGCCCGCCGCCCGGGTTCCCGAAGTGATCTTCGGCTATACCTGCGCCAACGACGTGACGGCCCGTGACCTGCAGGCTAGCGATGGGCAGTGGGCACGGGCGAAGGGATTCGACACGTTCTGCCCGCTAGGTCCGTGGATCGAGACCGGGCTGGATCCAAGCGACGTTCAGCTGACCACGACGGTGAACGGAGAGGTCAGGCAGCAAGCCAGCACCTCTGAGTTGATTCACGGCATCGTCGCGCTGGTGACCTACGCCACCGCGGTCATGACGATGCTGCCGGGCGACGTGCTGCTGACGGGAACGCCCGCAGGGATTGGCCCGCTGACCGCCGGCGACCAGGTGTCAGTTCATGTAGACGGCATCGGCACGCTGACCAACCCGGTCGTCGACTCTAGTTAGGCATCGAAATACGGATAAATCATAATATATTCGGCTGACCGGCCCGGAGTTGGGCCAGCACTTTGAGCATGGGTGTGAAGTAGGTATTGCTGCGAGGGCGGCCCAGCAGTACCTACATGCCATTCATCGCCGAGATCATGGCCGGCGGCACGTGTTTGCCTGCGGCCAGGACGATCGCGTTGGTTGCCGAAGCTGAGTTCGGCTACACTGCACAGGCGCGCCAGCGTCGGCCGGAGGCGCGGATCCCATGGGGTATGGGGTAATTGGCAGCCCGACTGGTTCTGGCCCAGTTAGTCTAGGTTCGAGTCCTGGTACCCCAGCGACATGCAGAAGCGCGACCGCCTGCGGCAGGCAGTCGCGCTTCATCGTGTTTGTGACCTGCGGGGACGTTCCGGCCCGGCTAGTAGCGGCGCCGGCGGTGGCCGCGCTCCAGGCCGGTCACCCGCATGAGCAGCAGGACCACGAACGCTCCGACGATCGAGCCGAGAACGCCCGCGGCGCGGAACGTGTGGGTCTCTACGGTGTGGTATTCCACGAGGTCCCACAAGAACCCGCCGACGAACGAGCCGACGACGCCTACCGCGATCGTGCCGAGAATGCCGATGTTGTCGCGACCTGGCAGCAGCAGGCGGGCCACGAGCCCGGCGATGAGTCCGATGACGAGGAGAATTACTACGAAAGCCAACATGCAGTTTCAGCTACCAGATTTGACGACGGCCATGCATGCGCAGCCGGCCGGGCCGGCCAGGATGGCGGCCGGCCGGCTGGCTGGCCGCGTTTGACTTGGGGCTGGGACTGGGCCAAGCGGACGGGCCGCGTAGGGTGGCCGGCGAGCGCGGTTTGGCGCGGTCCGGCAGGGTGCGCTAACCTGAGCCCCGGCTGGGATGGAACGGCTGCCCGCTTGGGTCGTGTCTTCCAGCCATTCTGCGGGTTAGCCCCGGTCGCCGCGCGAAGCCGGATCACCCGCAGAATAGGAGTACTTGGCCCCGTCGTCTAGCGGCCCAGGACGCCGCCCTCTCAAGGCGGTAGCGCCGGTTCAAATCCGGTCGGGGCTACGAAAGGTTGTAGCAGGTCGAAGGCCTGGTCGCCGGGTTGCGGTGGCCGGGCCTTGATCATTTGTAGGGGCAGAATGTGGGCGGAATCAACCACCACGAGGCTGGCCATCACCGATCGGGCGTCTTAGGCATCCAAGTCCGAGGAGTACGGAGCCATTTTGAACTCCGCCCGGGGGAGTCGGCGACGCCGCCGGCTCGGCCATCGAGGCGCTCCGGCTCGTCGGCCGGCTGCCACTGCTCGGAGGGTGGGCGGCGGATCCCTGGCTGTCACGGGCTCCTGACTGGCCGGTCATGCCGGCGGGCGAGGGCTCGGTCAGCCTGCTGTCGGCGAACAAAGAAGCGACATTCTCTCGCCGCCGCCGCCGCCCATATAGGCGCCCACCAGTCCGCACTCATCCACCAGTTCAGGCGCCCTCGAACGCGACATCGGCGCCCAGCTCTACCATCCCTCCACTCCGCCAGCCCATGTGTCCCACACCTCGAGGCGCCGCGCTCGCCCGGCCAGACATCCACGCAGCCGCCACCGCCAGCGCACCAGACGTGTCCGGCCCCAAGGCGACGCGGCCCCCCGCGGCCCAAGCGCAGGCCGACAAGGACGCCCGGCCGGGCTGTTGACGGCACGCTGCAAGCACGTGAAGCCGGAGGCCACCGCTCCTCGCCTGGACTGCCCAGCTCACAACCAGACCAGCTGCTTCACCCCAAGTGCCCGACGAGCCCGCTGCAGCTACCTCCCCCGCTAGTCCCCGGCTGTCACGGTAAAAATGAACCCGGCGCTCGTCGGACGGCGAAGCGGAATGTCGCACGTGATCCGGCGCAGCACCTCGTTCCTGCTGAGGCCGAGCCCCTGCGCGATGAGCCGTTCCGGGCGCACCGGGACCGGATCTTCGAACACGACCTCCACCTGGACCGGCCACGCCTCGACGAACCCCGCGGGCGGGGCGTCTAACCGCCAGGCGCCCGTCCAGTCCAGGGTAAAGCGGTTGCGGCGGGCGAGCCGCGGATCCAGCAGCCAGCAGGCCACCAGTTCCGGATCGTTGACGTGGTAGCCGTGGAGCTCGGCCGGATCGAAGGACCTGACCGGTGCCCGCTCGTGCACGGTGAGCTTGCTCGTCCGACCGCAGGACACGCAGCGGACCAGCAGCCAAATGTCCAGCAGCTTGCCGTTGGCGTTGACGCGGAACCTGCCCTCGCCGATAGTGGCCGACTCCGACCGGCAGTCCACACACCGCAGCGACACCCTAGGCAACCTGGTCCGGCGCACGACCCAGCGCAGCACAATATGAGGTTGTGAAGACATGAGCTCTCTAGACCTGACACGAGGCCGGTTACGCGCGACCTCAGACGCTGTATGACCGGGCGCACACAGGCACCCCGGCAGAACCGACGGGAGTGTCGGCTACAGGCGAGCGGAAGGTGTCAGGTCTAAAGAGCAGGCATGCGGTGTTGTCCTCTGTCCTCACTGCGACGGGCCGCAGCAAAGCTACGGGAACCCGGAAGCAAGGCTCAAGCGGTTTTCCGACCTGGCTGAGCCGTCGTTCGGCTGCCGTCCCGGGGATGCTGTGGTCGCCCGATACCCCGGCCAGGCCCCCGACGGTGCTGCTCGGTCACGGCGGAAGCGGGGCACAAGCGCTGCGAGCGGCACCTCGGGATCGGTCATTGGCTCGCATCTACCACAGACTTGCCGTCGTCGCGATTGATGGGCTCCGCGTCGGCTCAGCTAGGCGGGCACTCCCGCGGGCGTCGCGCGGCCGGCTAGATGGGGCTTGCCGGCTTTGTCGCGCAGAGGCTGGGCAGCTCGGCGCCGAGTAGTTCAGCGATCGCCAGCTCCCCTTCGGGCGTGAGCCTGACCGCCCTGCTGTCTCGGCCCGGCCGGACCCATGACCTGCTCACCAGCTGCTGATGCAGCACCGCGCCGAGCGCGCCGGCCAGGTGCGGCTTGCGTTCGGTCCAGTCAAGGCACGCGCGTGCCAGTGGCCGCGACCGAGGCGGGCGCAGCGCATCGGGCCCGGCCAGGTCGGTGAACCAGGATCGGCCCGCGGTAGTGAGGACCAGGCCGTCGGCAGTGTTGAACAGGCCGCCGGCGACCATGGCGTCGAACAGCCAGACTCCCAGCGCACCGGCCAGATGGTCGTAGCAGGTCCTGGCCGCAGCCAGGTCCTCGGCCGCTCGGACGGCGTGCAGCGAACGTGTCGGCGCAGGCTGCCCGGCTGCAACCGCGAGGTCCTCCAGCAGCCTGGCCACGTCCGGGCTCGCCAGCCGCAGGTAGCGATGCCTGCCCTGCCGTTCCTCGGCGAGCAGGCCGGCCTGGACAAGCTGGTTGAGATGCTCGCTCGCGGTGGGTGGGGCGATCCCGGCGTGCCGGGCGAGCTCGCCGGCCGTCCATGCGCGGCCGTCCATGAGCGCCAGGCACATCGCGGCCCGGCTGCGATCGCCCAGCATGGCGGCGAACCGCGCCACCGAATCAGGCGAGAGGATCATCGCCTCTCCTTCCACCCGCAGGTCAGACCGGTTACCAACCTTAGGCCCGCAATGGTTCGGCCGGCACCGCACTATCGGGCGCCTAGGCTCCGGTCATGAGCACTTCGCCGCGTCCAGATCTGCTGGCTGAGCTGCCGGTGGACCACATAGTCACTAGTGCGCCGCCACGCCGCTGGCACGGGCGACTGCAGTCGCTGGGCACGCACCGGCGTGGCGGAGCCTGGGTTGTGTCCGGCCCTCGGGCGGTCGCCGCCGCGCTTGCATCACCAGCCCTGAGTGTCGCCCCGGCGGGCGGCCAGCCCGAAGGGGCCGCGGCCGGCCTGGTCGCGAGGATGGCCAGGTTCTCCGACGGGGAGGATCACCGCCGCAGGCGCGCAGTCGTGAGCCGGCTGCTGCCATCGGTCCCGCGGATCACGACGATTACCGCGGACCGCGTCAACGACTACCTGGTCCGGCGCCTATCGGCGTTCGACGTCATGCCGATGGCCCGCCAGGTGCCGGCCGAGGTGCTTGCGCGCGGCCTCGGCCTGCCCCCGGCCGACGCCGACCGGGCCGCGGTCCTGACCAGCGTGCTCTGCGACGCCCTGACCCCTGCACTTCAGCCGCGCGAACTGCCGGCGGGCGCGGCCGATGCGGCGGCGGACGAACTGGCTGCGCTGTTCGCCCGGTGCCTGGACTCCGCAGATCCTGAGCTGCTGGCCGCCGCGATCAGCATCCTGTTCCAGGCCAGAGACGCGACCGCGGCACTGATCGGGACGGCGGTCCTCGGCGGGCCAGGCGACCCAGGCGATCCGCGCTCGCCCGGCCGGCGGGTCGAGCAGGTCCTGCGCCATGACGCGCCGGTCCAGTGCACTCGCCGGACTGCGGCGGCCGACGCCGGGCTCGCGGACGTGACCGTGCCCGCTGGATCTGCGGTGTGGATCTTCTTGGCCACGGCCGAGCGGGGTTCGGGAGCGCCTGCCACCTTCGGCAGCGGGCCGCACGGATGCCCGGGAGCCGCGCACGCCACCGCCATCGCCCGCCAGGTCATCGCCGTCATCGACGCCGAGGGCTGGCGGCCGGTAAGGCCCCAGCGGGTGGATTACGAGCCGCGGCCTAATATCAGGGTGCCGGTGCGCGTCCTGTTGACCCGGTCATGAACGGCCCGGTCATGAACGGCGCAGCCATGACGGCCAGGACGCACAACTTCGCGGCACTACACCGGCGTGGACAGCCGTTCGTCCTGCCGAACGCCTGGGACGTCGCGTCCGCTCTGCTGCTGGCCGAGGCCGGATTTCCGGCTGTCGGTACGACCAGCCTCGGCGTGACCGCGGCAGCAGGCCTCGTCGATGGTGCCGGGACCGGACGCGCGTTCACCCTGGCCCTGGCTGCGGCGATCGTCCCCCGGCTTCGCGTGCCGGTGACGGTCGACCTGGAAGGGGGCTACAGCGACGAGGCCTCGGCCGTGGCGGAGCTGGCCGCGGAGCTTGCGAGCCTCGGCGCCGCCGGGATCAACCTGGAGGATGCCGCTGCCGGCGGCGAGCTCAGGCCGCGCGACGTGCAGGCGAAGATAGTCGGTGCGGTCGTCGCCGCGGCGCCTGACCTGTTCCTCAACGCGCGAACTGACACCTACTGGCTGCAGGCCGGACCGCCGGAAAGCCGCCTCGCGGAAACCATCACGCGGCTCAAGGCGTACGAGGACGCGGGGGCCAGCGGGGTCTTCGTGCCAGCGCTGCCTGAGATCGCGTCCGTCGCCGCCGTCACCGATCAGGTCACGCTCCCGCTGAACGTGCTCTGGCGACCAGGGCAGGACATGGCGCGGCTGGCGGCAGCGGGCGTGGCCAGGGTGAGTACTGGGTCGGCGCCTTACCGGCGGGCTCTGGCGGCGGGGCTGGCAACCGCGATCGCGGCTCGTGCGGGTGCCGAGCCTTCAGGGCCGGACGTGCCGTATGGCCGCCTGCTGGATCTGCTGAAGTCCGGCCCCGACGGAATCTGAGACTCGGGCGGGGCGCGGGGCTGGCTGACACCGCGCCGCTGGAGAGTGAGACCGGTCAGTCCACGCCGCTCTCCAGCGCGTAACGGACGAGCTGCGCCTTGTTGTGCAGTTGCAGCTTGCTCAGCGTGTTTTGCACGTGGTTCTGCACGGTGCGCGGAGACAACGTTAGCCGCTCGGCGATCTGAGGGTAGGTCAGGCCCTTCGCGACGAGCCGCAGGATTTCAGTCTCTCGTTCAGTTAGCTGCGGAGCCGGCGCCGATCCTCCGGCCGCCGATCCGCCTGTAGCCGCCCCGCCGGTCGGCCCGGTCGCGGACTGAGCCAGCCGGCGGTACTCACCGAGGACCAGGCCGGCCAGGCCAGGCGTGAAGACCGCGTGGCCGGCCGCGGTAGCGCGCACGGCGTCGACCAGGTCGCGCACCTCGGCCGATTTCAGCAGGTAGCCACTCGCGCCGGCGGTCACCGCGTCCAGCACGTCCTGCCGCTCGCCGCTGGCCGAGAGCATCAGTACCCGGACGGACGGCAGTGCGGCCAGGAGACCCCTCGTTACCTCGGCACCTGGGTAATCGGGGAGATTGAGATCGAGCAGCACCACATCGGGCCTGGTCGCAGCGGCAATCCGCAGTGCCTGGGCGCCGCTGCCGGCCGTGCCGGCGACACGAAAGCCGGCTTCGGTGAGCGACCGGGCCGCCGCGTCGCGCCAGATCGGGTGGTCGTCGACGACGAGGACGCTGACCTGGTTCTCAGGGCTGGGGGACATGCAACTCCACCTCAGTGCCCTGGCCAGGGCGGGATGTGATCGTGGCCGTGCCGCCGACCTCGCGGATCCGGCCGACGATCGAGTGGGAGACGCCGAGACGCCCGGTCGAGGCGGCAGCCGCGAGCCGGCCAGGCACGAAGCCCCGGCCGTCGTCGCGGATGCTGATCCGCACCCCAGAGTCGTCGTTCTCGACCAGAACCCAGCCGCGGGCGGACTCGCCCGCGTGCCGGCGAACGTTATCCACCGCCGCCGACGCGGCGCCGCTCAGGGCGCGAGCGGCGGTATGCGGGACCATCACCGGCGTAGCCGGGCATGAGATGGTAATACGGCTGCCGGACAGTGGCTCGACGAGGCTGCGAACGTCCACCATGCCAGTCTCGGTATCCGGTTCCGCGGTGTCACGGGATACGAGCGAGCGCAGTGCGTTCTCCTGCTCGGCCGCGAGGACACCGAGTTCGGCCGCCTCGCCGCCTATCTCGCGACCGCGGCTGCTGACGAGGGCGAGTACCTGCAGCACCGAGTCGTGGATGCCGCGAGCGATCCGCTCGCGCTCGGCGATCGCCGCCTCACGCCGCGCGGCCTGGTCGACGGCGGCCTCGGCCCGCAGCGTCAGCCTGACCACGTAGCCACCGACGCCGCCCGCCACCAGCAGCAGCACGAGCCCGGCGATCAGGCTCTCGGTCAGGAATTCCCGCCGCTCGATCACGTCGCCAAACCAGACCACGACCGCGCCGGCCATGCCAGCCCAGGGTCCTCCGGCCACCGCGCACGCCAGTATCGACGACGCTACCCAGATCACCGGGATCGTCGGCGCGCCATGGTCGATCCGGTATGCGGTGTCGATCCACCTCGTGCTGATGATCAAGATCGTCGCCACGGCCACGTCGGCTGCGATCAGCCACCGGTTGCGGCCCGCCGGGCGCGAGTACGCCGCCACGGTGGCGATCGTCCAGACCGCCATGACGGCCAGGGCCAGGAAACCGCCGAGCGGATGGGCGAAGTAGCTCTCATCCCGGAGAATCCAGATCGCCGCGTAGGCGAGGGTGACGAGGCGGTAGACCGCGACAGCACGCCACAACTGGCTCGACATAGGCGTGACGTTACGACAGTTTCTGTGGGTTTGCCGGCCCCGGCGGACGTCTACCCGAGCGGCCGCCTGGATCGCGAGCACGCCGGCCGGCGCGACGTCGCGCTGCCTCCAGCGCCACGGCCCCTGTGCGAGGGCTTCGACACTGCTCGCACCGGGCGGCCGCCGGACGGGACAGCCAGGCCCGACGGTGCCCTTAGTCTGACTGCCCATGCCCGTAGCCTGCAGGTTCTGGCCAGGCCGTCGGCAGAGCGGGCGTACTCAAGCCGGCCTGAGTAGTTCTGCCTAGCTGCCGCCGGGCGCCCTTGCCTGCTCCTAGCTGCGCGGGCGCCGCAGCCGGGCGACGTCCAGGTCCGGTGCCGGCATCGGCTCGCCCTCATAGCCCCCCACCTCGCCGAACCCGCCTTCCCTCCAGCTCGCCGTCGCCGCCTCGATCTCCTCGGGAGTCCTGGCCACGAAGTTCCACCACATCAGGAGCGGCTCACCGAGCGGTTCGCCGCCGAGCAGCATCAGGCTGCTGCCGGCCGGCGCGGACATGCTCGCCCGCTGCCGCCCGGTCGGCAGGTACAGCAGCTGACCTGGCGCCAGGACAGCGCCGTCAACATCGGCCCGGCCGGTGACGACGAACACCACGTGCTCGTAGTCGGGCCGCAGCGGCACCGAGCTCGTCGCGGCGCCGCCGGCCGCGCTGAGCTCAGCCCCGACGATCGGCGAGAACGCGGTAGCCGGCGACTGACTCCCCGCCAGCTCGCCCATGAACACCGTCGTCTGGAAGCCCGGCACGGCCGCGTCGGGCAATTCGGCATGATGCTCGAAGGCCGGCGCGACCCGTCGGCTGGCCTCGGGCAGCGCGACCCACAGCTGCACACCGTGGAGGACCGGGTCGGGCTGCTCCGGCGACTCCTCGGCGTGCGCGATGCCGGCGCCCGCGGTCATCAAGTTCAGCTGACCAGGCCTGATCATCTGCTCGCTGCCCAGGCTGTCGCGGTGCAGCACGTTCCCGGCGACCAGCCATGTGACGGTCTGGAGCCCGATGTGCGGGTGCGGCGGCACCAGCATGCCGGTCGTGCCGTCAACATCCTGGGGCCCGTAGTGGTCGATGAAGCACCACGGGCCGACGCTGCGGCGCTGACGGAGGGGCAGCATCCGGCGCACTGTGATATCACCGACTCGCGCCTGTCTCGCGACGGTGACTTCAAGATCCAAGACGGGAACGGGGTCGTCGCCCGCGATCTCCACGTCTGCATCGACTGTGCTCACCGGCTTGCCTCCCTTCGGGCGTCGCCCGTGCGAAGAGCCAATTCTCGCAGCCGGCCGTCGGGCCGACGTCTACGGCGGGCCCGGGGCTAGGACAGGCGGGAGCGACGGCAGGTCCACCGAGCCGCCCTGCGCCCGGACGGCGTCGATCGCCTCGCTGAACCCCGACCGGCTGCTGATCGCCCTGACCCGCAGCCGGGCCCGGTACTTGCCGCGGACAAGCAGCCTGCCTCCGTCCGCGGCAGCCAAGGTCACGGTCCGCCGCCCGAGCCGGCCGTTGCCGGTCCAGCCGGAACGCGGCGCTGGGCGCGACTAGCGTTCCGGCTGCCAAGTCCCAGCCTGCGCTAGGCCCGGTGTAGCCGCGCAAGCCGGCGATGATGTGCTCGTCCGCGGTTAGCGAGCCCCGCAGGCGCTGCGTCATGAGTTCGCGCTCGGGCACGACCTCCTCCTCACGGGTCCGGCGGGCGAGTCTAGTCGTCCAGTCGCTGGGGATTTATTCCGCAACCATGACCGGCGGCGAGGCCGGATGCCAGGTCAGCTCGCGCTCGCCATGACCAGGCCGGGCGATACCCGGCCTGGCCGGTCGGCCGTGGTCGATTGACCGCTATGCTGAGCCGCCCTATCGTCCGGATAGCAACGTCAAGCGTGGGGTTTGCCGTGTTGCTGATCGTTATGTATGAAACGGGCTTGTGGCGGGTGAAGCCGGACGGCCAGTTCACGTTCGGCCGGGCGCCGACGTGCTCGCTTCAGCTGCCCGCCGAAGACCGCGGGATCTCCAGACGGGCGGGCAGCTTCGAGTGCTCAGCCGGGACCTGGTGGATGTGCAACGACAGCGCCTCGTCGATGCTCTACCTCTCCGGCGATCGCGGGTTCCGCGCCGACCTGCCGCCGGGGCTGCGGGTCCCGCTGCAGCAGTGGCACGCCAAGGTGCGGCTCGACGGCCTCCACTCCAGCTACACGATCCGGCTGCGGCTGCCGCATCTCGACGAGGAAGAGCCGCAGGAAGAGCCCGCGGCCGACACCGGAGAGCAGTCGGTCCCCAGAACGGTCGGGTCAGAGCGGCTTGTCACCAGCACCAAGCTGCGGGCTCCGCTCAACGCTTCTGACCGGCTCGTACTGGCGGCCAGGTTCGAGGAGTACCTGACCTGGCGGCATTCTGGTCCGGCCAAGCCACGGAGCGCCAAGGAAGCGGCCGACCGGATCGGCTGGCAGCCCCACACCGTTTCCAAGCGGTGCGAGAACATACGCAACCGCTACGTGCGCATCGGGGTGCCCGGGCTGCGCGGTCCCCGCGCCCTGGAGGAACTGGCAGCGCTGCTGATCTCAACCGGCGAGCTGACCGACGAGGACCTGCGACGGTTGCCGCCCCCGCCCGCGCCGCAGTAGGGGCTCTACCCGGCGGAGCTTGCCCAGAGCCGTGCGCGTGGCTAGCCGACGAGCGTCTTGACCGCGGCGGTCATCTCCGTCAGCGCCTTCTTGGCGTCGGCGAAGTACATACTGGTCTTGGGGTCGACGTACAGCTCGTTGTCGATGCCCGCGTAGCCGTGGCCCATCGACCGCTTGATCACGATGATGCTCTTGGCCTGATCCACGTCCAGGATCGGCATGCCGGAGATCGCCGTGCCCGGCCGCCGGGCCGCCGGATTCGTCACGTCGTTCGCGCCGATCACCAGCGCCACGTCCGTGCGCGCAAACTCGGGATTGACGTCGTCCATCTCCTTGAGCTGCGGGTAAGGCACGTTAGCCTCCGCCAGCAGCACGTTCATGTGCCCTGGCATCCGGCCAGCAACCGGGTGAATCGCGTAGCTGACGTCGATGCCGCGTGACTCCAGCAGGTCAGCGAGCGCGGCCACCTCGTGCTGTGCCTGTGCCGCGGCCAGTCCATAGCCAGGCACGATGATGACCTTGGAGGCGTACGCCAGCTGGATGGCGGCGTCATCAGCGGCGATCGACCGGACGCTGCCGGTGGGGCCGGCGATCGCGGCGACGGAATCGCCGGTGCCGAAGCCGCCCACGATGATGTTGCGGATCGAGCGGTTCATGGCATCAGCCATCAGCTTGGTCAGGATCCCGCCGGAGGCCCCGACCAGCGCGCCGGCGATGATCAGCGCCCAGTTCCCGATCACGAATCCTGCCATCGCGACGGCGGTGCCGGTGAACGCGTTCAGCAGCGAGATCACGACCGGCATGTCGGCGCCGCCGATGGGCATCACCATGGAAACGCCGAAGGCCAGCGCGGCGACGATCACGATCACGAGTAGCGCCGTGCTCGGCGAGGCGATCAGGTAGGCGCCGAGACCGACAGCGACGGCCGCGAGCACCATGTTGACCATGCGCGCGCCGGGAAAAGTGACCGGCGCCGAGTTGATGACGCCTTGCAGCTTGCCCGCGGCGATGATCGATCCGGAGAACGTCACCGAGCCGATGATCACGTCAAGCAGCGTCGTGACGCTGGTAGTGGCCGAAACGCTCGCGCCGGCGTTCATGTAGTCATGCACGGCGACGAGCGCGGCCGCGCCGCCACCGACGGCGTTGAACATGCTGACCAGTTGCGGCATCGCGGTCATCTGGACGGTCCTGGCCGCGTACATGCCTGCCCCGCCGCCGACGAGCGCACCGGCGATCATCACGATCCAGCCGGTGGCGCTGATCCCGTGGCCATGGATGATGATCGCCAGCGTGGCCGCGACCGCCGTGGCCATGCCCGAGGTCGACACCTGATTGCCTCGCCGGGCGGTGGCAGGATTGTTCATCAGGTGCAGGCCGAGTACGAAGCACGACGCCGCCAGCACATAGATCAGCTGGATGACCCAGTCGAAGACGCTCATGTCGCGGTGCCCTTGCGGCTGCTGCCGTTGGCAGCGACGTTCACCGCCGCCGGGGCCTCGCCGGCCGCGGGCACCGCTGGGCGCCTCTTGAACATCTTGAGCATGCGGCCGGTGACGACGTAGCCGCCGACCACGTTTGCCGCCGCGAATGCCGCGGCGATGAACGCGATCACGTAGCCGACCGCGTTGTTGGCCGTGACCGCGATCAACATCGCGCCCGCTAGCACGATCCCGTGGATCGAGTTCGCCGCAGACATCAGCGGCGTGTGGAGCGTGGCGGGAACCTTGCTGATCACCTCGAAGCCGACCCATAGGGCCAGCACGAAGATGGTGACATCAACTAGCAGCGCCGGGTACTGCACTGGCGCTCCCTTCTTCCGATCCGGCCGAGGCAGAGTCGGCGGTATCCTGGGCGGCCGTTGCGGCGGCGGGAGCGGCCGGTTCGCCGTCCACGCTGGTGTCCTGGCCGGCCGGAGCGCCTGCCGGGCCTGGCGGCGCCAGCGCCGGATGTACAACCGCGCCGCCCCGGGTGACGATCACGCCCGCTTGCAGTTCGTCCTCCGGATCGAGCGCGAGTTCGCCGTCCTTGACCAGGGACAGCAGCAGCGCGCTGACATTGCGCGCGTACATCGCCGACGCCGCCGCGGGCATCGAGGACGGCAGGCCGCTGGCACCGACGATCGTCACGCCGTGCTCTGTCACCACCGTCTCGCCCGGCCGCGAGCCCGCCACATTGCCGCCGAGATCGCTCGCTCCCATGTCGACAATGACCGAGCCCGCGGCCATTGCCTTCAGCGCGTCCTCGGTCACCAGCAGCGGTGGCCGGCGTCCGGGCACCTGGGCCGTAGTGATGACCACGTCGTGCCGGGCGATGTGCCCGGCTAGCTCGTCTTGCTGTGCCTGGCGCTCGTCATCGGTCAGGGCTCGGGCGTAACCGCCCTCGCCCGACGCTGACCCCACGGACGTCAACTCGATGAATGTTGCTCCGACCGACTCGGCTTCTGTCTTGGTTTCTGGCCGGACGTCATAGGCACTGACGACGGCGCCGAGCCGCCGTGCGGTCCCGATTGCCTGGAGCCCGGCTACGCCCGTGCCGAGGACCAGCACCTTGGCCGGCCGCGCGGTGCCGGCCGCGGTAATCAGCAGCGGGAAGAACCGGCCGAATTCAGCGGCCGCGATGATCGCCGCCTTGTAGCCGGCGATGTTGGCCTGGGAGGACAGCGCATCCATGGGCTGGGCTCGCGGCAGCGTCCGCGGAATCATGTCCAGGCTGACGGCCGTGACCCCGGCGCGCGCCAGCCTTTCAGCGAGGCCGGGATCGGCCAGCAGCCCGAACAGTCCGATCGCGACCTGGCCCGTTTGCATCGCGGCGACGGTTGCCTCGTCGGGCTTGCCCACCATCAGCAGCACGTCGGCCGCCAGGGCCTCGCTCCGGCTGACGATCTTGCCGCCGGCATCGGCATAGCTGTCGTCGGTCAGCCACGCCCCGTCGCCCGCGCCAGACTCGACGAGCACATCAAGCCCGACCGCGGTCAGCTTGCTAATGGCCTCGGGCACGAGCGCTACCCGTCGCTCGCCAGGCGCGGTCTCCTTGACCACCGAAACCTTCATGGACAGACCTCACTCGGTCGCCAGAACATTGCGGCCCTGTGCGGGCTGCATTCCCAGTATCGCCGGATCTGGCACCATACCAGTCCGCCGCCCCCGCATACCTGTGACCTGCACAGCATAGGGCGTTCTGGACTGACGTGGACCGCCATAGAGCGTTCCTCTTGCGGCCCATCCATCCCCCCGTAAGCAACGCGGGCCGCCGCATGCCCTTGACCCGCAGCAACGACCCTAGACCACCAGTCGCCTGGTCTCGGGAACGGTTACCGTGTCGACTGTGAACGTGACCGCTAACTCGCGATTTTCTTCCCGAACATCGGCCCGTCCGTCCCTCTGGGGGGGTACAAAATTTTCGGGTCAGGGGCCGACCGCGGCTGAGCGGACTATGTGGGTTGAGGTGCCCTGGCAGGCCCGGCGGAAGCCAGGCCGCTGGGATGGTCAGCTGGAGGCCGTGGGGATGCCGTGGCTGCCGTATTCGACCGGGCCGGTGTTACATGGCGACGTACGAACTTCGCCTCGCGCTTGTTTACGCGCCGGACGCGTGAGTCTCTTGGCGTCAAGACAGACGGGTATAACCGCTAGATATACGCCGTAACCGGCAGTAATCTGCCGTTCAGCGACGATATCCGCGCGGAATTTGCGAGCCACTGACCTGCGGTTACATGCAGGCGTTGTGACGCTGTACAACAACCTAGGGTGAGCGTCATACACTCGGGGCAGGTTTTCATGTGACAGGGCTGTGTCTGGCCCGTGACAAGCTACCTGGGGAGGCGTGTGAACTGTGAGCGACCTTGCTGTGGAGAGCACGCCCGCCGTGGCCGAGCTAGCCCGCGAGGCGGCCAGCGGTGAGGTCATCTATATCACCGAACAGGGTCAGCG
>JASHOL010000034.1 GCA_030041135.1 Streptosporangiaceae bacterium | reverse complement strand
CGCGGCCAGGTCGACAACGACCGGGACGAACGGCAGCGTGGACCGCCGCCCGCCATGCCCGCCGGCCTCCGTGCCCTGGGCCACGATGACGTCTGCTCCGACTTCCAGCGCCTGCCTGGCCTCATCAAGGTCCGTGACCTGCACGATCAGCGTTGCCCCGGCGCGGCGGACGGGCTCAGCCAGTGGCCGCGGGTCGCCAAACGAGAGCATGACGGCCCGCGGGCGGTAAGCCAGCGCGCGCTGCACCGTCGCGGCGTCGGTCGCCCAGCTCTGAAACCCGACACCCCAGGGCTTAGCTGTGCCCGACGCGACGATCTGCAGTTCGCGTTCCAGCCAGCCGGGATCCTCGCGGCCGCCACCGACGATCCCGAACCCACCGGCATTGGAGACGGCCGCGGCGAGCGTCCCACCGGACATTCCGCCCATCGGTGCCAGCGCGATGGGATGCTGCAGCGAGAAGAGGTCGGTGAAAGAAGTACGCAACGGCATGCACCCATTGTCGCCGACGCGCCCGCGAGGCTGGCTCGCCTTGCGCTCCGACAAGCCGGCTCACTTAACGCGTCGCCGAAGCCCGCTCGCCTGGCGCTCCGGCGAAGCCCGCTCGCCTGGCGCTCCGGCGAAGCCCGCCCGCCTGGCGCTCCGGCGAAGCCCGCTCGCTCCGCAGACCAGACCCACCCGGTCGAAGTCATCCGGCTGCCGGGCCCAGGCGCTGCCTTGCCTGATCGTAAACGTCGGCTGGCAGCGGCCCCTTCTCGGCGACAGCAACGTTGGCGTGCAAGTGGTCGACGCTCGAGGTCCCGACAATCGTTGTCGACAGGCCGGGGTGGCTCAGCGTGAAGCGCAGCATGAACTCCATGCGCGGCATGCCGTCGAGGATGTCCTCGATCGCCGACGCCTGCCAGCGCCGATGTCCTTCGCCCTCGGCCAGGCCGATCGGCCCCCGGCTCCAGTCCTTGTCGTCGGCGGGCGCACCGCGGGCGACCCCGCCGCGAATCAGCGTGCCCGCCCCGGCCGCCGCGGCCGCCGTGATCAGCTCCTCGTGTTCGCGCTGGATCGCCGAATACGGGATCTGGAAGGCGTCGAACACGCCCATCGCGATGTGGTCGGGCAGGTTGGGGAGCAGTCCCGACATCCCGAGGAAGCGAACCTTCCCCTCGTTCCGCAGGGACTGCATCGTCTCAACGGTCTGATCTGCTTCCAGCTGCGCGCGACTTGGTGACATGTGGACCTGGAGGAGGTCGAGCCGGTCGGTGCCCAGCCGGCGCAGGCTCTGCTCAACATCGGCCCTGACGTTGGCCGGCCGGTAGTCGTGCGGGTAAGGCGGCGGGGTATCGGCGGGCAGGTCAAGCGGGCATCCGCACTTGGAGGCGAGGAAGTACTCGTCTCGGCGATGGCCGATGTGCCATCCGATGAGCTCCTCGCTGCGGCCGTAGTCGACTGAGGTGTCGATCAGGCTGATCCCGGCGTCCAGAACGGCGTTGAGCAGCCTCCCCGCTTCCTCGTCCGTGATCACGGGTCCGCGCGGCTGGCCGCGCAGCTCCATCGCCCCGTACCCGAGGATCGTGACGTCCGCTCCCGTGCGCCCTAGTTGCCGCGTGCTGATCGCCATGAGGCTCACGTTACCGGCCCGCAGGTCGCGCTGAGGTGCCTGCGAAGCCAGGCCGGGGATCGCCGCGCACGCCAAAGCACCCCCGCCGCCCGGACTACGGGCTGCTGACAATGACCGAGATGGTGGAAAACGCTTCGCAAGATGCCAAGTAGCCTGAAATCGTGAAAGCGGCCGGAGCCTTGGTGCTCGCGGCGGATCCCGAGGAAGCCGGGCGCCGCGCGGCTTGTCAGGCCCGCGCGTCGCTGGGGGAGTCGGCTCCCTCATTCGGCGTGCTGTTCGCCTCGCCCGGCTTTCTGGGCTCGGCCGAGGTCCTGGCTGCGGCGGTCGCCCGGCAGACGGGCCCGATTCCGCTGATCGGCTGCGTGGCCGAGGCGGTCGTTGGCGGGCCTCGCGAGGTCGAGACCGGGCCAGCGGTGTCGCTGTGGCTCGCGGCCGAGCTTGGCCGGGTCGAGGCGTTCGCGATGGAGTTCGTCCGGACCCCGAGCGGGGGTGCCATCGCCGGCTACCGGTTCGAGCCGGGTCGGCCGGGCGTGCACCTGATGCTCTGCGACCCGTTCACGTTCCCGGCCGACGACCTGCTGGCCCACCTTAACGAGCATGTTCC
The DNA here is from genome assembly GCA_030041135.1 of Streptosporangiaceae bacterium. Lineage (GTDB taxonomy): Bacteria > Actinomycetota > Actinomycetes > Streptosporangiales > Streptosporangiaceae > JAJYUU01. The sequence continues at coordinate 27,197 of JASHOL010000034.1, read as the reverse complement.
TGGCACGGTGATCATGGGCGGAATGGCGAGCGGCGGCCTGGACCGGCGCCAGAGCCGGCTGTTCCTCAATGGCGGCGCCGTGGCCGCCGGCGCCGTCGGCGCGTACCTGCCGGAGGCGGAGGTCCACCCGCTCGTGTCGCAAGGATGCCGCCCGATCGGCGATCCGTATACGGTCACCGGCGCCGAGGGCAACCTCGTCCTCGAGCTCGGCGGGCGGCCGCCGCTCACGCGCCTGCGCGAGCTGGCGAGCGCGCTGCCTGCCCGTGACCGGGAACTGCTAGCCGACGGCCTGCACGCGGGCCTGGTCCTCAACGAATATCAGGCCGAGCGCCACCAGGGCGACTTCCTCATCCGGAGCGTCCTCGGCGCGGATGAGGAGTCTGGTGCCATCGCCGTGGGCGACGAGGTCGAGGTCGGCCAGACGCTCCAGTTCCAGGTCAGGGACGCGGAGTCGGCGGATGAGGACCTCCGCCTCGCCCTGGAGCGCGAGATCGCCACGCTCGGCGGGCGCCCGGCAGCGGGGGCGCTGCTTTTCACCTGCAACGGCCGCGGCACCCGGCTGTTCTCCGAGCCCGACCACGACGCCGGCCTGCTGGCGGCGATGCTGGGGCAGATCCCGGTGGCCGGGTCGTCGTGTGCCGGAGAGCTCGGTCCCATCGGTGGGCGCAACTACCTGCACGGATTCACGGCTTCTATAGCGCTGTTCCCCGCATCGACGCCGGGCTCAAACTCGCCGGCTTGGTGATTCCGCCTCCTTCGCCCGGGTAGCACAAGCTGCATGCCGGGTGCTGCAACCCCATGTCAGGGACATAGCCCACGCAAGCGGCGAGCATCACCGTTTAACCGGCAAGCCGGACGTGACCGGGGTCGGCCATGATCGCTGCCGGTGCCATGGCCCGCGGCTATCGGCTGACGGCCGGGGTGCTCCTGGTCATGATGCTCGGCGGGACGCTGCCGGTTCCGCTCTACATCCTCTACGAGAAGCAGATGGGCTTCGGCCCGCTCGGCGTGACCGTGGTGTTCGCGGCCTACGTCGTCGGCACCCTGCTCGCGCTGATCTTGTTCGGTGACTTGAGCGATCACATCGGGCGACGGCTCGTGCTGGCGATAGCCGTCGTGTGCGCGGCGGTGAGCACGGGGATCTTTCTTGCCGCAGGCGATATCGGCGCGCTGATCGTGGCGCGGGTCGTGAGCGGCCTGGCCGCCGGGTTCGTCACCGGGACGGCGACCGCCGCGCTAGCCGAGCTCCAGCCCCGCGGCGACCATCGTTCCGCGGCTGTGGTGGCCACCGGGAGCAACCTGACCGGCCTGGGCCTCGGACCGCTGGTTGCGGGCCTGTTCGCCCAGTACGTCGGGGCGCCGACCCGCACCGTGTTCTGGGTTTACCTCGGCGCGTGCGCCCTGGCGCTCGCGGCGGTCGCCGTCATTCCCGAGACTGTCCACCAGCCCGACCACATGATTAAGGTGCGGCCGCGGCTGGCGGCGCCGCCCCGGATCAGGATGGTCATGGTGGGCGCCTGCCTGGGCGTGTTCGCCGCGTTCACGATCCTCGGGCTGTTCAGCAGCCTGGTTCCGACGTTCTTGCACGGCCTGCTCGGCCTCACCAATCTCGGCCTGATCGGGGGCGGATCGTTCCTGATCTTCGTATGCGCTGCCGTGAGCCAGGCATTCTCCGCTCAGGTGGCCGCCCGCATCAGCGTGAGCGTGGGCGTGCCGATCCTGCTCGTGTGCCTGGGCACGTTCGAGTCGGCCCTGTTCACCAAGCAGCTCTCGCTGTTCGTAATCGCGGCGGTCACGGGCGGGATAGCTGTTGGCCTGATCTTCCGTGGCGGCATCAGTGAGATTAACCGCGTCGCCGAGGCACGGCGTCGGGGGGCCGTCATGTCCACGTTCTTCGCTGTCGCCTATGTCGGGCTCGGCCTGCCGGCGGTCCTGGCCGGCCTGCTGTCAGTTCCGCTCGGCCCGGTCGATGCCAGCGTCGTGGTCGCCTGCCTGGCCGCCGTGATGGTGGTGGCCGCGTTCATCGTGGTGTTGCGCGTATTCGGGCAGGAGGCCGCCGACGCCCAACCAGGGGAACCGATCGAGGCCTGGTGCCGCCCGGAAGATTCTGACCTGGCGCAGACGGCATCGCCCCGGCGGGCGGCTGGACCTGCCGGACACTCGGCTGGGCCGGACTCCGGCCCGCCGGCAGGGCCGGAGCGACCAGGCGACGAGTGACATGCCCCCGCAGAGTGGGACAAATTGCCGTCCGCAGCGGTGGCTGTGTGCGCTAGCTGCCGGCAGAACGACACTAAATCCGCACAGCCATTCGGGCGACCAGCGGTTTGCCGGATTTGTCGGGCAGGCTGGCGGGTTGAAGCTTCTCGGCCACGTGAGGATGCGGAGCCGGGCTCTCGAACCTGGTTGCGGCTAGGGTGACGGTATGGCGGACGACCTGATCAAGTGCCCGCACTGCGGACGCAGGAACCGCGTGCCGGCAGCGGCATCGGGGACACCGCGGTGCGGCAACTGTCACAAGCCGCTGCCATGGATCGTGAACGCCGGGGACGGCACCTTCGCGGAGGTAGCCGAGCAGTCGACGGTGCCGGTCCTGGTCGATCTCTGGGCGCCCTGGTGCGGGCCGTGCCGCATGGTCAGTCCGGCGCTCGCCCAGCTCGCGACCGAGCGGGCGGGCAGTCTCAAGCTGGTCAAGGTGAACGTGGACGAGTCTCCCCAGCTGCAGCAGCGGTTTGGCATCCAGTCCATCCCGACGCTGATGCTGCTGCGCGGCGGCGAGGTGATCGCCAGGCAAGTCGGCGCCGCGCCCGCCGACGTGCTGCGCTCCTGGCTGGACCGGTCCCTGCCGGGCTAAGCGCGCCCCGCCTCAGCGGCCGGTGAACCTTGGCGGACGCTTCTCGGCGAACGCGCGCTGGCCCTCGCGGTAGTCCTCGGAGCGGAAACAGGCCTCGACCATCGCCTCGACCCCGGCCACGTCGCGCCGGTCAGGCGACCGGCCGGCCTCGCGGATGGCTGTCTTTGCCGCGGCGATCGTGAGCGGTGCATTGGCGGCGATGGTCGTCGCCAGGATCATGACCTGCTCGCGCAGTTCGGCCGCCGGGACCACGCGGTTGACCAGGCCCATCTGCAGCGCCTCGGCCGCGGAGAACTGCCGGGCGGAGAACAAGATCTCGGCCGTCCACGCCGGGCCGACGAGGTTCATCAGGGCGGCCACGCCGACGAGGCCGTAGCCGACACCGAGCCTCGCGGCCGGGATGCCGAACCGGCTGTCATCGGCAGCGATACGGATGTCGGCCTGCAGCGCCGTGAGCAGGCCGCCACCCATGCAGAAGCCACGGATCATGGCGATGACCGGCTTGTCCAGGCTGGCCCAGCCGCGGCTGATCGCGGCCATGCCACGGTCAAACTCGGCCCGGGCGGCCGGGTCGGTCCGCTGCTCGCCGAACTCGGAAATATCGGCTCCAGACGCGAAGGCCTTGTCGCCGGCGCCGGTTACCACCACGACGCGGATATCCGGGTCGGCCCGGAGCGCCGCGAGCACGCCCGGCAGCGCGGCCCTAATGTCGCTCGACAGCGCGTTGCGCTTGGCGGGATTGTTCAGCGTCACGACGGCCACCGAGTCGGCCGCCTCGACAAGCAGCTTGTCGGTGCCGGTTTCGAGCACTGTCATGCACTTCCTTTCAGATCGCTCCCTGCCCGCGGAGCCGGTCGATCTCCGCGGCCGTGTAGCCCAGCCCGGCCAGCACCTCGTCGGTGTGTGCCCCGGCGTCCGGGCTCGGCGCCCTGACCGTCGCCGGTGCTCCGCTCATGCGCACGGCGTTCCGCAGTATCTCCAGCGGGCCGAGCGCCGGATGCTCGACCGACTCGGTCATCGCCAGGTGCTGCACCTGCGGATCGGCGAACACCTCGTCCATCCGGTAGACCGGCCCGCAGGGAACCCCGGCCTCGTTCAGCGTCTCGACCCAGTCGGCCGTGCCGCGGGTCCGCAGCCGGCCGGCTATCAGCGCGTTGAGCTCTGCGCGGTTGGCCGACCGCTTGCCGGCCGAGTCGAACCGCGGATCGGATGGCAGCCCGGGCAGGCCGAGGACGTCGCAGAGGCTGCGCAGCAGCCGGCCGCCGGGGGCGCCGAGGTTCACGTATCCGTCGGCCGTAGGAAAACAGCCCATCGGCACGCCCAGCGGGTGGTGATTGCCCGCGGGCTCTGGCACCTCCCGGTCGACCGTCCAGCGGGCCGCCTGGAAGTCCATCATTGCGATCATGGACTCCAGCAGCGAGGTCTGCACCCATCGGCCCTGTCCGGTCCGGTTCCGGTCATGCAGCGCGACCAGGACGCCGATGGCCAGGTAGAGCCCGGCGGCCAGGTCCGACACGGGAATCCCGGCCCGTGTCGGTTCGCTTCCGGGCAGGCCGGTGACGCTCATGAGGCCGCCCATGCCCTGGGCGATCTGGTCGACGCCACCCCGCCCGGCATACGGGCCATCCTGGCCGAAGCCGGAGATCGATCCGTAGACCAGGCGGGGGTTCCTCGCATGCACCGTGTCGAAGTCGAAGCCCAGCCGGCTCTTGACTGGCGGTCGCATGTTCTCGATCAGCACGTCGGCCGAGTCGACCAGCCGCATCAGCACCTCGCCGGCCGCCGGCGCCTTCAGGTTGAGCGACAGCGACCTCTTGTTCCGGTGCAGGTGCTGGAAGTCGCAGTCGTGCCGGCTGCCGCCGGTCGACGCCTGCCTGGCCTGGTCCTGGGGCACGTCGATGCGGATGACATCCGCCCCCCAGTCCGCTAGCTGGCGGACGCAGGTCGGGCCCGCACGCGCCACGGTCAGGTCGATAACCCTGATGTCATCGAGAGGCAGCCCAGCGATCATGGCGGCGAACTCCATCGTTGACGAATCAAATGAACAGATTTTTAATAGCACGTACGGAACAGCTGTCAACGGCAGTAAAGCTACTGGGCGCCGGTCGTGGTGCTCGACAGGTCAGGAGGATGCCGGCATGACCGAACGCAAGAGCCCCACGGCCGTGCTCCACGAGGGGCCAAGAGCGCTGAGCGATGAGCAGGTCCGCGAGATCGAGGAGTCGGACCTGCACGCCGTGCTCGGTGTCGACATCGACGACGTGATCGAGTACGTGCACAAGGACCTCAAGTCGCTGCCGGACTTCACCACGCTGTACCGCAAGTACCTGAAGCAGCGCTGGGACGTCTACGACCTGGACTTCACCCAGGACAAGATCGACTGGACCGAGAAGATGACCGCGGAGGAGCGGGAGTCCTTCATCGCGGTCTCGTCCGGCTTTCACCACGGCGAGCGGCAGGTCGAGATCGAGCTGCCGGTGTTCATGATCGGAGCCAGCGAGGAGGAGAAACTCCACATCGCCGCCCAGATCGAGGACGAGGCGCGGCACACGGTGTTTTTCGACCGCTTCTATCGTGAGGTCGTCGGGCTCGAGGGCGAGGACATCATGGGCGTGCTCGACGCCTCGTTCCCTTGGGTATCAGAAACCTTCGTCGGACCCTTCGGCCTGCTCGCCTACCAGGCCGACGAGGTGCGGCAGAATCCCTACGACGAGCGCGCCAGGGTGCGGTACGGCACCAACTACTTCCTCTGGATCGAGGGCGTGCTGGCCCTGTCGGTCATGAAGGTCACGCTCTCCTACGCGCGCTGGCGCGGGTTCCTGCCCGCGTACTACACCGGGTTCACCGCGACCTGCCGGGACGAGTCGCGGCACGTGCAGGGGGGCATGCGCTACCTGCAGGACGCGGTTCGCAAGGACCCGACGATGATCAACGAGATCCACGAGACGCTGCGGACGATCCTCGCGTTGTCAGGCGTGCGCAGCCGCCCGATCTACTTCGAGCCGCTGGGCTGGACCGACGACGAGGTGACGATGCTGTTCGTCCTGCAGCTCCGCAGGAAGCTGAACGACGTCGGCATCGGTCTTGCGCCCGACATCGAGGAGATGCTGCAGTTCGTGCAGCCACAACTGGCGGGTGGGTGAGCAATGGCGGAGGCGAAGTTCTTCAGCCCCGAGTGGGCGGCCGCGGTGCGAGACGCCCTCGTGGCCGGCCCGTCGGAGCAGGTCAAAGAGGGCAAGCTGCAGGAATACTGGGACTTCTTCGAGCTGGTCAAGCGGATGTACCGGGCGTCGTGGGCGCTTGGCTGCCGTACCCTGCCTGCCGACCTGGGCAAGGGCCCGGCGTACCTGCTCGTGCAGTGGGGCGGCGGCACGGTCACCGAGTGCAAGATCATCGGGCCGGATGACCCGCTCGACGCCACCTACGTGCTGAACATGGATTACGCGGACTGGAAGGCGCTGCACGAGGGCTACGACGCGCAGCGGACCGTCATGTACCGCAAGGTCCTGCTCGAGGACGGCAACCTGCTCGAGTTCTTCAAGTCGATCTACTTCTTCGTCGAGTGCCTCGCGATCATCGGTGCCGTGCCCGCCGGGTATCCGGAGCTGGCCACCAAGTAGGCGGACAGGGTCGGGCGCAGGCGAGGATGGCGGGACACGGCCCTGACCCGAACAACTCTCGGCTGGAAGCCGACCCGCGGCTGGTTGCGCTAGCTGCCCGGCGTCGATCCTGCGCGCTGAGGCAGCAAGCCACGCTACGTCGTGCCCGCCCGTCGGCGTCGACTCCGGTCTGCGCCTCCCAAGCTGGGTTCAGGCCGAGTCGGTCCGGGCGATTTCAGCGCAGCGGGTGATCAGGCGGCTCGGGCGGGCTCGACCGCAGACACTAGCTGAGGTCCGCAGCCAGGTCATCAACTTCCTGCGTGATTGGTGAGTGTCACAATCTCAGCCGCCGGCGATCTGACCGACTGGGTGCCAGGCCGTGACCTGCTCAGCAGCGTTAGCCAACCGCGAGGTCGGCCGGAGGGACGATGTCCCGCTTCTGGATCTTGCCGGTCGGCCCCTTGGGCAGCGCATCGGCGATCCACACGTGGCGCGGGTACTTGTACGCCGCGACCTGGGCCTTGACATAGTCGCGCAACTCCTCGGCGCTGACGCTGGCGCCCGGCTTCAGCACCACTGCGGCGCCGACCTCCTCGCCCAGCGCGGGATGCGCCAGGCCGATGACGGCCGCTTCGGCGACCGCGGGATGTTCATAGAGGACTTCCTCGATCTCCCGCGGGTAGACGTTGTAACCGCCGCGGATGATCATGTCCTTCTTCCGGTCCACGATGTAGAAGTAGCCGTCCTCGTCCACGCGGGCCAGGTCACCGGTGTGGAACCAGCCGTCCAGGATCGCTTCGGCGGTAGCCTCCGGGCGTTGCCAGTAGCCCTTCATCACGTTGGGCCCGCGGATGACGATCTCGCCCACCTCCCCGAGCGCGACTTCGTGACCGGAGTTGTCAACGACGCGCATCAGCACTCCCCGGATCGGCGTGCCGATGGAACCCGGCTTGCGCTCCCGGGCTGGATGGTTGAACGAGGCCACCGGCGATGTCTCGGACAGGCCGTAGCCTTCGAGCACGGTGCAGCCGAACGCGTACTCAAACCCGCGCAGCACCTCGACGGGCAGTGCCGCCCCGCCGGAGATGCACGTCCTTAGCGCGGAGACGTCATAGTCCGCGCGGTCAGGCTGGTGCAGCAGCGCTACGTACATCGTCGGTACGCCTTCGAAGACGGTTACGCGATGGCCAGCGATGATCCTCAGCGCGTGCGCCGCGTCGAAGCGCGGCAGCAGGGTCAGGCACGCCCCAGACGCCACCGCGACGTTCAGCGCGACGGTCTGCCCGAACACATGGAAGAGCGGAAGGCCGCCGAAGATGACGTCCTCCGGGCGAGCGCGCACGATATCGGTCCGCGCTATGTCGGTGTTGCTGATGAGGTTGCCGTGGGTGAGCTCGGCACCCTTCGGCCGCCCGGTCGTGCCGGAGGTGTAAAGGATCACCGCGGTGTCCTCGTCGCCGCGGCCAGTGACCTGAGGAGCCGGCGCGACCGAGGCCAGCAGGCCGGGAAAGCCGGCCTGGTCGACGACGATGAGTTCCGCCCCGGCCTGCTCGGCGCCGGCCCGTGCCTCGGCGGCGAAGGCGTGCCACGCGAACACCAGCCCGGCCCCGGAGTCGCCGAGGTAGTACGCCACCTCGCGCCCCTTGAGCAGCGGGTTCATCGGCACGACGACGCCACCGGCGCGAAGGATGCCGTAGTAAACCACGGGGACCTCTGCGACATTGGGCATCATGATCCCGACCCGGTCGCCGGGCGTGAGGCCGCGCTCGTGCAGGAATCCGGCGACGCTCGCGCTCGCCTCGTCCAGCGCGCGGTATGTCATCGCCGCGTTGTCCACCTGCACAGCAACCCGTCCGGCGTGGACACGGGTGGTGTCGGTCAGGTTCTTTGCCAGGTTCGTCATCTTGTCATTCTCCGTTCGGCCACCGGGGCAGTCGTCGGCCCGCGATATCGAGGCTGCCGCGGGTCGTTGGTACCACGGCACAACCGGGACGGCGTCGTCAGCTGCTTCTAGGCAGGTCCGCCGCGATGCGCGAGGATCCACTGATGGACATGGACACGGATGACCCGGAAGCGGCTGAGCTGGTGCCGGACGTCGCTGCCGCGGTACCGAGGCAAGCGGCATCGGCGGACGTCTTCCAGGCGATAGTCAGGGAGATTCCGCAGCTGGAGGAGGACAAGGGGCTGCTGGCCCTGCTCGCTTCGAGCGTCGACGGCAACGTGGACATGTGCCTGCAGGTCATGCAGCACCGGATAGACCTGTCCGCCGCGGCCGCCCCGGCCGCGGCGGTCGAGCACGCGCGCCGCCTGGCTCAGCGCGGCACGCCGCTGACTACCCTGCTGCGGGCCTACCGGCTGGGGCACGCCCGGTTCTCCGACTGGCTGGTCAAGGAGCTGGCCCGGCAGACCGATGACCCCCGGCTGATCACCGCGACCACGCTGAGCATGTCGAGGATCGTGGCCGCCTACGTCGACCAGACTTCAGAAGAGATGGTCGCGGCCTATACCCAGGAGAGGGAACACTGGCTCCGGATTCAGAACGCGGCGCGGGCGGCCAGGGTCCGGAGGCTGCTCTCAGGCGATCGCGACGTGCCCGCAGCCGAGGCCACCCTGGGCTACCGGCTGCGTCAGTACCACGTGGGCATGGTGTGCTGGATGGACGACGCGGTCGGCGGCGCGGACGAGCTCACCAGGCTGGAGCGCGCAGTCGGCCAGGTCGCGGTGCAGGCGGCCAGCGCCGGCGAGCCCGTGTTCCTGCCGCGCGACGAGTCGAGCGCCTGGGCGTGGCTGCCGCTGGGGATCCGTGACCGGTTCGACTCGGCCGAAGCGAGCACGGCGAACGTGAGTGCCGACATCCGGTTCGCGTTCGGGGACCCCGCGAAAGGTCCAGGCGGGTTCTGCCTCACCTACCTCCAGGCCATGGCGGCCGAATCGGTCGCGCTGGCGGCGCGATCTCGGGCGCCAAGGGTAGTGACGTTCGCCGAGGTGGCGCCCGTGGCGATGATGCTCGGATCGGCGGAGCTGCTGCGCGGCTGGGTTCGCAGCACGCTCGCGGGCCTGGCGACCGATGACGAGCATCATGCCCGGTTGCGCGATACCTTGCTCGTCTTCCTGCAGAGCGGGGGCAGCTACAAGGCAACGGCCGAGCGACTCGTGCTGCACAAGAACACGGTCCAGTACAGGATCCGCAAGGCCGAGGAAAGCCTGGGCCGTCCGGTGGGCGAGAACCGCTACGACGTCGAACTCGCGCTGCAGGCGAGTCATTGGCTCGGCCCGGCAGTTCTGGTTCCAGGTGCCGGGCCGGCCGCGGTTCGCGACAAACCGGATCCGTAAACCAGGGGACCCAGTCGTAGTGGGAGAACGCGCGAGTCGCTGTAATTGTGGCCAGAGTACGGACCCGTTCCAGAGAGGAGCGCTCGGATGGGCGACTCAATGCCGGATGAGGACACGCGCGAGGCCCAGAACCGTACCGGGCTGCTCTGGGCTGATCCCAGGACGCCGTTTACCTGGCGCGGCTGGAGCTTCGGGGCGGACGTGCTCAGGTTCGGCGGGAACGAGAGCCCCTATCCGCCGCCGCAGGAGTTGGTTGATGCGATCGCGGCGGCATCCGACCGGATGAACCGCTACCCGTTCGGGATGGAAACTTCGCTGGTGGAGGCGCTGGGCGCGCGCCTGGGGTGCTCGCCCGAGCAGGTGATGATCGCGCCAGGCTCGAGCGCGCTGCTGGAAGCGGTGATCAAGGGCCTGGGCGGGCCAGGCCGTGAAGTGATCTACCCGGACTCGTCGTACCCCGCCTATCGCGGTGCTGCGACCGCCGTCATGGCTCAGTCGCGGCCGGTGCCGCTGCGGCCCGACGGGACCTGTGACATCGAGGGCATCGCGGCAGCGTGCACCGATCGGACAAGCCTGGTCATCGTCTGCAATCCGAACAACCCAACGGGCGGGATGGCACCGACCAAGGAGCTGCGACCGCTGATCGAAGCCTTGCCCGCCGGGGCGCTGCTGATGATCGACGAGGCCTACTGGGAGTTCACCGAGGAGTACGCGCAGGGCGGGCGTGGTGCCCTCGACTACCTCGAGTGCGGCCGGCCCGTCCTGGTCACGCGGACGTTCTCGAAGTTCTACGGCCTGGCCGGGCTGCGGGTCGGGTACGGCGTGGCCTCTAGTGAAATCGCCGGCGAGCTTCACGCCAGGCTCCGGCTTGGGGGCTCCAACATCGTCGGCCTGGTGGCCGCTGAGGCCGCGCTCGGGCTGACCGACGTTTTCGCCGAGCGGGCCGAGCGCATCAAGGCGGAGCGCGAGCGCCTGGCTCAGGCGTTCGGCGACCTGGGCTTCGAGCCGCTACCCACGCAGGCCAACTTCGTCTTCTGCCCGCACACCGACGATGACCTGCCCGCCAGGCTGATGGCAGCCGGACACTGGGTGCGCGACGGCCGGAGCGTCCAGATGCCGGGCGGCATGCGGGTAACCGTCGGCAACCCCGACGAGAACGACCAGCTGCTGGCGGCCATCCGGGCGATCGCGTGTTAGCGCGGCAGCGCTCTTGTCAGCATGACCGGGATCCGGGCCGGTCCGTGGCTGACCGAGTACCTGGGTTCGGCCGGAGTCCCGAGGGTAGGGTGCGGGGCAACCTGAGAGTCGCGGATTGGAGGGGCCGTCGTGACGCCAGAAGATGCGGTCCGGGCTTACTTTGCCGCCTACAGCCAGGGGCGTCCCGAGCAGTTCGACGAGGTCGTGTCGCCTGACTACGTCGACTATGGCCATACCCCGCCAGGTCACGGACCGCAGGGTGCCCGCGATGACTACGAGCACGCGGTCCAGCTCGCAGGCGGGGTGCCGAAGTACGACATCGATGCATTGGTCCTGCGCGACGACACCGTCGCCGTGGCCTGGACCGGGCATATGCCCAACGGATCGGACTTCCGGGGCCTGAGCCTCTACCAGGTCGTCGACGGGCTGGTCGCCGAGGCTCGCCACGCGCTGATCGGCACGCTCCCGGTCTGACCACAGCGGCGACCTGAGCACCGCGCGGAGGTCCGGCCTGGCGGCGCAATACGCCGCGGCTCGCGCCCGTGCGGCTTAGGTTCAAGCAAGTAGTGTCTTGGGGGTGGCCAAGTCTGATCCGCTGAGCGCGACCGAGGAGGTCTTCTGGCGAGCGCTCATGCGCATCGTGCTGTCCCTGCCCCGCCGGCTGGACAGCGACCTGGTAAGAACCGTGGGAATCACGGCGAATGAGTACACGACGCTGATGTGCCTGTCCGAGGCTCCCGGTCGGGAGCTGCGGATGGCCGACCTCGCCAACGCCGCCGCGCTGTCGGCCAGCCGCATGACCCGCCTCGTCGACGACCTCCGGGGCCGCGGCCTCGTCACGAAACGGGCAAGCTCCGAGGACGGGCGAGGCAACGTCGCCAAGCTCACCCCCTCCGGCCTGGCAAAGCTCAAGAAGGCCTGGCCTGCGCACCTCGCGAGCGTGCGGGACATGGTGTTCGACCACGTCGACCCCGGTACGGTCACCGACGCGGCACAGGCTCTGTCGGAGATCGCGGCCCGGCTGGAGTCCGGCCGCTAGGCCGAATGCCGGTCAGCGCCGGCCACGCCTCGTTCCCCCCGCAGAAGCTTGGTTGCCGGCGTGCGGTCAGCTGGCGGCGGGCGTGCGAGCGTTGCGGCGCAGGAAGCGCAGGAACTCGCCGCCCTCGCGCAGCCGTCGCGCGGCCATGTCGGGCTGGCGCAGCATCTCGGCCGACATTTCGGCCAGCTTCCCGGCGCGGAAATAGAAGCGCCGGTAGAGCGTGTCGACCGAGTCCAGGATCTCGGTGTGGCCGAGATGGGGATATGACAGCGCGGCGAGCTGAGTGCCCTGGTCGCTGACCAGCGCTCCGCCGTCGTCGTCAGCGGGCAGCCAGCCGTTCTCCTTGGCCTGCCGGTACAGCTCGGTCCCCGGGTACGGAGCGGCGACAGAGACCTGAATCGTGTGCGGGTTCACCTCGCGGGCGAAGCTGATCGTCTCGCGAATGGTCTGCTGCGTCTCGCCGGGGAGGCCGAGCAGGAACGTTCCATGGACGGTGATGCCGAGATCGCGGCAATCAGCGGCGAATCGGCGGGCCCGGTCCACCCGCAGGCCCTTCTTCACGTTGTTGAGGATCTGCTGGCTGCCCGATTCGTACCCGACTACGAGCAGCCGCAGCCCGTGCTCGGCGAGGACCTGCAGGGTCTCGCGCGGCACATTGGCCTTCGCGTTGCACGACCAGGTGATGCCGAGCCGGCCCAGGCCGCGGGCGATCGCCTCCGCCCGCGGACGGTCGTCGGTGAACGTATCGTCATCAAAGAACAATTCCTTCACCTGCGGGAACAGGTGGGGAACGAGGGCTGCCTCGGCCAGCACGTGGTCCACGCCCCTGGTCCGGTACAGATGGCCGCCAATCGTCTGTGGCCACAGGCAGAACGTGCAGCGAGAGCGGCAGCCGCGGCCGGTGTACAGCGAGACATAGGGGTGGCGCAGGTAGCCGATGTAATAGTTCTCCGGTCGCAAGTCGCGCTTGTACACCGGCGTCACGAACGGCAACCGGTCCATGTCGGTGAGGATCTGCCGGTCCGGGTTGCGCACGACCTCGCCGTTGGCGCCGGTGTAGCTGATGCCGTCGATCGCGGCCAGCGGGCGGCCCTCGGCCACCTCGACGATGGTGAAGTCGAACTCCTCCCTGGCAACGAAGTCGATCGCCGTCGACGCCCGCAGTGACTGCTCGGCCTCGACTGCCACCTTGGCCCCGGCCATGCCCACGAGCAGCGAAGGGTTGGCTGCCTTGAGGGCCTCGGCTGCGCGGACGTCACCTGCGAAGGTCGGCGAGCTGGTGTACAACACCGCCAACTCGTACTGGCGGGCCAGCGGCACCACGTCGTCCAGCGACAGGCCGGCCGGCGGGGCGTCGACCAGCTTGCTGCCGGGGATCATCGCGGCCGGCTGCGCCAGCCAGGTTGGGTACCAGTACGACCTGACCTCCCGCTTTGCCTGGTACCGCGCCCCGGCTCCGCCGTCGAAACCCTCGAAGGACGGAGGCTGGAGGAACAGCGCGCGCATCATCTGGATAAGGCTCCTCTCGTCGCCAGCACGTGTCCGTGAGACGGGTCGTCTTCCCCGGCCGCCATGGGTGCGAGCAGGTCGACGCCGATCTGCCGGAGGGCCGCTGCGTACGCGGGCTCCCACCGCGGCAGGCTAGGGCGGGTCGCCGGACGGACCGCGTCATCGCGCAGCGCTAGCACCCTGGCGGTGATGCCGCTGACGGTCGGCCGGCAGACGTGCGCGCCGCCCAGCTCAAGCTCGTGCTGCAGGTTGTCCCGGCCATGTCCCGGCATGACATCGAGCATCAGCAACTCGCGCCCGACAACGCGAGCCTCACTGCAAGTAATGGCGCCGGGCAGCGCGAGCACGACGTCGGCGGCTGCCATCAGCTCGGGCACCCGGTCGGTGAACCCGAACGGCCTGATTCGCGGCCTCGCCGCGGCCAGCTCCCTGAGCTGGCGCTCGGCGGCGGGCTGGCGCCCGACCACCGCCAGCACGTCGACCCCGGCGTCGGCCAGCGCGGCGGCGCTCTCAGGAAGAGGGCAGAAACCCCACCCGCTATCGATCATCAGAATGCAGAAGCCGTCAGCCGGTACCCCGAGAGCCGCCCGCGCCTGCTGCCTCGACGGCGGCGCGTAGAAGGGAGCCCGCACCGGCGGCGGCACGATCGCCACCCGCGCGTGCGGCAGGTAGCGGCGGATGGACTCCTCGGCCGCTGCCGATGTGACCAGGAACAGGTCGGTTCCCGGCGCGACCCACATCCGGTGGACGGCTACATCGGTGCAGAGCACCACGGTGCGGCGGGCCGGAGCCTCGGCCTTGAGGCGGGCCGCGGCGGAGGCGCCAGTCGCGAACACGCTGAGCACCACATCGGCTGGCTGCCGCTCCAGTTCGGCTCGCAGTGCCGGCACCATCCTGGCGGTGGCCGCCCGGTCCAGCAGATCGGCCAGCCGGCTGCCGGTACGAAGGTGGGCGAAATGGAGCCCGTCGTAGACGCCGGGCATGCCGAGGAGGCGATTGAACAGCCGCTCTCCGGCGACGCCGCCCATGGGACCGAGCAGGGCCATGCTGTCCAGCCGCCTGGTGCGCCAGCCTGACTGCTCAAGCAGGCCGATGCAGCCGCGCGCCATCATCTCGTGACCGAGCCCGAAAGACCCCGCCAGCAGCACCGCATCCCTGCTCACGGCGTCCCCCGGCGGCGCGGTCGCGAACTCGGCCCGGCCGGACTTTTACCGGCTAGCACGCATCCATCTCCCCCCGCCGCGCAACCCGTCTCAACATCCCCCCGCTGGTCGGCCACTGCACCACCCGCGATGGGTGATCTTCGCAATTCGTCGCTGACTTCTGCTCAGCCAGGCGCCTGGGTCCACCCAGGCTGAACCGCGGTAGTCCCATCGCGTGACAGCCCCGACGATGGGCACAACACTTCTACTGGAACGACTGACAGAACCGGGCGCGAAAAGATGGCCGATGTCGCGGGATCTTGGAGCCACCACCGCCGGGGCAATCACGACAGGAGCACGGATGACGGCCGGCAGATCGGAAACTATGCGGGCGTGGGTGGTGAGCCAGCCAGGGCCGATCGAGACCGGCCCGCTGAGATACGTGGAGAAGCCGGTGCCGACCGCAGCTGCCGGCGAACTCCTGGTCCAGGTTCTAGCCTGCGGTGTCTGCCGCACCGACCTGCATGTCAGCGAGGGCGACTTGCCGGTGCACCGAGAGCATGTGACGCCTGGTCACATGGTTGTCGGGCTGGTAGCGGCACTGGGCGAGGCCGTTACCGACTACGCCGTGGGGGACAGGGTCGGCGTGGCCTGGCTGCGGCACACCGACGGGACCTGCGCCTACTGCCGCCGTGGCAGCGAGAATCTGTGCCCTAACTCGCTCTACACGGGCTGGGACGCCGACGGCGGTTACGCGGAGTACACGACGGTCCCGGCGGCGTTCGCCTACCGGCTTCCGTACGACGTCGCTGACGTCGAGCTGGCGCCGCTCCTGTGCGCCGGGATCATCGGATACCGGGCGCTGCTGCGTGCTTCGCTGCCCGAACACGGCAAGCTGG
Source organism: Streptosporangiaceae bacterium (assembly GCA_030041135.1). GTDB lineage: Bacteria > Actinomycetota > Actinomycetes > Streptosporangiales > Streptosporangiaceae > JAJYUU01. Next base: position 11,628 of record JASHOL010000034.1, on the reverse strand, counting down.
GATTGTACGGATTCGGGGACAGCGCTCACCTCGTCGCCCAGGTCGCGCTCGCACAGGGTGCGACAATCCACGCCCTGACCCGCGGCGAGGCGTCCCAGCGGCTCGCGCTCGAGCTCGGCGCTGCGTCGGCTGGGGGCGCGTACGACTCTCCGCCAGAACCACTCGACAGCGCGATCCTGTTCGCTCCGGTCGGGGACCTCGTGCCGGTCGCGATGCGGGCGCTTGACCGCGGCGGTGTCCTCGCTGTTGCCGGGATCCACCTGACCGACACGCCGCCGCTGAACTATGAACACGAGCTGTTCTATGAAAAGGAACTGCGCAGCGTCACTTCCAATACCCGGCACGACGGCCGGGAGTTCCTCGCGCTGGCCCTCCAGTACAACGTCCGGGCTACCACGCACGTGTACCCCATGTCACGAGCACAACAGGCACTGCAGGACCTGAAGGTCGGCGCCTTCGACGGGGCGGCTGTTCTGGTCAGCGAGCAGGACAAGGCGTAGTTACCCGCACGACTTTCGGCCGCCTCGCCGCAGGCGGCCCGACCAGCGATTCAACCTTCCTTTCACGTTCATTCAAGGCGGGCGGCGCAATCTGGGTTCTGCGCAGCGGACGTGCTGGTCGTAATGGGGCGAAAGCAGGGCCGATGACGTACACGACGAGCGAGCTGATCCCGGTCACCGCTTACGGCGCCAAGGGCGACGGCACGACAGACGACACCGCGGCGATCCAGACCGCGCTGGCGGCGGCCGAGAGCTTCGGCGCCGGCGTCTGGTTCCCGCCGGCGTCCGGCGGCTGCTATCGCACCACCGGCGTGTCGGTGCCGGCCGGGGTGACCGGACTGTACGGGTCGGCGTTGCTGTCCCGCGCTGGCGGCCCCGCCGTCACCGCCCTGGCCGGCTCGGTGCTCGCGCCCGCTTCTTCCGAGGTGACCAGCCTGCTGGCCGTCGGCTCGTCCGGTTCTGGCTCGTTCCTCGCCACCAACCCACATGGACTGGTCGTGGATGGCCTCGGCTTCCTCGGTCTGACCGCCGCCGGAGCGTCAGTGTCGGGGATGTGGGGCGTGACGGTTACCGACACATCGGACGTGACCTTGATTCGCTGCCGTGATCTGTATTGCGACGCACCGGAGTTCTCCGGCTACCCGTCGGGCGGCAGCGGCCAGGGAGGGTTCGCGCAGTTTCTCAGCTCGGGCAGCGGCAACGGTTTTTCCGAGAACGCCCGCGTCATCTTCTGCAGCTCCTATGGGGCCGGAAGGTTCGTGCAGGCAGACGGCACCGTGGCCGGTGCGAGCGGATCGACGGACGGCCGGGTGATCTCCTGCCAGGCCAACGGGCACAACTACGGCATCCAGCTCGGCCCGTCCAACGCCGCGGCCGGCGGCTGGGCGATACTCGAATGCCATCTCTCCAGCACCCATAGCGTCAGCCACATCAACTACGGATCCGCCGGATCGCCGTGGACGCTGCGGGTGGAAGCCTGCTATCTGGACATGTGCCAGGGCACGCCGCTGATCTGCAACGGCCGCGGGCTGATCGCTACCGGGAACTACTTCCGCGCCGGGACGGCCGGATCGAACACGCTGGCCATTTCGTTCGGCGCCGGCCTGACCACGTCCGGCCGCGATCCGGCCGCGGTGGTCCAGGCCAACACGTTCGACCTTAACGGCAGCACGTCAGTGCGGGCGCTGGCGCGGTTCAGCGGTTTCACCGCGGCGGACATGGTCTCTTATGGCGGCGGGGAGTACCGCGACAACGTGGCCCACAATCACGGCGCTCCAATGCCCGCCTCGTGGGCGGGGCAGTGGATCGGCTCCGACGGGCTGGCGGTAGCGAACACGGCCACAGCGACCCTGAACCTGGTCACCGGCCCGGTCCTGTCCGAATAAGGCACTGCCCGGCCGTAGCCACCGGCGTGACCGTGGTCACAGTCGATGCGGCTTGACCGGCTCCGTCGCGCCCGGGGACCAGCTGGGGTCGCCCGTTTTGCCCGGCAAGCACGGATACCGCGACAATCGAGCGACCCCGTAATCGAAGGTGTCGCCGGGAGGCCCGCATGACGACTGACGAGAAATTGTCGCCCGGCCTCCGGCGGAACGGGAACTTCCAGCGTCTGTGGCTTGGCCAGGCCGTCTCGATTACGGGCGATTACGTCTTCGATACGACGATCATCTTGTGGATCACCGTGAAGATCGCGCCTGGCCGCAGCTGGGCCCCCGCCGCGGTGGGCGGCGTCGTGATCGCCGCAGCGGCGTCGGCGATGATCGTCGGCCCGATTGCGGGCGTGTTCGTAGACCGGTGGAACCGACGCCGGACCATGCTCACTGCCGACGCGTGCCGGGCTATTCTCATCGCCAGCCTGCTGCTGCTCGCCAACCCGGCCGTCGCACGACGGCTGTCGCCGCTGGTCATGGTCGGGCTCATCTATCTGGTCACGGCCGTCGCCAGCGCATTCGCGCAATTCTTCAATCCGTCCAGGTTCGCGGTGCTGGGCCTGGTCGTCGCGCCGGCCGACCGGGCCAAGGCCAGCGGGCTGTTCCAGGCGACCAGCAGCTTCGCGGCGATCATCGGCCCGCCGCTCGCCGCCCCGCTGCTGTTTGCGTTCGGGGTCCAGTGGGCGCTGCTGATCAATGCAGGCTCGTTCGCGCTGTCGTTCGCGACGATCCTCGCGATGCGGCTCCCGCCTGACCAGCGCGAGCCGCGAGCTGCTGGCTCCGGGTTCGGAGCTGAACTCGCGGCCGGCCTGCGGTTCTTCCGGTCCAGCCCGGTTCTGATCACCGTGGCAGTAGGGGCAATCGTGGCCACACTCGGCGCCGGCGCCATCGGCGGCCTCGGGGTGTTCTTCGTCATCCACAATCTGCACGCGAACGCGCGCTGGCTGGGCACTCTGGACGGAGGGGAGGGCGCCGGCGCCGTCATCGGCGCGCTCGCGGCTGGCTGGATTGCCGGGCGTCTCGGCGCCACCAGGGTCTTCTGGCTCGGCTTGGCTCTAACCGGCCTCGGCGTCATCTGGTTTTCCAGGACCGGCACGATCCTGCTCGCGGTCACGGCGCTGTTCGTCACCGGCCTGATGCTCGGCGCGGTCAACGCCGCGATCTCCCCGCTGCTGCTGGCCGCGACGCCGCAGCACATGCTCGGGCGCGTACTCGCCGTCATTCAGCCGGCCCAGCAGCTGGCCGGCATCGTCTCGATCGGGCTGGCCAGCCTGCTGGCGACCACCGTGCTCGCCCATCTGCATGTCGTGATGGCCGGGGTGACCTTCAATACCTACGACGCGATCTTCGGCGCGGCCGGCCTGATCATCATGATCGCCGGGCTGGCCAGCGTCGTGCCGCTGCGCAAAGGCGCGGGCACCGCGGACGCTGCGGCCGCCGAGCACGGCGGCTCGGGTGAGACAACGGCGGTCTCACATCCGACCTGAGCTCGCGGTCCCACCGAACGCGTGAATTCAGTCGCCTGACCGAAGCTGGTGCTCCGTCGCGCTCTCTAGCATCTGGGACCGGGCTGGAGGGAGGCGGGCCCATGCGTCAGCCTGTCGTGTTCATTCGCGGCCTGTGGCTACACGCGAGCTCATGGGGCCCATGGGTCAAGCTGTTCGCCGACTGCGGGTACGCGGCCGTTGCACCCGGCTGGCCTGGCGATGAGCCATCGGCGCAGGCCGCGAGGGCGACTACGGCGCCGTACCAGTGCGGCATGAGCGAGGTCATGGAGCACTACTCGCGGATCGGCGAAGGCCTGCCTGACCGTCCCGTCCTGATCGGACACGGGCTCGGCGGGCTGCTCGCGCTGACGCTAGCCGCGCAGACCCACGCGGCGGGCGTGATCGCCATCGAAGCGGTGCTCGTCAGCGCGATGGTGCTGAAGCGAGAGCCGATGCCCGGCCTTGGCCAGGCCGCACTGAGCCGCGAGGAGTTCTATCTCGTATACGGCAGCGCGCTAAGCCGAGAGGAGTCTGACCGGCTCTACAAAAGGTGGGCGATCCCAGCTCCGCAGTGGGTGCTGCGGAATCCGGTGATGCCCGAACCGTTGACGCCACCACCGGGCGAGCACGCCACGAACTCCGGTCGCGGCCCTGTTCTGCTCGTGGCCAGCGGACAAAGCGAGCGGGTCGGGGCCGGGCACTACCCCTCAGGCGAGCGGCGTCAGCTCGTCGCAGGCAGCGACCTAGTAGTCTTTCCTGGCCGAGGACCGTCGCTGACCATCGACAGCGGCTGGCGGCTTGTGGCCGAGTCGTGTCTGTCCTGGATGGACGCTCACGAACTCTGATTCGCTCGGGGTTCATGCGTCAGCGGGCGTGCAGGCAGTTCCCGGTCACAGTCCTGTTCACGGTTCTGCCTGGTCAGTCCGTGACGGCGCTGTGTTAGCTAGTCGTCGTGATCATGCTCTCGGGTCGCGGCCGGGTCCGGAAGGCGGCGGACCTTGTCGGGCGCGCCCGCGACCTGGCCGCCCTCCGGGCATTCGTCTATGAGTCCTCGGCTCAGGGCGGGACCATGCTGCTACGCGGCGACCCGGGCAGCGGCAAGTCCGCGCTGCTGGATGGCGCGGAGGAGATGGCCGTGATGGCGGGCATCCGGGCGGTGCGAGCGGCGGGCACGGAACTTGAGGATCTCGGCTTCGCTACGCTCAACCGGCTTCTGCTGCCGCTGCGTGGTGACCTTAGCGGGCTCGATGAGCCCCAGCGGGAATTGCTGAACGTCGCGCCAGGTTACGGCCACGGGCTGGCGCGTGACCTCCCGGCGGTGTCGAACGCGGCACTAGCTCTGCTGCGCCGAGCCGCGGCCGTCCGCCCGCTGCTGCTGATCGTCGACGACCTGGAAAGGGTGGACAGGCCCAGCGCGATCGTGCTGGGACTCCTTTCGCGGCGCTTGCACGGTGCCCGGGTCGGGTTGCTGGCCACGGAATGCACCGCGGCATCGCGCCTTGCGGACCTGGACGCACTGGAATACGAGGTAGCGCCTCTCGATGACGACGCGTCGACGAGGCTGGTCACCGACCGCTGGCCCGATGTGGCTCCCGCAGCCCGGCGGCGGATCGTGGCCGAAGCCCGAGGCAACCCGCTGGCCTTGCAGGAGCTGCCGGCCGGGCTCAGCGACCTGCAACGCTCCGGTCTCGCCGCGCTCCCGGCGGTCCTGCCGCTGAACCGCCGCCTTCGCCAGGCTTTCTCGACGCAAGTCTCAGCGCTGCCGCCAGCCACTCGTTACCTGCTGCTGCTCGCCGTGCTTGACCGGACGGGCGACGTCTTGTTGCTGCAGGCGGCAGCGGCCCGACAGGATGCGATCGACGACCTGGTTCCCGCCGAGCGGGCCGGTCTTGTGCGCGTCGACCAGATGAGTCACTGCGTCGTCTTCTCACATCCGCTCACCCGATCCGCAATCCTCGACCTGTCGTCGAGCGCCGAGGTACGCCGGGCGCACTTCGCACTGGCAGCGCAATTCCCAGATCAGCCTGAGCGCAGAGCCTGGCACCTGGCTGGAGCGGCCACTGAACCGGACGAGGAAATAGCCAGACTGCTCGAAGGGCTCGCACGCACGATGCGGGATCGCGGTGAGGTCATCCAGGCTGTGACGGCTCTGGTGCGAGCGGCCCAGCTGAGTCCGCACCGCTGCGACCGCAGCCGCCGCCAGGCCGAGGCGGCTTGCCTCAGCGCAACCGGAACCGGAGAGTTCTCCCTGGCCAGGAGGCTGCTCATGGAGGCACGCCGCGCCGGACATGAGCACGGAAAATCCCTGCCTCCGGAGGCATCACTGCACGCCGCGGTCGCTGACGCGTGCCTCCTGCTCAACGACGCTGGCGATATCGACACCGTCCACCGCCAGCTGGTCGGCGCCATCGGCACGGGGCCCTATGTGCCGCAGAACGGCGGTGCGCCGGTCGTGGCGGCGCTCGATACGTTGCTCAAGGTGTGCGCGGCCGGCGGCCGGCCGGAGCTGTGGGAACCCTTTGACATCGCCCTCGCTCGATCCGGTCCAGACCGCTGCCTCGAGCTGGATCTGCTCGCCAGCACCCACGCCGACCCGGCGCGTTCGGCGGCCGGCATACTCAGCAAACTCGACGCGGCTATCAGCGGTCTGTCCAGCGAAACTCATCACTGGCGCATTCTGGCCCTGGGTGCCGCGGCTGCTCGCACCGACCGGCTGGCGGCCTGCCGGGAGGCCCTCCGGCGGGTGGCCCGCGAATCCATGGAGGGAGGCGCGGTCGTGCCGGCGATCAGCGCGCTGACCCTGCTGTGCGACGACGGCTTTCTGAGCGGCGCGTGGAACGAGGCCTGGCAGGTGGCCGAGGACTGCCTCCGAGCATGCCAGTCCTATGGAGCCTCCGCGCAAGCGTGGCTTGCTCGCGAGCACCTGGCAATGCTGGCGGCGGCTCGCGGCGACGATGAACTGATGCGGGAACTCACCGGCGAGATGCTCCAGTGGGCGATGCCGCGGGGGGTCGCCCTGGCCCAGATGGCGGTCCACCGGGCTGGCTGCCTGGCCGCACTCGGCTGCGGAGACTTCGAGGAGGCCTACAGGGAGGCCACCGCGATCAGCCCGCCTGGCGTCCTTGCCTCGCATGTCCCTTACGCCCTCTGGACCGTGATGGACCTGGTTGAGTCCGCCGTCCGCACCGGCCGCCGGCGAGAAGCCGCGGCGCACATCGCGGCGATGCGGGGCGCGCACGTCGCCGAGATCTCCCCGCGGCTGGCCATGCTGGTCACCGCGTCAGCCGCGCTCGCAGCCACGGCTGATCAGGCCAGCAGCATTTTCGAGCAGGCTCTCGGCGTCCATACTGCCGGCCGGTGGCCGTTCGAATTCGCCCGAGTACAACTCGCGTTCGGCGAGCACCTGCGCCGCCTCCGGGCGAACTGCGAGGCTCGCGAGCACCTTGCGTCCGCGCTGGCCGCATTCCGCGCGCTGGGCGCTCGTCCTTGGACCGATCGCGCCGCAAACGAGCTACGTGCCGCCAGGCTGACCCGCGCGAAGACGGACTTTCACGGAGTCCCCGTGCTGACGGCGCAGGAGCAGCAGATTGCCTCCCTGGCCGCCGCCGGGCTGACCAACAAGCAGATCGGCCAGCGCCTCTACCTATCCCCGCGGACCGTTGGCTCGCACCTGTACAGGGTTTTCCCGAAGCTAGGTGTCGCCAGCCGGGCCGGGCTCAGGGACGCGCTTACCGCCCTGGCCGCTAGTGACGGCTCGCGCAGCGTTCTGGCCAGGTCCGGATCGGATACGGTTTCGGCGGGGCTCCGCTAGCCCGCTCGTTTCGCGTTCAAGCCGGTCGTGACCGCTGGCCAGCGCTGGCGGTGAGCGGGCCTGATCATGCACAATCCTCCTGTCAGCCAGCTGCCAGGAGGACGGAAGTGGCTGAAGCGCCGGTCATTTTCTCCGACCTGCTGCGCAGACTGCGCGCTGGTGCCCGCCTGACGCAGGAGGAGCTGGCCAGTGCCGCGAACCTGAGCCGGCGAACGGTTAGTGACCTGGAGCGGGGGGTCGCAAACACTCCGCAGAAGGAAACAGTGCGGTTGCTGGCCGACGCGCTGGACCTGCTCGGCCCGGAACGGGCGCAGTTTGAGGCGGTAGCGCGCGGCCGTCCAGGGCAGCGCGTGTCTGCGGCCACCGCGGCGGCGGCCATGCGGTCACTTCCGCGTGACGTGGCCTCGTTCATCGGGCGGCAGCGGGAACTTGAGCTTCTCGCGGAGACCGCGGCGGGTGCGGCGGGCGTGGGGAGCATTCACGTCATCGGCGGGATGGCCGGGGTCGGCAAGACCGCGTTCGCGGTCCACGCCGGGTACCGGCTGGCTGACCGGTTCTCCGACGGACAGATCTTCGTCCTGCTGCATGGGCACACGCCCGGCAGGCGGCCAACCGATCCCGCCGACGCATTGGTCGGCATGATGCTGACGATCGGAGTTCCGGCCGCGCAGATCCCGTCGGGCCTGGAAGCGCGGATGGCGCTGTGGCGGGACCGGGTGGGTGGTAAACGACTCCTGCTGGTGCTCGATGACGCGGCCAGCAGCCAGCAGGTCCTGCCCCTGCTACCCGGCCGCGGCAGCAGCCTCGTGTTGGTCACCAGCCGCCGGCATCTGTATGCGCTGGATGAGGCCACCGCGATCAGCCTCGACATCCTGCCGCCCGCAGAGGCCGCCGAACTGCTGACCCACCTCGCGGGCCGGGCCGGGCTGAGGCCGGATGACCAAGCGGTAGCCCAGATCACCCGTCTGTGCGGGTACTTGCCGCTGGCAATTGGCATGGTGGCCGGGCAGTTGCGCCACCACCCGGCCTGGTCCGTGGCGAGGCGGGCGGCTGAACTCGCCGCGGCCGTTGACCGGGTGGGGCTGATGGCAACGGAGAACGTGTCGGTGGGCGCCGCGTTCGACTTGTCGTACGCCAACCTCACCCCAGGTCAGCAGCGTCTGTTCCGTCGGCTGGGCCTGCATCCCGGTGCCGACATCGACGGCTACGCTGCCGCCGCACTGGATGGCGCGGACCTTGCCACTGCCTGCGGCGGCCTGGAGGCCCTGTACGACCATTACCTGCTCACTGAGCCGACCCAGGGCAGGTACCGGCTTCATGACCTGATCCGCGAGCACGCCAGCGCGCTGGCCGCGCGCGATGATTCCCGAGGAGACAGGGATCGGGCCACTGCCCGGTTGCTGGACTACTACCAGCACACCGCGGCCCGCGCTGGCGCCCTCATCGCTCGCTCCACCCGGCCGGCTCCGGCCACCGCGGCCGACGCGGTCCCGGCCGAGGTTCCCGCCCTCGCCGACTTCGAGCAGGCACTGGCGTGGGCCCGGGCCGAGCGCGCCAGCCTCGTGGCCTGCCTCGACCACGCCAGCACCGCGGGCCAGCAAGTTCGGGTCATCACTCTCACTGCCGGCATCGCGGGCCTGCTGCGGCGCGACGGCCCGTGGGCAGAGGCCATCACCCGGCACACCACCGCGGCCGAGGCGGCGCGGCGCCTCGGTGACAGGCTTGGCCAGGCCAGCGCACTCACAGACCTCGGTGAGGTGCACTGCATGACCGGCGATTATTCGGCCGCGGCGCTGGCCCTCGGCCAGGCGCTTGGCCTCTACCGCGACCTCGGCCACCGGCTCGGCGAGGCTAACGACCTCAGCTGCCTCGGGCTGGTGCGGTATATGACGGGTGATTACCGGGCCGCGGCTCAGGCCCTCGAGCAGGCGCTAGGCCTCTACCGCGATGTCGGTGACCAGCGCGGGGAGGCGAACGCCCTTCATCACGTCGGCATCGTGCGGTGGCTGACGGGCGACTACCCGGCTGCGGCCCTGGCCCTGGAGCACGCGCTCGACCTTTACCGCTACCTCGGTGACCGGGCCGGCCAGGCCAACACTCTCCTCCAGCTTGGGGGCCTGCAGTACACGACCGATGATTACCGGGCCGCGGCCGCGGCCCTGAAGCAGGCGCTTGGCCTCTACCGGGGCTTCGGCGACCGGGCCGGCCAGGCCAACGCGCTCACCTACCTCGGGCAGGTGCGGCGGATGACCGGCGACTTCCGGGCCGCGATCCGCGCCCAGGAGCAGGCCCTGGACATCGACCGCGACCTCGGCTCTCGGCTCGGCCAGGCCAGCGCCATCCATGAGCTGGGGATCGTGCGGCGGCTGACGGGCGACTTCCCGGCCGCGATCCAGGCCCAGGAGCAGGCCCTGGGCACTTACCTAGATCTCGGTATCCGTACTGGCCAGGCCAGTGCCCTGCACCAGCTCGGGATCGTGCGGCGGCTAACGGGTGACTACCCGGCGGCTGCCCATGCTCTAGACCAGGCGCTGGGGATCTACCGGATCCTAGGCGAGCGCGGTGGCGAAGCTGCAGCACTCAACGAGACGGGAACGCTACACCGGGTCAGGGATGAACTCGCGGAGGCCGAGGGGTGTCATCGTGGGGCCCTGAAACTCGCCCGATCCATCGCCAGCTCCTGGAACGAGGCGCACGCAGTCGCAGGCCTCGGCCGCTGCGCTCTAGCCGCAGGCCATGCAACGCAGGCGAAGCACCTCTTGCGTCAGGCGCTCGAGATCTTCCAGCGGATCGGCGCAGCTGATGCCACGGACCTACAGGCCGAACTAGATGTCCTCACCGGCCGCGCCGCAGTCGGATGACTCAAGCCAGCGACGCGGCAGCTCAGCTAGGGTCGCACCTGCCTCGCGACGCCACGAAGGAGAAGTCATGACGAGCCAGCCTGACTTGCAGGCCAGTGACCGGTACATGCAGATTGCCCGGCAGTGGTTCACCGAAGGGTGGCGAGGCAGTCTCGCGATGGCCGATGACATTTTCAGCGAGGACCTGCGGACCAACGGCGTCCGTGTCGGCGTAGCCGGCCCGGTCGGCAGGATACGCGACCGGCTCGCAGCCTTTCCTGATCTGACCACGAGTATCGAGGACATGTTCGTCTCGGGAGACAAGCTGGCCGTCACTCTCATGTGGCGCGGAACCCATACCGGCGACTACGGCGGCGTGGCGGCATCCGGCAAGCGCGTCGAGGTGCGCGACACGGCGATCTGGCACTTCAGGGATGGCAAGGTTGCCGAGATCCTGACGCTGCAGGACCAGTTCGGGATCCTGAAGCAGGTCGGTTACCTCCCGGAGAATGTCCATGCCGTCTGAACGCACGAAACGCCGCCGATCCGGCCTGTGCCGGGGTGCGGGCTAGGTCGGGAATCCCGCGCCAAGGACCGCCATCTACAACGTGGGGACGAGACCACCATCGATGGTGAAGTCCGACCCCGTGATGTTGGCTGCCTCATCGCTGACTAGGTAGAGGATCAGGTCGGCGATCTCGGCCGCCTGGCTGAACCGGCCGGTGAGCGACTGGGCTGCCGCCTGGCTCTGAATATCGCCTGGCCTGGCCCCGGTGGCCCGGCTGACGGTCGAGGCCACGCCGTCGCTGCCCAGCCAGAGGTCGGTGGCGACCGGGCCAGGGCTGACCGTGTTGACCCGGATCCCGTGCGGTCCGACCTCCTTGGATAGCGCCTTGGCGAACCCGGCCAGAGCCGCCTTGGCGGCGCTGTAGTCGAGCACGGCCGGGTCGGGCAACCGGGCGTTGACCGAGCAGGTCATGACGATGACCCCGGCTCCGGCCGTCAGCATTCCCGGCAGCGCCGCCCTGGTCGTGCGGACCGCGGCCATCAGGTTCAGGGTCAGGCTGGCGGCCCAGTCCTCGTCGGTAATCGTCAAGAAGCCGCCGGGACGGGCCCGGGCGCTGCCAACGTTGTTGACCAGGATGTCGACCCGGTCGCCGGCCATCGCGACCAGGCGGGCCGGGCCATCGGGTTCGCCCAGGTCGACCTGGGCGAAGGTCACCTGCTTGTCGCGGGTCAGCTCCTCGATTTCCGGAGAGCGGCTCTTCGCGCCGGTAATCACCCGGGCGCCGCTGGCGGCCAGTCCGCGAACGACAGCCAGCCCGATGCCCTTGCTGCCGCCGGTGACCACGGCAGTTCGCCCGGTCAAGTTGATGTCCATGCCTTTTTCTCCAGTCAAGGGTGCACGTCTTGTCCTCCGACGCTAGGACCAGGCCGCCTCCGGCGGCTTGAGTCAGGTGACTGAGCCGAGCGGATACTGCTGATCGCCCGCAGGGGTCTGCGTGATCCGTCTGCAGTCGAATGACAGAAGCCCGCGACCGGGCGGTCCCCATACCTTGG
>JASHOL010000372.1 GCA_030041135.1 Streptosporangiaceae bacterium | reverse complement strand
CTCTGACTGGGCAATGGACATGAACGTCTCCTTGAGGAAGAAGGCGGGAGGCTAATTCGCCGGGAGGAGCGTTGGGCGGGAGTCACGCTGCTGACCGCGCGACTGCTATCGGCTCCAGTGGCGGCGCAGGTGCGGTACCAGGTCCTCGGGTCGCTCCTCGGGGAAGAAGATCTTCGCCCCGTCGACCTCGAAAACCTCGCGCGCTCCAGGGATCATGTCCCGCAGGTAATAGGCCCACTTGACCGGCAAGCTCGTATCTGCGGTGCCCCAGACGAGCAGGGTCGGCACGTTGAGGCTGCGCAGCTGGTCGCTGGCGGCCTCGATGTCGGCGGCGTCGAGCGAGGCGACCAAGCGCTCGAGGTCACGGGCGCGCTCGATTGTCCCGGCGGCGCCGGTGAGGTAGTCCCGCCATGCGTCATGGGGGACACATGATCCTCACAACCCTCGACGAGGCGGCCTTGGTCGTTGCCCGCGCCCCCAACTCGCGGGTCGCCGTCGCCGAGGAGCGCCAGGCGGTCGAGGAGTTCATTGCCCGCCTGCTGCGCCCGTAGCGAAGCTGTCCGTGGCTCGCTGCGCTGGGATTGCGTTCGCGGGCCGGCTGGCTGGCGAGCGTCGGAAACCGGAGCCTGCCTTACTGGCCGCCGGCGCTCGACTCCGGCCAGGCGCCGTTGAGTCCGTCGCGTGCCGCCAATAAGGTCATACCGTGACTACGCCCGACCCTGTCACTCAAATTGGGCACAACCGCCAGACACGCGATGCCTATGACAAGCTCGCAGCAGTCTGGGCAGCCACCACCGACGAAGGGCCGTTCAACGGCCATCTGGAGCGGCCCGCGCTGCGGTCCCTCCTACCTGCGGGACTGGCCGGCGCGGTCGTGCTCGATGCCGGCTGTGGTTCAGGGGCGCAAGCCGAGTGGCTGCTCGCTCAGGGCGCCGAGGTGATCGGAGTCGACCTAAGCCCCCGGATGATCGAGGAGGCGAGACTCCGCTGCCGGGGCCGCGGCCGGTTTCTCGTAGCCGACCTTGCTCAGCCGCTGCCGGTCGGCCCGCAGTCACTGGATGGCATTACCAGTTCGCTCGCGCTGCACTACGTCCGGGACTGGCGTGTCCCGCTCCGGTCATTCGCGCTGGCACTCAGGCCAGGCGGGTGGGCAGTCATATCCCTTGACCACCCTTCCGGCCCGCCGCTGCCCAGCCAGCAAGGCGGGTACTTCGATACTGAACTTGTTACCGACACCTGGCGTAAGGCCGGCGTGGAGGTATCCCAGCGGTTCTGGAGACGGCCACTGTCGGCAGTTGCCGAGGCCTTCGCCGACGCAGGATTCGTCATCGAGCGGATTGCCGAGCCGCGGCCGTCACCGGAAGCGCTCGGGCGCTACCCATCCGAACTCGCCCCCATTGCCGATATTCCGATTTTCATTGTCTACCGGCTCAGGCTGGCGGACTAGCCGGGAGATCTCGCCGCGCGGCGGGCAGTGGCCTGAGCGGTCATGGCGGTGAGCACCGTCATCGCGGTCGCTGAGAGGCGGGTGCCTCCGGTGATCACTGCCGTGAGCACCGCTGTCGCACCTGCGGCTAGGCGGACCGCAGAAGGCCGCGATCGAGAACGGCCGGGACATACAGTTCGCGGTAGCCGTGCTCGTCGAACAGAACCGTCACATGGTCCCCGTCGTAGCGCTGCACCGAGCCGTTGCCCCACCGCTCGCTCACGACGCGCGCCCCTACAGGGAAGGGGACGGACTCTGGCGGTGACTCGGCGAGCTTGTTGTCGTTGTCGCAGTTCCCGCACGGGCCGGGATAGTCCTGGCCGAAGTAGCTGAGCAGGAACGAGCGGCGGCACCCGGCGTGGTCCGCGTACCGGCGCATCATCGTCAGTCGCGTGCGCTCGATCTCGGTCTCGCGCGCCGTCTCCGCGTCTGATGCCGTGAGTGCCGCGGCCACGCTCATCTGGCCCGACCAGCCGACGTTGCCGTCTACCTGCCAGGTGGCCGCGCCAAGGTCGGCCAGCCGGGTGAGCGCGGCCGTCTGTTGCCGAGTGCCGTGGTCGAGACGCTCGCCGGCGGCCAGGGCGGCCGCCACGCGTGCTACCGGCTCGCCCGACACGCCCCGCGCGGTCAGATGACGTGCCGTGTCGAAGTCCTCGTAGCGGTAGAGCAGTCGCACCTCCGACGCTCCCCCGTCACGGCCCGCCCGGCCGATCTCCTGGTAGTACGCGTCGAGCGAAGGCGGCGGATCGTAGTGCAGCAGCCACCGGACGTCGGGCTTGTCGATGCCCATGCCGAACGCGACCGTGGCGGCGATGATGCGGGCAGACCCGTCCAGGAACGCGGTCATCGCGTCCCGCCGTGCCCGCCCGCTTAGGCCCGCATGATAAAGCTCCACCTGCTCGCCCGCCGACGCCAGTGCGTCGTGCGCCTGCTGGGCACTGGCGTGCGTCGCCGCATACACGATCCCCGGACCCTCCCGGCTGGTCGCGGCACGGACGAGCTCGCGCTCCTTGTCGCGAACCGTGAGCACGTGCTGCGCGGACAAGTGCAGATGCGGCCGGTCGAAATCACCGATCACGACCTCGGGATCACGCAGGCCGAGGCGGCGGATGATCTCCGCCCGCACCGGCGGCGCAGCAGTTGCGGTCAGGGCCAGGCGAACCGGCGCGCCTACGGCCTCACTTTGCGCGCCGAGCATCATGTAGTCGGGTCGGAAGTCGTGACCCCACTGGCTGATCAGGTGCGCCTCGTCCACCGCGAACAGGCCTGGCCGAGCACGCGTGAGGGTCTCGCGGGTCTCCTGGATGGCCAGCTGCTCTGGGGACAAGAAGACGAACGTGTCCGAATCGCACGAGGCAAGCAACGCCGCAGCGTGCGCGCCAGCCGACTGCTGTGAGTTGAGAACAATCGCCGACAGGCCGCTCGCGCGCAGGTGCGCGAGCTGGTCATCCTGCAGCGCTATGAGAGGCGATACCACGATCGTGGGTCCTGCCCGCAGCAGCCCGGCCAGCTCGTAGATCGCCGACTTCCCGCCGCCGGTCGGCAGGACGGCGATCACGTCGCGGTCACCGGCGAGCGCCTCGACCGCGCGCAGCTGGCCGGGGCGAAGCTGCGCGAATCCCAGCCGATCGCGGGCGAGTTCCTCGATCACCGGCTCGCTCGGACAAGCATGTAGGAGTCGCGATCACCGCGACGAACTGTGGCGTCCAGGTCAGCAGAGTTCGGCGTAACTGTCACAGCCACCACGCTACGATCCGCAGCCCTCCGGCCGCCTGCGCTCGAGGCGGCTCTACCGCTCGCTTGCCGCAGCCCGCCCGCGCGCAGCCCGCCCGCGGGCGATACCGCAGTGCCGTGGGGTGCGCGTCAGCTTCGTCGGTGACCAATACCGCTAACGCGGCTGGGCCGGTCAGGCGGCCGTTGTCTGGTTGCGGGCTGCAGGCCAGATGCGGTCTTGGGAGCGGCTGGCCTGCTGGCAGCGCGGGGTGGTGATGGCGGCTGGCGGCCGCGCCGCACGGCTGACTGGTCGAAGGCCACGAGGGGCGGGGTGCCCCGGCCGTGACCCTCTCGGTCGTTGGCCTCGATCTCGCGTGAGCAGCGACAATGGTAAAGAGGCACGGCCAAGAGAGGCAGCGCCGCCAGCGCCCCGCAACGCGGGCAGGCGCCGGCTCCGTCGAAGGAAAATTGGGCTCCGCAGAAGCAGGCGACCTCGGCCATATCTTCCTTTCTGTGGTTTCTGAGCACCGGTCTCTGGGTCTGATCACCGGCCAGGACGGCTGCTAACGCCGGATGCCGTCATCACGGCGCCGCCGGATCCGCCCCTGGCCGTCCAGGCGGAGGACGACCGTCAGCTGGCCGTCTGGCAGTTCGAGGAAGACGCTGCCTGACCTGGTGATGTGGCGGGCGATGGCGGCGGTGACCGGGTCTGGCCGGCCGGAGACGGTGACTCGGATCAGGGGGGCGTCGTCGGGCGGACACGACTGGTTGGCGCGGGCGGTAGCAGCCAAGGTGGTGACCTCGGTGAGCGTCGCCGCAGCGGACTCAGTCATGATTCTCCTTTCAGCCGGTCGGCGGGGCGAGCGGGGGTGAGTTTGCTGGTGCCGCGGCGGGGCGAGTTTGCTGGTGCCGCGGCGGGGCGAGTTTGCTGGTGCCGCGGCGGGGTGAGTTTGCTGGTGGCGCCGCGAGGTGCCGAATTGAATCGAACCGGCCGCAGACCCGCCAAACCAGAGCGTGAATGTTGCAGAAATGCGGCACCAGACCGACTGGCCTGCGCGGACAGTGGCGAGACGGGCATACGAAGACGTCGTGAAAGGCTCGGCGCGGTCACGCTCCCGACAACGACTGAGTGGCTAGCGCCTCGATCACCGGGCGAGCTGTCGCAAGGACCTCGGTATCGGCGGCAGTGCTGGTGCCGCGATAGACGCTCAACGCCGCGTCGATGGCGGGGCCAAGCTCCGCCGGCAAGCGGCCAAGAGCCCATGCGGCAGAGCCGAATTTGGACTGGACGACATTCCTCTCGGCGAGGCTGCGCAGGATGCGGCAGGAGTTGAGTACGGCGAAGGCGTCGTCCTCGGCTGGGACCGCGAGCAGGAACGCCAGCTCGGCTTCGAGTCCGGCTCGCTGCTCGGCCCAGGACGGTGCCGGCACGATCGCGGCAGGGTCCGGGCCGTGCAGGACGACGCAGTGCCCGGCCAGCCAGTGTGCTCGGTGCAGCGCCCAGGCGTTGTCCCGCAGCCCCGGCCGCAGTAGGTGCAGGGGCGGTTCGCTGCCTCGCGCCTCGTCCAGCGAGATCACCCAGCCGTCGAGGTCGTCACAGCCGGACACGCTTGCGAGGCGGACGCAGGCCGCCTCGTACGCGGCCCAGACCGGATCTGGTACGGGGCCCGACATGATCGCGTGATAGTCGAGGTCGCCTGTGCCTTCGGTCTCGGGGAAGGTGACCGCGCCATAGAGGTAAAGCGCGTTCAGTCCGCCGCCAAGGGCGGTGACCATCTCCGACGCGAGGGCAGTGGCAGCGGAACGCGCTCGGGCGGGCAGGTCGTCGACGGTGAGGGCCGCGCGCCGGAGAGACACGCGGCCAGCCTGACAGGACATCGTTCCGGTTACAAGCGACCTTGAATCGGGCCGGCACCCGCGGCGGGAAGGGTCCGCTACGGCACGTGGTGCCGGGACCGGGTACTCGGCTTCAGGCCTGCGTGAAGCGGATGCCCAGGTCACACCGGCGCATCACCCGGATGAACCAGGCGATGGACAGGAAAACGCCCACGGCCAGGCCGCCGATGGTAACGACGGTGACGAGTCCGAGAACCACGCTGGCCGGGGCGATCGCCAGTGCTGCCGCGAGCGACGCAGCTGAGGCCGCGAATATCGCCGCCCACAGCCAGGTCGCCCCCTGAAAGAACCGCTGCAGCCCGGGAGGACGCGAAGACGGCTGGCGCAACCCCACCACCTCAGCGGCCAGCCTGGCCACCAGCGGCTCACGCGTTCGCGCGGTCCGCGCGAACAGGACGCACAAGGCCAGGTTGGCCAGCGGGAACTGGAGCAGGAACACCAGAGTGCTCCCGGTGGCGACCACCAGGCCAGTCTGCAAGGTGAGCACGACGGCTGAGATCGCGAGCAGGCCGGGGACGGCGCGGCGAGCCACCTTGCGTATCAGCACTGTGATCCACATCACGCCGGTCGCAACTACCATGCCGACTGCATGCCCGCCCAGCGCGGCCCCGACGAGGTATCCCGCGGCGGGCAGTCCCAGGGACTCGGCCAGATTCCATCCCGCGGTCAGCACGAGCCGCCACACACGGGGCAGCTCGAGGTGCTCACGCTCCGCTGAGCGAGCGTCCCGTACATTCGCGGGCAGCCCCGCCTGGGCGGACCGCCCCGCCCAGGCGGACCGCCCCGCCCGGGCGGGCAGCCGAGGCCGGGCGGGCGATTGCCTGCTCACGTCGCGTCCTCCCGGTCGGGCCTAGTCGCATACCGCATCGGTCCACCATCCGGCGACAACCTTGCAGCACCCTGAGGGGCCGATGCGAGTCCGCTCCGGCTCTCCCGCCAACTCGCCGAGTGACTGCGCGGACGGTCTCATCCGGATGTGGCTCTCAGCTAACGCTCAGTAGCAGTTGAAGCGCGTACCGGATAGTGGCGAGGTAGCCGGCCGGAGGCGGAGCGGCAGAAAGGCTGAAGGCGACCCTTAATGGTAGGAACCAGGACGTTCGGGCGACGGATCCGCCGGTCCGCGGCGGACTCTGCCAGCGGCATCGCGCTGGGCGCGTCGGGACCGGCCACGTTGTCGGGCCCACGCGCGAAGCTGGTGTTCACGATCGCGCTGCTATTCGGCATTACTGGGAGCGCCGTCGCCGTGTACGTCACGGGCCCAGGGGTAGTCACCGCGACTTGGCTGGCCGTCGGACCGCTGCTGGCTTCGCTGGTCTTGTCTCCGCAGATCACAGTCGTCGTCGCGGGATGGACGCTGGCGCTGGGCCTTGGGCTCGAGCTGGGTCAGCCCGGTCCGCTGCGGATGGTCGCCTCGCACCTTGGCGTGCTCGTGCTGCTGGCCGCGTTCGCCGTGGCCAACTCGGCGCTGCGTACCGCGGCCCAGCGGCGGCTCGGTCAGGTCCGGGCCGTGGCCAGGGTAGCCCAGAGCGCGCTGCTGCGCGAGGTACCGGCCACGGTCACCACGGGGCGGCTGGCCTCGCGGTATGTCTCAGCCTCGGCCGAGGCCCAGGTGGGCGGCGACCTGCTCGAGGTCGTTGCCGGGCCTGGGCACCCGCGCTGGCTCATAGGCGATACCCGCGGAAAGGGCCTCCCGGCGGTGCGCCTGGCCAGCGTCGCGATGACGAGCTTCCGCGATGCCTGCGCCCAGCCGGACCTGTCGCTGCCGGAGGTTGCGTGGATCGTAGACCGGTCGGTCACGCGCGCGGCCGGCGACGAGGACTTTGTTACCGCGGTATTCGCCGAACTCGACCCCGGGGGCTGGCTCCAGCTGGTGACCTGCGGGCACCCGCCGCCGTTGCGGCTGACAGCCGGTGGCGACTTCGGGGCGTTGACCCCTCGTTCCTACGCGACGCCGCTCGGCCTGCATCCTGAGTTCCAGCCATCGACATTCTCGGTCAGCGCGGGCGACCGGCTGCTGTTCTACACCGACGGACTGCTCGAGGCGCGCGATCGGGCGGGCCGGTACTTCAGGCTGGAGGACTGCCTCGATACGCTCAGGCACCCGGACCTGCAGGCAGCCGTGGACGGGCTGCTCGACCGGCTCCTCGCCCATGCCGGACGCAAGCTCGACGACGACGTTGCCCTGCTGCTCCTGGAGGCGACATCGCCGCCCGCCTGGCCAGAACACGATGATCCCGCCGTGATGGCGACGGGCCAGTCCGCCGTCCACCGGCGCGGGCCGCTGGTGGTGGCCGCTGGTGGTGGCCGGGACCGCGGATGATCGTTGTGCATTTCGGCGGCAGACCTAGTGCGTGGCGGTAATTCCAACTTTGACCGCCCCTCACGAGTCACTGGTTGAATCAGCTTGTCTGTCCAGCCGGAGACCCTGGAGGCCGTTCGGTGGGGTACTCAAATGCACTGTGGCTCGGCTTCGGTGAGGCCCTCGCTGCCGTTGCCGGTGCGCTGACTGGCCTGCTTTTCGTCGCGCTCTCGGTCAAGAGCGCGGCACTGGCGGGATCGCTCAGTCTCAGGTCCCGCGCCGCGCAAACCCTGGTGTTGTTCATGACCTCCGTGATCACCGCGGTCTTGCTGGTAGCTCCCCAGCCTCCGGCGGCACTCGGCTCGGAGTTGCTGGCTGTCGCCATGGGCTCCGGCATGGCCCTGCTCATACTGGACCGTCGGGCCGGTCACAAGAGCGAGCAGCGGGTGGCCCGCTACATCGAACGGTTCTCGCCCAATACGATCACCGCGGTGCTTGTGGGCGTTGCCGGGCTGACCTTCCTGCTGAAGACCGGTGGCGGCTTGTACTGGCTGATTCCCGCCGTCGTGGCGAGCCTCCTTGGCGGCGTGGTCAACGCGTGGCTATTCCTTATCAGGCTGACAAGCTAAGGCCGCAGGTACGTGGCGGAAGAAGGCGGGGTGATCGTCGGCGTAACCTCTCTCCTTGGGGAACGAAGCGTGGTAACCGGCAATCAGGGATCGCCTGCCGGCCACGCTCAAGATCCAAAAAGTGCTCAGCGGCGGCGGTGTAGTTCCAGGCAGGTGGCGGCTCGTGCCGTGACCCTTGCGTGCGGCCGGTCTGGATAAGCAGTCCCTCGAATGCCGACACGGCCACGTCATGCGCTGCGCCGGGGAAGACCGCGCTCAGCACTTGCTCGCACAACCGCTGGTCCGGTGACCAGGACATGTTCAGGCCCGCAGCGATGTCGTAACCATGTACCAGGCCTTCCGCGGCGCCGATCGCGGCGAAGCCCGCAGCCGTGAAGTAGCCGTGCGGATGCCATCCAAGGCAGCCGGGGCTGGCCGCGCGTACGGCCGCAGCGAGCAGTCCTCCGGACACGCGAACGACCTCCCGGAGCTCGTCCGGTGTCGTGGCCCGGCTGGTGTCGAAGCTGAATTTCACGTAGTGGTCACGCGGCTGCCCGATGACCTGGGCCGCGTAGTGCGCGAAGTCACTGCAGATATGG
Source organism: Streptosporangiaceae bacterium (assembly GCA_030041135.1). Taxonomy (GTDB): domain Bacteria; phylum Actinomycetota; class Actinomycetes; order Streptosporangiales; family Streptosporangiaceae; genus JAJYUU01. Next base: position 1,709 of record JASHOL010000372.1, on the reverse strand, counting down.
TCAGCGGTGCTCCAGCAGCTCCAGCCGACGTTGGCAGCGGGCGACTCCCATCCACTCGGCGGCACCCCGGTCAGCAGGATGTCGAGGTCGTGCACGACCTGACCTAGCAATTCGGCCCACTGGTCGGTCTCGTATGGCATGTCCCAAGATAACTAGAAAAAGCACATCGGGAGTTGGCTTCGCCGCCAGTCGCTGCGTCGGCGCCGCTGAGCGGGCACGGGGTGTGCCGGGAAAGCACCGGTTGGCCGTCGGCCCGAGCACGACGGCGCGGTCAAGGGGGAATCCCGCGACGTTGATCGGGCGGAGGTGGACAACGGGGCCGACGTCGGCGGCGTCGGCAATGTCGTCTACCGCGTCCAGGAGCGCGGCAGCAACGTCGTCCCGGTAGGAGCCTTCAAGCGCGCGGACCACGACGACGCGTCCGCCCCGAATCTGGTACACGCTCGTCATGTTGCCGCGAGGGAGCCGGATGGTCTCGCGGAGGATGTCATGGCGGCCCACGCGACCGGGCTGGGCTGGAGCGCCCCGTAACTGCTGAATCTGCTCCTCGACCGACCCGTGGTCGAATTCGCTGCAGGACATGACGCTGCCGATCTTGGCCTTGAGTTCCCTGGGCACACACCACCGTCGCGACAGGCTCGTGTGCCTGCCGGGCGATGTGCGACCGAGCGCCTCGTCGCAGGTCCCGTCGGCTCCGGCGGTCACATTTCACCGTGGAGGCCGGGACGGGCGAGCTGCTACTGGCCCTTGCGTAGCAGCGCCTTGCCGGCTCGGATCAGGCGCGCCAGGGAACGGCTCGCGTCGCGGCCGATTGGCTCCAGCCAGCGAACGGGCATGCCGAGAACGCGCTGCTCCTCGTCCTGCACGATCGCCTGCCTGTCCGGGCCGAGTGGTATGCCGAAGACGCGCTGGGGTTCCTTCTGATCACCTGGCACGGCTAACCTCCCTGACCGGATCCTTCAGGGCCGTGAAGACAGCGGGGCGGCGATCCGCCGCGGCACCGTGACCGGCTTGTACTCGTCATCGTTCCCCCCGAACGGTTATTCCCAAATCGGCCCGCCGCGCCACGTCGGCATCGCCTGCTGTCCCGTGGCTACGTCGAAGGCGGCGCGGGCCAGCAGCCGCGTCGAGTCCAGCGTGGGCAGGGCCGAGATCTCGGGCGTGACCAGGAGCGGAATCTCGGTGCAGACGAGCGCGACGGCATCGCAGCCGCGGTCGGCGAGCTTGGCGATGACGCGCACGTACTCTGCCCGCGAACCGGCGGTAAACACGCCGTTCACGAGCTCATCGAAAATGATCTCGTTTATGCGGGTCCGGTCATCCGGCTCCGGCACCTCGGCAGCAATCCCGCGGGCGCCCAGCGCGGCCGGGTACAGCGGACCATCCATGGTGTACCGGGTGCCGAGTACGCCGACCCGTCGGCGGCCGTCGCGGGCGGCCTGCTCGGCCACCACCTCAGCGATGTGCAGCCCCGGCAGGGCCAGGTCCTCTCCGGGCTCTTCGAGAGCCATGTGAGCCGTGTTATCCGGACAGGCGAAGAAGTCCGCGCCCGCCCTGGCCAGCCGGTCCGCACTACGCGCAAGCGTGGACCGGATCGACCGATAGTCACCCTCGTCCCAGGCAGGCATGCTGCGCGCCATGGCAATGCAGTCCATGGTCACGTCCGGGTGGTCGTGCGGGCCAGTGCGACGGAACCCTTCCTGGCAGAA
>JASHOL010000371.1 GCA_030041135.1 Streptosporangiaceae bacterium | reverse complement strand
ACCCGGTCACGCCCCGCCAGCTCCCGGCCGGAGTCCGGCACTTCGCCGGCCGCGACGCGGAACTGCTTGAGCTCGACTGCCTGATGGACGAGGCAGGCGAGACCGAAACCCCGACCGTCGTGGTCATCACCGGTACGGCGGGAGTGGGCAAGACCGCACTGGCCCTGCACTGGGCGCACAGGATCGCCGGACACTTCCCCGACGGGCAACTTCACATCAACCTGCGCGGTTACGGCCCGTCCGCCGCACCGGTGACGGCGAGTGAGGCCATCCGCGTGCTCCTGGTCGGCCTTGGAGTGGCGCGGGAGCAGATCCCGGACGCCCAGGACGCGCAGGCCGGGCTGTACCGCAGCCTGATGGCCGACCGGCGGATGCTGATCGTCCTTGACAACGCCCATGACCCCGACCAGGTACGTCCGCTGCTGCCCGGCGGGCCTGGCTGTCTGGCCCTGGTTACCAGCCGCTCGTCACTGTCCGGACTGGTAGCCGACGTCAGCGCGAACCTCGTTCCGCTCGGCCTGCTGGCACCGCCCGATGCGCAGGCGCTGCTGGCCGCCCGGCTAGGCGCGGACCGGACCTCGGCCGAGCCCGCCGCCGTCCGGCAGATCATCAGGCTGTGCGCGCGGCTGCCGCTGGCGCTGGCCATCACCGCGGCGCGGGCCGCGACCCAGCCAGGGTTGCCCCTGGCCGCGCTCGCCGACGACCTGGCCGACGAGCAGGACAGGCTGGACGCGCTCGACACCGGCGAGCAGGCAACGAGCGTGCGCGCGGTCTTCTCCTGGTCATACCGCCAGCTCTCCGACCCGGCCGCGCGAATTTTCCGGCTGCTCGGCTCGCATCCGGGACCAGATATTTCGGTTGGCGCGGCGGCCAGCCTCACCGGCGTGCCGCGGCCGAAGGCCCGGCGGGCACTGACCGAACTGGCTGCCGCCAGCCTGCTCACCGAGCGCTCCGCGGGCCGGTACGTGCTGCACGACCTGCTGCACGCCTATGCCGCCGAGCTGCCGCCCGCGGGCGGACCGGACGACGAGCGGCGCCCCGCGCGCACCAGGCTGATCGACTACTACCTCCACACGGCGCATGCGGGCACGCTGCTGCTCGCCCCGCTCGGTCACCCGATCGTCCTCGACCCGCTGCCGCCCGAGGTCGCCGCGGACCGGCTGACCGGCCACGAGGACGCACTGGCGTGGTTCCGGGCCGAACTGCACGTGCTGCTGGCCGTGGTCAAGCTGGCCGCCGCCATCGGGCTAGACGCGCAGGCCTGGCAGCTGCCGTGGACGCTCAGAAGCTTCCTGGACGGGCAGGGACTCTGGCAGGACTGGGCGGCGGTCAACGAGATCGCGCTTGCCGCGGCGGAGCGGCTGCACGATCACACCGGTCTGGGCTGGACGCACCACCGGATGGCCCAGGTCTCCAGCTTGTCCGGCGAAGTTGACGCCGGGCTCGAGCACAACGCACGCGCCCTGGAGCACTTCGGGCTGGCCGGCAACCTGAGCGGTCAGGGCTCGGCCCACCTCGGGATCTGCATCTCGCTCGGCCGCAAGGGTAATCACGAGGCCGCGCTCAGCCACGGCCAGCAGGCGCTAGACCTGTTCCGCCGGGCTGGCGACCGGATCGGCGAGGCCTACATGCTGCATCTTGTCGGCCTCGAGCTGGCCCGGCTCGGCAGCGGCGAGCAGGGCCGAGACCACTGCACCGAGGCGGTCGAGTTGTACGGCGAGCTTGGCGACAACGGCGGGCTCGCCGATGCCTGGCACAGCCTCGGCACGGTGCACCAGAGGCTAGGCGAGTACGTCGAGGCCATCGCCTGTTTCCAGCAGGCACTGATGCTTTCCGCCCAACTCGGGGACCTGTGGGGGCAGGCCTATTGCCTCATCAATGTCGGCGACACGCACGACGAGGCCGGCGACGTCATCGCGGCGCGCGAAACCTGGCAGCAGGCGCTGGAAATGCTGGGCGACCTGCAGCACCCCGACGCCGATCGCATCCGTGCCCGGCTGCACGACACGGTCGACATCGCCGACAGCCTGGACGAGCGCGACAGATCAGCGCTCGTCCGCTAATCCTGCGAAGCGCCCGCTAGTCCTGCGAAGCGCCCGCTAGTCCTGCGAAGCGCCAGCGAAATCGCCAGTAAAGCGGCGGCAAAGCGCCGGGTGAAACGCTGATGGTGCCCGGTCAGGGGGTCCCGGACCGGAGCCGGTGCAAGAGGTCCTCGGCGAGTACGGGGCGCCGGAACTTTAGCCGGGCCGGATGCGTCGGCGTCAGGGACGCATCGGGCGCCGGGGGCACTGGGCGTGTGCAGGGGCGACTCCCAGCGCACCGGCACCGGCCGGCTGGCCGCGCAGCAGCTGGCCCTGGAACGATCTGGCTCCAGGGCCAGCTGACGTCGGCCAGGCCCCTCGGGCGGCCCTGGCCGCCCGAGCCGGTCAGCCGAGCACCGCAGGCAACCCGAGGGCCGGGAACGGCTGCGGGCCGAAGGTAGTCAAGCAGCCCGAGCTCGGCGAACGCGGACTCGTCGCCAGCGGCGGCGGCCGCCGCCAGGCGAGCCGGTTCAGGCTTGGACTCCACGGTCTCAGCCTCCCAGTCGGTCAGGAAATGATGACGTAGCGCCCGTGGAACGATGGGCGTGGCCAGAACTCATCGCTCAGCCGATGAGATCGGTCCATCACATCGGCGACGCCGCTCGAGCCCCGTGCGGACTATCCCGGCCCCAGTAAACGATTGTCCTTAAAATTCCGATTCCGCTGCGGTCGGGCCGCAGGACACTCGATACTCGGGCCTGTGCTGAGCGAGCGCTTCGCCGAAGTTCTGTCGGCCGCGCAAGAGGGCAGCGAAGATGCCTTCTCGCTGCTGTTCCGCGACGCGAACCCCTCGCTGCTGCGCTATTTGCGGGTCATCGCGCCCGAGGTCGCCGAGGACGTTGCCGCCGAGACCTGGCTGCAGGTGCTGCGCGGCCTCACCGGTTTCCGCGGCGGCGAGCAGGACTGGCGCGCCTGGCTGTTCACCATCAGCCGCCGCAAGGTTATTGACGATGCCAGGCGCAGATCACGAAGGCCGGCCGTCCCGCTGAGCGACGTGCCTGCTGGCCGCCTGCCGCTGGCCGCGGACGCCGCCGACGTCGCACTCGAGCATCTCAGCACCCGGAATGCCATGGCGATGCTGGCGGCGCTGCCGCCGCTGCAGGCAGAAGTGATCCTGCTCAGGGTCGTCGCCGGGCTCGACACGGAGGTCGTCGCCAGAATGCTCGGCCGCAGCCAGGGCGCGGTCCGCGTGGCGGCACACCGCGGCCTGCGCCAGCTCGCGCAGATCGCGGCGGAGGCGGGTGTAACGCTGTGAGGCGCTACATCGTTCCGGATGACGACATGCCGAACTTTTCGAGGCTGGGCCGCCGGGACGCGTCCGCGATCGAGGACGCTGCCCTGGCTGCGCTGCTCTCGGGCACCGAAGTACCAGGCGATCTGCCGGCGGGACTGCAGCCCGCCGCGGACGTCGTGGCCGCACTCCGGGCCCGGCCGGCAAGCGACGAGCTTGTCGGCGAGACCGTCGCCCTGGCCGAGTTCCGGGCGCACGTCGGCGTGTCTGACCCCGCAGGTCAAAGACGTCGTCGGAGGCCCTCTTTGCTTACCTCACTCGCATCCGCTAAAGCGGTGGCCGCAGCTGCAGTCGTCGCCCTCACCCTCGGTGGCGTAGCCACCGCCGCTTACGCCGGAGCACTACCGTCCTCGGCCCAGCGCATCGCTCATGAGCTGATCGATGCGCCGCAAGCGCACAAGACCGCGACCACGACATCGGCCATGCGGCCGGCGCGGGCGAAGGTCCACCACTTCAAGGTTCCGGCGGCCTGTGTCGCCTTCTTCAAGGCCGAGAGGCACGGCACGGCCGCGCAGAAGAAGGCCGCGTTCGAGAAGCTGGAGAAGGCAGCCGGCGGAGCCAGCAAGATAGCCGCGTACTGCGGGTTCGCCCGGCGGCACCGGGCCCACCACTCGCACTTCCGGTTCGTCTGCCTGCCGTTCCCGCATCCGTCAGGATCGCCGAGCGCGTCCGCGTCGCCGAGCCCGTCCACGTCACCGAGCCCGATGCCGACGCCTACCGCGTCGTGCCCGCCCTTCACCCACCCGGTCGGCAAGCCGTTCCCCCACCGGCACCGGCCACTCCCGATCGGCAAGCAGCACCCGCACCGCCCAGGCAAGCCCAGTCGCCCCACTGGCAAGCCGGCGAAGAAGTCCGGGATGTAACCGGCGGCGCGTTCCTGCCGGCGTAGGACGCTCGCGCCCGTAGCTCACGCGGGTGCAGGGCTCCGAGACTAAGCGCCGGCCGCCGGAGCCGATCGTCGTGCCGCCAGGCACGGGTGTCCTCCCCCAGGCGCCCGCGCCTGGCGGCACACTGTTACAGCAGCTTTAGCTTCGAGTCGAAGTTCACGCGCCAGAAGTCCCGAAGCCGATGGTGTCGGTGGCCAGCGCATTGGCGTCCTCGCAGGCGAAACCGGCCGCCGAAGGCCCGGTCTGCAGTCCAGCTAGCGCCCCGGCGATCGAGTCGAGGGTCCACATGCCATCGGGCGAGCCGTGTTCGGTCGCGCGGAATACCTGGCGGATGCTCGGCGGTGCCATGAGCGCCGCAACTCCGCCGTGCACAACGAACACCTCGCCGTTAATGCTCGCGCCGGCCGGGCTGGCCAGGTAGGTGACCAGCGGCGCCACGTACTCGGGCGCCAGCGGATCGGGACCGGCGTCCGGCGTCGGGCCCATCAGGCCGGCTGTCATGGCCGTGCGAGCCCGCGGGCAGATCGCGTTGGCCCGCACTCCGTACCTGGCACAACTGCGCGCGGTCGTCACGGTCAGCGCCGTGATGCCAGCCTTGGCCGCGGAGTAGTTCGGCTGCCCGGACGAGCCGAGCAGGAATGCCTCCGACGATGTGTTGACGATCCGCGCGTAGACCGGGCCTCCCGCCTGCTTGCTCCGGTCGCGCCAGTGCGCGGTGGCAAGCCGGGAGGTGATGAAGTGCCCGCGCAGGTGCACCCGCAGCACCAGATCCCACTCCTGCTCGGACATGGAGAAGATCATCCGGTCGCGCAGCACGCCCGCATTGTTGACCAGGATGTCCAGTTGGCCGAACTTCCCGACCGCGGTCTCCACCAGCCGTTCACCGGTGGACCACTCGCCGATGTCGCCCGCGCTGACCACGGCCGTGCCGCCTTCGGCCCGGATGTCCGCGGCCACTCCGTCCACCGCGTCGCCGGGCAAGTCGTTGAGGATCACGCTGGCGCCGGCCGCGGCAAGGGACCTGGCTTCTGCCCGGCCGAGCCCGTTCCCCGCGCCTGTGACGATGGCAACGAGCCCGGCTAGCGCTTGCGACTGCGTCATCTGGCAGATGCTCCTTGTCAGTAACCGGGGCCGGACAGCATGCCGCCGTCGACGACGAACTCGCTGCCGGTGCAGTACGAGGACTCGTCGGAGGCGAGGAACGCGACGAGCGGCGACACCTCGGACGACCTCGCGAATCGCGGGATCGGCAGGGAGTTCAGGAAACCCTCGCCGTCGGAGATGTCGGTGAATGACTCGAACGCGGTCGCCGTCATGGTGGTCATGATGCCGCCGGGGTGGACGGAGTTGACCCGGATGCCGAGCTTGCCGAGTTCCTGGGCCGCCGACCGGGTGATACCGCGGACGCCGAACTTGCTCGCGCTGTAAGCCGACAGGCCGGCTGCGCCGGTAAAGCCCTCGACCGAGGAGATGTTGACGATCGAGCCGCCGCCCGCGTTCGTCATCGGCTCGATCACGCTCTTGATCCCCAGCCACTCGCCGATGAGGTTGACGTCAATGACCTGCCGGAACTCGGCCAGCGTCATGTCGGCGATCTTCTTATTCCTCAGGATCCCGGCGTTGTTGATCAGCACGTTCAGGGTGCCGAAGGCTTCGGTCGTGGCCAGCACCGCGGCCGCCCAGTCGGCCTCGCTGGTCACGTCGTGATGAATGTAGCGGCAGTTATCCTTGCCGAGTTCGGCCGCCAGGGCGTTGCCTTTGTCGTCGAGCAGATCGCCGAGGACGACCCTGGCGCCCTCGGCCACGAAGCGACGGGCGTGCGCCTTGCCCATGCCACGTGCGCCACCCGTGATCAGCGCGACCTTGCCATCCAGACGGCCCATTCATCACCTCTCCGGCCAAGGGTCGCGGCTATCATCGCTGGCGACGACCTGCAACCAAACGCTTGCTTGGTTAGCGTAACAGCTGCCCACGGCGCCGGTCAGGCACGCGAGACCGGGCTGATTGTCAGCGGGCCGTGACACCATCACGGTCATGGCCGTAGTCAGCTGGGGCGAGTTTGCCGCCATGCGTCCAGACCTCGCCGGACCGGGCCAGGACCTGCTGTATCAGTTCGGAGTAGGGCTGGCGTTCCTGTCCACCGTGCGGCCGGATGGCGGCCCGCGGCTGCATCCGATCTGCCCGCTCGTCATCGGCGAGCGGCTGGTCGCACACATCATCCGGTCGCCCAAGCGAGATGACCTGGACCGAGACGGCCGGTTCGCGCTGCACTCGTTCCCGGCTGCGGCCGGCGAGGATGCGTTCTACCTCACCGGCAGCGCCAAGCGCATCGCCGACGCCGACCTGCTGCGCGCCGCCACGGCCCAGTTCCTGGCCGAGCGGCAGCTGGATGCGGAGCCGGACGGGTTCAGCGACGGCGAGTTCTTCGAGTTCCTGATCGGACGGTGCCTGCTGACGCAGACCACCGGCCAAGGCGACTGGCAGCCACGCCACAGCACCTGGGCGGCCGGCGGCTGACCCAGGCTAGCTGCCGAGCTGGCCTAGCCGCCGAGCTGGCCTAGCCGCGTCGCGCTGCGGCCCGCCCTCGCTCTCGCGTCCCGGCTCGTGATCCCGTCGAATAGCAGGCGGAGGAATGAGTCCACGACCTCGTCGGTGTCGAACCCGCCAGCCTGCAAGGAGATCATGGGCAGCCAGAGGATGTCGCGGAGCAGCCGGTAGGTGATCCTGACGTCTAGATCGTCGCGGAAAATCCCGGCCTCCTTCCCGCGTTCCAGCTGCGTCGTCCAGATCCGCTCGATCTCGCGGAGGTCCTTGCGCAGATAGGCGAACCGCGGCTGCGTCGAGAAGTAGTTCCAGTCGTTCTGCAGCATCGTCAGCGCGGCCCGATGCCTGGCTAGCGTGTGACTGCTGGTCCTGACGATGCGCTCGATCGTGTCCCGAGGGTCGCCGGCGGCCTCGACCGCGGCGCGGTACGCGGCCAGCACGTCGTTCAGGAAGCCCGCAAGGATCTCATCGCCGATCGACTCCTTGGAGTCAAAGTGGTGATAGAGGCTGCCGGACAGGATCCCGGCCGCGTCGGCGATCTCCCTGACCGTCGTAGCGCGAAAGCCTTTCTGCGCGAACAACTCTCCCGCCAGCCTCACGACGTCATCGCGACGCTGAGACCGGATGCCGTTGGTTCCGGCAGCGGGCGACTCGGCGCTGACGGCATGCTCAGGCCGCCGTCCGGATGACTGGCTCTTGCGCGTAGGACCCACGGCGCCATTATTGCCGGGCGCGGGCCAACCTCCCAAGCGCTTGCTCGTTTGCCGCGCCCGCTCCTCTGTCGTCTACCTGGCGGTCGGCTGGCTCGATGCAAGCGCAGCGCCGACTTGGTCGGCGAACGCCACGGCGACCAGGAGTTGCTCGCGGGTTGGCCGCGCATCCGGGCCGGGCTGCATCAGGTAACGGCCCTGCAGCAAGCCACCGCTTTCCACCAGCAGTTCCACTCCGGCGCCGGGCGGGAACCCTTCCTGCCTGACGTCCCAGGGGCGGCCACTGACCAGGACGACGCCATCGTGTTCGATCCTGGCCGGCCTGCCAAGGCCAGCCACGCCGTACTGGAACTGGCATGACCGCAGCGACAGCAACTGCTTTAGCCTCCTCGAGACCTGGTCGATCAGGGCGGTCGGCGAGTCACCCTCGGCCACGGCCCGCGCGGCGTCGTTGATGCCGGCCAGGTAACCTGACCGGCGGCTGGCCACTAGGAGCTGGCGGTGGCCCCATACGGCGATCTCGGTCACCGCGACCCCGATCAGCAGCAGCAACACCGTCGTCTCGATGTCGGTCGCGCGGTTGATGTCGAACGTCTCGTACGGCCGGGTCAGGAAGAAGTCGTACCAGGCGGCCGCCGAGACCGCGGCCAGGTATCCGGCGGGTCGGTATCCCGCCGCGGCCACGGCCACCACGATCAGCAGCAGCGCGAGGGCGGCGTCGGTGTTGGCGAAGCTGGGGCGGAAGGGCACCAGCACGGCGGCCAGCGCCAGCGGGGCAAACAGGCCCGCCAGCGCGGCGATGCCGTTCGTGTTCAGCCGCGCTCGCGCCCTGGCCACCAGCCCAGGTTCTGACTCGGATACCACTACCTGACCTGCCATTTTCCCGTGGTAACACCAACATACGCGGTCCGCCAGGGTGGCGGCTCAAGCCATACGAAACCTATGCATGCCCAGCTGCCGTCGCGCCACCCCAGGCTGGGCCGTGGCGACGACTCAGACCCGGTCGGGGCTCGGCTCGGCCTCCGGGGCGCCGGCCAGCCAGCGGGCAATCAGCTGCCGACCGGCCGGCTGCGTCGCCAGCAGCGTGCCCAGGCACGTCGCGGCCAGGAGTGCGTAGGGCACGAAGTCGCCGGTTGCCTGGGCGATCGCGCCTCCTCCGGCGGAGGCAATCCCCTGGCCGGCGGCCCAGGCCAGGTTGGTGAGCCCGAACGCCAGACCCTGGTTGAGGTCGACTCGGTGCGCGCCGCCGCTGGTCATGGCGATGGACGGAGTGAACAGCGACCCGTACGCCGGCAGCCCAAGGATCAGCAGCGTCATCAGCACCGCGGCCGGGGCCACCACCGGAGCCAGCAGGCTGACCACGACAGCCGCGGCCAGCGAGATGCGCACCGATATGAGCGGACCGCGCCGGTCAGCGAGCCTGCCGGTCAGCGGCGACAGGCCGGCCTCGATCGCCGCCGCGAGCAGGAAGGTCAGGCCGATCAGCGTGGCGCTGACGCCGAGCCGGCCCAGCCGCAGCGGCGCCAGAACGTCGATCACACCGAACGCCATGCCCGCGAGCGCGGTCAGCCACATTCCGGCGCTGACCTGCGGATCGCGCAGGGCTGGCCACGCGGCGCTCAGGCCTTGCGGCTCATCGACCTCGGCCGGGGCCGGGAGGACGAAGGCGGCGACGATCAGCACCCCGCCGGCCACTGCCGCTGCCGAAAACGCCGGGCCGGTGCCCACCCGGCTCGCAATGGCGCCGATCACCGGGCCGAGCAGCGCCCCGCCGACGGCCGCCCCGAGTGCCGTGCCGATCATCTCGCCGCGCCGTTGGGGCGGGCCCACCGTCGCAAGCCAGGCCAGGCCGGCGCCCCAGATGCACGATCCGCCCAGCCCTTGCACGAACCGCGCGGCGTCGAGCACGTACGCCGACGACGACCAGCCGAACACGAACGTGGACACGCTCATCAGGATCAGGCCGAGCAGCACGACCTTGCGATCGCCCAGGCGCGCGACCAGCAGGCCGCTTGGCAGCGCCGCAATGAGGGTACCCGCCGGGTAGGCAGCGACCAGGATGCCTGCGCCCGCCTTGGATAGGTGCGCCACGTGCGTGTAATGCGGCAGAAGCGGCGTCAGCGCGGTGTAAAAGCTCAGCTCGACCAGCGCGAGGATGCTGACGTAGATCAGCAGCGCCCGCACGCGCGGTGGCAGACTCTGCTCGCGCCGCACCACGTACTGGTCCTCGCTCTCCTTCAGGGTGCCGACCTGACCGGCCGTTCAGCCGACGCTATCGCAGCCGCGTGAGAGCCTCGTCGAGCGACCGATGAGTAAGGCGGCCGACCACCGTTGAATGAGCAACTCCGCCGACCCCGGCGGGCGCAGGACAGCAGGGAGGAAGCACGATGGCCAGGGTAATCGGAGAGCTCTCGATGTCGCTTGACGGCTACGTCGCCCGCAAGGACGACCAGGTCGGTCCCCTATTCGACTGGTACGGAAACGGGGAGGTCCAGACGCCGACGGCCTTCCCCGACCGGTGGACATTCCGGACCTCGCAGGCCAGTGCCGATTATCTGCAGGAAGGGATGCGTAACATCAAGGCGATGATCGCGGGCCGCAGGCTCTTCGACGTCGGCCGGTGGGGCGAGAACGGCATGCCGTTCGGTGTGCCGATCTTCGTCGTAACGCACGCGGTTCCCGCGGGATGGCCTCGGGCTGACTCGCCGCTGCCGGTGACGTTCGTCACCGGCGGAGTGGTTAGCGCGGTCGAGCAGGCGTCGGCCGTGGCGGGCGGGCAGGGCTGGATCGGCGTCGGCGGGCCAAACGTCATCCAGCAGACCTTGCGCGAGGGCCTGCTCGACGAGATCAGGATCAGCCTGGTGCCGACCTTGCTCGGCGACGGGATCCGGTTCTTCGAGCACGTCGGGCCGGCCGAGCTAGACGGGCCGACAGTCATCGAGGGCGACCGCGTGACGCACCTGATCTACCAGGTCAGGCGGTGACTCATCGATATCTCAGCCGCGGCGACGGCCATCCGCTTGCTCGTTAAGGTTCGTACGTCAGCACGACCACACCGGTGCTGAGAGTCCTGGTGCCGGTCAGCGTCAAGCCGGTCGCGGCGAGCTCATCCTCGGCGGCCGCCGTCACAGCGACCGCCGCAACAGCGAGTCGAGCTTGGTGAACGAGCCCTCCCAGCCGGCCTTCGCTTCGTCGCCCATGGTGTCGGCGAAGGGTCCCTGCCGCAGCTCAAGCCTGGTCTGCTGGCCGCCGCCCTCCTCGTGGAACTCCAGCCTGAGCCGGTAGCCGATCGTGCCGGCGGTGCCGGGGATTCCCGTGACCTCATCGTGGCTGACTAGCAGCTCGTTCTCGACGACCTCCGTGAGCGTCGTCTCGACCGCACTCCGCTGGGAGGGGTCGTCATCGTTGATGATGGTGAACCGCTGGAAGCCGCCGGGCCTCGCGTCAATCTGGACCGTCTCGCACGGCACCGAGTAGCCGAGCGGGCCGAACCAGAGGCACAGCTGGTCGGGGTCGACGAAGGCCCGGTAGACGAGCTCGGGCGGGGCGTCGAAGACTCGCGAGATCGTGATCTCCTCAGTTTCCTTGCTCATGCTCTGTCCCTTCAGTCGCTGTGCCTGCTGCTCTACCCGGGCACCGGCGTGGCCGCACGAGGCTGCGGTCGAGTGAGCCCATGTCGGCCGGGCTCACTCGGCGGCGGCCCAGCCGAGCGGCTCATCATCGCACTCGACCCAGCGAACCGGCTGCCCGCCCGGCCGTGCCTGCGCGCCCGGCCCGGCCTGCCCGCCCGGCCCGGCCTGGCCGCCCGGCCCGGCCTGCCCGGCAGGCTCAAGCACGTCGGCGAGCCAGTAGGTCAGGTCGGGGTCCCATCCGGCCAGCATCGTGGCGACCGCGCCGGCCTCCAGGGAGCCATCAACCGCCAGGGGCCGACCGGCCGTCGTGAGGTATCCGCCCACGGTCAGGTGCACACCGTCGTAGTCGGCCGCGACCGCCCGGTAGTCGGGGATCAGCCAGGTACCGGCCCGGCCGGTGATCTTGAACCAGTCGTGCCAGCGAGACTTGGTCACGTCGAGCGGGTACTGCCTGACCAGGGCGGTCCAGTCTTTCTGGCCACCGATCTCGTAGACCTTCGCCGACGGCCGGGGGGTCAGGGGCCAGCACAGCGCCTCGGGCCAGCCCAGGCTGTCTTCGACCAGGCAGAGGCGCAGCGCGCCGAGGCCGGGCACCGACCTGGTCGTGCTGACGAGACCGGCCAGCGACGGCGTTGACCACCACCAGTCGCTGTAGTTCGCCGCCGGGTCGGACGGCCGGCTGGCTGCGGCCCGCTCGCGCTCGGCGGCCTGCTCGCGCCACCGCGCTACCCTGTCGGCCGCGCCCGTCAGCGCGGGCGGCTCCATGTCGAAGTCACCGTCACGCGACAAGAACTGGGCGTACTGCTGCCGGTCCGGATCGACCGGCGAGGGCCACCACTGCGCGGCCGGCGCGGCCGTGACGGCGCGCGCGACCGGCTCGAGCACGGTCCCGATCTCGTCTGTTGCCAGCAGCCGCTGCCACGCCTGCCCCGACTGCCAGTAAGTGGCCCAGGTCAGGGCTTCGGCCACGTACCTGAGCAGCCCGGCATCCCCAGCGGTTGCGGCCACGGCATCCAGGTCGGCGGCCGCGACCAGGGCGGTCAGCTCGCCGGCAAGCTGCGCCGCGTCCGCGTTGCCCGACCCGTACCTGAGGGCGAGCCAGGCCGGGAATTGCTCGAGATCGACGTCGCCGTTGTACGGGCTGACCACCTCGAAGCACGCGTGGCGCCCGCGCGGGCCGGCCAGCAGCTCTCCGGGTACGGCAGGCCAGGACATGTCTCAACCGTAGGCCCGCGCCCGCGCGCGGATCACGTCGATTTCGCAGGCCCGGACGCATACGCCTTTGCCAGGCAGCAGCCGGGGGCCTAGCGCGTTCCCCTCAAAGGGCGCAGTGTGGGCTGAGCGCCCTGCACCCGCGCTCCAGTCGAGCCCAGCGAGAGGAGCCAGAGCATGCGCCGGAGTACCGACCGGATCCTGACCACCCACACCGGGAGCCTGCCGAGGCCGGAGGATCTCGACCAGCTGATCGCCGACCGGGAAGCGGGCAGCGGCGCGGATGCGGCGACGTTCGACAAGCGCGTCAGCGAGGCGGTCGCGGACGTGGTCGCGAGCCAGCTGGCCGCGGGCGTGACGGTCGTCAGCGACGGTGAGATGGGCAAGGTCGGCTACTCGACGTATGTCAAGGACAGGCTGACCGGGTTCGGCGGGACCGGCCGTCCGATCAGGACTGTCGAGGGCATCGAGTTTCCCGAACTCAGCCCGGCCACGGCCGGCGGTCAGACGCTGATGGCCACCGTCAAGATGCCGGCCTGCAATGGCCCGGTGACCCTGGCCGACCCTGACGCAGTGCACAAGGACATCGCCAACCTCAAGGCAGGCGTGCAGGACGCCGAGCCCGCCGACGTGTTCATGAGCGCGGCCTCGCCCGGTGTGATCGCCACGTTCCTGGCCAATGAGTACTACCCGACCGAGGAGGCGTACCTGTTCGCGCTCGCCGACGCGATGAAGCCCGAGTACGACGCGATCGCCGGCGCCGGCATCGTGCTCCAGCTCGACTGCCCCGACCTGGCGATGACCAGGGGCATGATCGGCAACGACAGCCTCACCGAGGACGAGTTCCGTGCCAAGATCAGGACGCAGGTGCGGGCGCTCAACCATGCGGTCCGCGACATCCCGCCTGAGCAGATGCGCCTGCACCTGTGCTGGGGCAACAGCGAGCGGCCCCACATCACCGACATCCCGATGGCCTCGATCGTGGACGTCGTCCTCGAGGCCCGCCCGGCCGGGCTCTCGTTCGAGGCGGCCAACCCGCGGCACGAGCACGAGTGGAAGGTCTGGCAGGACGTCAGGCTGCCAGACGGCAAGGTGCTCATCCCCGGAGTCCTCGACTCGACCACCAATTTCGTGGAGCATCCCGAGCTGGTGGCGCAGCGGATCACCCGGTTCGCCAAGCTCGTCGGCAAGCAGAACGTGATCGCCGGCACCGACTGCGGGTTCGGCACGTTCTCCGGCTTTTACACGGTCAAGCCCAGGATCACCTGGCTGAAGCTGGCTGCGATGGCCGAGGGCGCCCAGATCGCGTCAGATCTACTGTGGGGAAGCGGCCCGCACTCTTAGCCTGACCGGCCCCTAGCTGACCTTACGCGGGTCCACGCCCACGCTGCCCGCTGCGCTGCTCTCGTACGCGGCGAGCGCGAACCGCAGCACGTCGACCGCCTCCTGCGCGCTCCACAGCAGCGGTCCCTCGCCGGAATGCAGCCAGCGCAGCCAGTGCCGCCCCGATTCGCGGAAGGTGCTGCCCCAGTCGTCGTCGAGCGCGTGGTAGCTGCGCATCTCCCCGGCCGAGTACACCTCCAGGCTGGGCTGCTGGATGCCCCGGCCCGTGCAGCGGTTGACCCTGGCGTACCCGTGATACCCGGTTACCTCCCAGCGTTCGTCGTTGGTGTAGTAGTCCGAGCGCAGGTACATGTCCGGCGCGCAGGTCACGTCCCAGCCCCCGCGCACGCCGTTCTCGTGCTCCCAGACGATCATCGTCGGCGCATCGATGTCGACGCCGGGCCCCATATGCGTGTTGCCGATCCAGGCTCGCACCTCCCGGATCGGGCCGAACAGCCAGAGCGCGGTGGACAGCTTGTGCCAGCCGTCATCGAACACCATGATCCCGCGGCCGATCTTCATCTGCTCCATCTGGTACTCGAACGAGCTGAACGGAACATCCCAGCCGCCGTTGCCGACGCCGACCATCTTCATGTGGTAGCCGACGACCTCGCCGATCTCGCCCGACTCGACGACGGCCTTGAGCTTGTGCAGCGGCTCGTAGAACAGGTAGTTCTCCATGACGCGCAGGACGCGGTCGTTGGCATCCGCCGCCTTGATCATCCGCCGCGCGCTGGCCAGGTCGTTGCACATCGGCTTCTGCGCGTTCACGTGCCAGCCGTGGTCCAGCATTTCCACAATTCCGTCGGCATGCATGGTGATGGGCAGCAGCGACTCGACGGCATCCAGCTCGATTCCGCTCGCGGCAAGCTCGGCTATGGAGGGGAACGAAGCGGCGTCCGGCCACTCGGCTTGCCGCTGCGCGCGTCGGTCCGGGTCCGGGTCGACCAAGGCGACGACCTCGGCGTCGGGGTTGTCCCGGTAGGCGAGGATGTTCAGGTCGTAGATTCGGCCAAGCCCGACGAACGCGGTTCGCACCGGACGGTTAAAGGGCAAGAAACTCACCGGGTGATGCCTCCTTCAGCTCCCCCGCTGAGTCAGTAATCAAGATCTAAGGCCACATGCGGTTCCCCCGGGCCACCTGACGCTACGGGGGGAACTGGCACCTAGGTGCGGACAGCGTCATGCGGTTCCTCTACGTAGCTGTGAGTGCAGGTGCTCAGAACCATACGCATTAACCCCGTTCGGGGCCAGAGCGTGCATGAGGGGTCAGCGGACCTTTTCTACCCACTGGTGGTAACCGCCGGCGAAGGGCTCCGTGCCGTCGCCGATCGCCGCCTGCAGCCAGGCCGCCGCCTGCTCAGCGCTGCGGATGACGTCGGACGGGTAGCCGTACCGTACTCGGTGCTCCGCGAACTCGTCCTCGTCCACCAGCAGTACCTGCTGGTTCGCTCGCAATCGCAGGACGTCCAGGTCGAGGTCGACCATCGTCACGCAGTTCTCTTCTGGCCACTTTGGCGGCGAGGTGATGTCGCAGTAGATCTCGGTCGCCTCCGGTGCCGCATAGAAGGTGGCCGTCCACCACAGGCCGACCGGAATCAGCTTGACCGCTCGCTGCACGAAGACGGCCTTCGGCCCTTCTCCCCGCTGGCTGGTCGTGCCTGCCGCAGCGCCCAGCCAGGTGCCGTGCTCGTCTTCGCCGAGGTATTGCAGCGTGTGATGCCAGTGCAGGCTGCCATCGAACTTGGTGTAGACCACGCGCACTTCCCGATCCGTCACGAAATTTAACTTTACGTCCAGTCCCTGGCATCGCGTGCGTCCGTGCCGGCGTACTGCGCTCCGTGGACAGCGCCCGGCCTTGCGGGGGTCGTGCCGCCGAGCCCGCTCCGGCAAGCCTGGTGGTAACGGGCGAGAGCCCGGCCCCGTCCAGCCGGCGATCGCGACGCGCTCAGGACGATCCTCGCGACGGCGGCTGGAGCGTGATCACGGCAAGCTGAAATAAACGGCGGTCTTTTGAGTTGACAGCGTTTACCTTGGCGTTGCATACTGATACCTGTAAACGGTGTTAACGAATCAAGGAGCCGGGCCATGATCACCAACTTCCAGACCGTTCAGGACACTCTCTACGCGCTCGCAGCCGTGGTCGGCATCGCGGTCGTCTTTGCCCTCGCGCTCATCGGCGCAGGCTTTGCGACCGAGCGCAGCAAGGCCCGCAACAGGCGGACCGGTGCCCACCCGACCGAGACGATTGCCCAGCACCCCGTCCAGACTGACGACGCGCGGGAGCTCGTGCTGCGGTGAGACCGGGCCAGCCTGGCCAGGACTGCCGTAAGAGAAAGAGGGACGACGCCAGCCGGCGCCGCCCCTCTTTGCATGTCCGCAGGCCGGCTGCGGCTACGTCCGGCTTCTGGCCGGCCTGGCTGGCTCGTCGAATGGCAGACCTTCGCGGTCGCCCGCGACCCGGAATAGGACGCCCGCCCAGGTACGAAATGGCCGCCACGGCTCGGCCAGGCGCGTCATCGTTTCGGTGTCGGGGGCGCTCGGCAGGTCGTAGTAGTGCCGCAGGCAACCGGCCAGCCGTGGCTCGCCGAGCGCTAGCGCGTCGGTCACGCCAGTGGCTCGCAGGTAGACCAGCATCGCGTATACCGGACCCAGCCCCTTGATCCTCCTCAGCTCCCTCATCGCTTGATCCGCTGGAGCCACCGCCAGCACGCTCGCGTCGAGTTGTCCGTCGAGCGCCGCCCTGGCGACACCGTGCAGCCGGGCCAGCCTCGTCTCGTCGATACCGGGGAACGAGTCGATCTCAAGCAGCCGCTGCGGCAGGGGGAAGGCCGGCTCGGGCCGGCCGGCGAGGTAGAACGTCACCCCGGTGGCCTGCGACAGCCGGCGCCGCACCGCTGTGGCCTGCGTCCTGTGCCGGCGCTGCGCCAGCATCGCCCAGGCGGCGGCCTCGTAGGGCGAATGAAACAGCACAGGGCGCAGACCGGGATACTCGCCCTGCAACCGTCCGAGGACCGGGTCGGCCTTGCCCGCGGCGAGCCAGCCGGCGGGATCGACGTCGACCGACAGGATGCGGCGGATCTGCGCGTGGGCGGCAGCCAGGTCACCGTCCCCGCTTAGCTCGACCGCGAGGCTGCCGTCTGGTCTCTGGGAGATGGCCGCGCCGACCTGATGCCTGAGGTCGTCAGCCACGAATGCCAGCCGCATCACGTCGCCCTCGGGGAACGGCCGGCCGGTGTTCGGACCGAAGCCGAACCCGGCCGCTGCCGCCAGCGAGAATGGCCCGTCTACGGCCAGGATCGCGTGCTTGGTCATAGGTCTTGCCTTCCCGCCAGACGGCGCTAGGTCGCGCACTGTTAGCCGGGGGTAACCCCTCGTTCCGGTATAGCGCCTGCTACCGACAAAGCCGGCTGGCCTCTTGCAATTGCTTAGCCAATCACCTTATAGTTAGGAACATGGCTAATAATTCTGTGATCTGCACGTACCGGGTGCGGCCGGACGCAGAAGCCCAGTTCGCCGACCTGCTCGATCGGCACTGGCGGACGCTGCACGAACTCGGCTTCACCACCGACGAGCCGTCGCTGATCTTCCGGTCGAAGAATGAGCCACCGACGTACGTCGAGATCTTCACGTGGGTCGAGGGCGGCTTCGAGCGGGCGCACGAGCACCCAGCGGTCGTCGCGATCTGGGAGCCGATGGAGCCGTTGCTGGAGGAGCGGGACGGCCGGCGGCGGTGGGAGTTCCCGCACTACCGGCAGGTCCAGCTCGGGACGTGACCGACCAGCCCCGCGGCCTGACCGAGCTTGAGGATTTTGACGCGGTGTTCGGGGCGCTCGCGCACCGATCGAGACGGATGATCCTCTCGGTCCTGTACGCCCGCGGTGGCGAGATGACCTCGGGAGCGATAGCCGCTCGGTTCGAGCACTCGTGGCCCACCGTCTCTGGGCACCTGCGCGTGTTGCAGGAAGCCGGGCTGGTCGTGATCCA
>JASHOL010000370.1 GCA_030041135.1 Streptosporangiaceae bacterium | reverse complement strand
CCTCGCTGACCGAGCCGGAGTGTACGTCCACATCGTCGCCTCACACGAGATGATGCCGTCCTAGCCAGCGGTACCGCCAGCCCCTGATCAACCGCTAGCTTCGGCCGGTCGGCGATCGCCTCGTCCGCGACGCCAGCCCGGAGTGGCTCACCGAGGGCGTGGAGGCCAGCCTGAACGCGCTCGGCACCGATTACATCGACGTCTACCAGGTGCACTGGCCCGACCCGGCTACGCCCATCCGTGAGACCGCGTCCGGCCCGGCAAAGCTGGTCAGCGAGGGCCTGATCCGCCACGTCGGCGTCTCCAACTACAGCCGCGCGCACATCGAGGAGTTCTCCGCCGCGATGCGTGTGGAAACCGTCCAGCCGCCCTACCACCTCTTCCGTCGCGACATCGAGGCGGACCTGCTGCCTTACGCCGCCGCGCACGACATTGGCATGCTGGTCTACGGGCCGCTCGCTCACGGCCTGCTCGGCGGCTCCATCACCGATGCCACTACCTTCGGGCCAGGTGACTGGCGGGCCATAGTCCCGCCTTCACCGGCGAAGGGTTCGCCCGCAACCTCCAGGTACTTGCCGAACTGCGCGCCTTCGCGGCTCGCCGCGGGGCCACGATCGCCCAACTCGCAGTGGCCTGGGTGCTGGCTAACCCGGCCGTCCAGGTCGCCATCGTCGGCGCGCGTACCCCGGCCCACCTCACCGAAAGCCTCGGCGCCCTCGACCTCACCCTCGGCCAGGCGGACCTGGCCGAGATCGACAACATCATGTCCGCTGCCGTGCCGGTCGGCGGCCCCACCCCGGAAGGAATGTCGTGACCGTCGAGCTCACCCGTGGCGGCAGGCGCGGCCTAGAAGTCGATCCGCATGACGACGCGCCGCTTGGTAGGCCTGGTCACCTCCCTGAACCCGGCCGCAGCGAAGGCGTTCCGGCTGCCCACGAAGAGCTCACCCCAGGTGATCACCTTCCCTGGCTCGGTGACCATCCCGTACCCTTCCACCGCGTGCGCGCCCCGCTCGCGTGCGAACTCAGCGGCCGCCGCGATCATCTGATACGTGAACCCCTGCCAGCGGTACGAAGTGCGGGTGAGCACGCAGGTGACAGCCCACACGCCATCATCGGTCTTATCCTCGTTCCGTCCGGCCCACGTAACTGGCCTGGTGAGCCGGATGTAGTGAGTCCGCGGCTCGATCGCGCACCACGCTACCGGCTCGTCGTCGAGGTAGCCGACAAGCCCGCACGTCGTATCGGAGTCGGGGTATCCGCAGTCGGCCTGGGTCCGCAGCCGGTGCGCGCGTTCTTCTTCGCCGATCGCATGCCATCCCCTCACGATCTTGAATCGCTGGCAGAAGCACAGGGCATCGAAGCAGCGGGCGGCGCCGACAACAGCCCGGAGATCATCCCACGAGGCCTCGTTCGCGGGCACGATGCGAAGCTTGGCAGTCCCAGGCGTGATGCTGGTCATGACGACCGATGCTAACCCGGACGGGCTAGCCGAACGTGAGAACGTATGCCTCCACGCCTGGCTCGACGACGGTGATCTCAAGAGTGCGGTTGCGTACATCGCGGCCTTGCCGCACGAGTTGGAAGAGGCGGCCACCCCCGGAGCAGCGCGTTTCCTTCCTCGTCGGAGTCGACGCCGCGCGCTGGGCCGGGCGGCTGACCGTCGAGCTCGACGCGGAAGGGAATCGGATGGCGTGTTCCTGCCGACAGCACAAGGTGAGCGTCGCGGTCATCGTTGACCTGACAGTTCTCCTTAGTTTGAAACATGGGGTAACGAACCGTTACCGCCACGGGGTCGCATCAAGGAATCACGGCACCGGAGCCTACCGGGGCGGGCAGGTCCCGGGCGGCGATCCGTACCTGCCTGCCAGAGTTGTGGCCTTTAACGGCGCGGCCTAGTTGCCCCGCGCGAGGGTACAAGCCCTTTGTCAGCGCCGGGAGCCCGTAAGCCGCCCGTTCGGGCCGCACGTGGCGGGCGCACGGCGCCTGGCTCAGGTTGGACGGGCGAGGAGTGCCTGGGCAATGTCTGGGCTGGCCAGCCGCCCAAGATGCTCAAATCAGCCCAAGAACCTGGATTCCGGCTAAGAGGACCTCTAGTCAGGGGGACGTAATGGGCACTGCAGCACCAGTGAGGGACGTAGTCCTCGTGCATGGCGGCTTCGTGGACGGATCCGGCTGGCAGGGGGTGTACAACATCCTGACCAGCGATGGCTACAACGTCAGCGTCGTGCAGAACCCCACGCTGTCGCTCGACGGCGACGTCGCAGCAACCGGTCAAATCATCGACAAGCAGCGCGGGCCGATAGTGCTCGCTGGCCACTCCTACGGCGGCGCGGTCATCACCGAGGCGGGCAACCACGACAGCGTCGCCGCTCTCTGCTACATCGCCGCATTCGCGCCGGACTCGGGCGAGTCGGTGAACTCGCTCATCGCCGGGTTCCCGCAAGGCTTGCCGCAGCCCCCGATCCTGCCGCCCAAGGACGGCTTCCTGTTCCTGGACCGGGACAAGTTCCACGACTCATTCGCCGGTGACCTGCCCGCCGAGGAGGCCGCGTTCATGGCCGACTCGCAGGTCCCGTGGGGTGTGGACGCAACCGTCGGGACGATCAGCGAGCCGGCCTGGCGGACGAAGCCGGCCTGGTACCTGCTCACCACGGAAGACAAGATGATCCCGCCGCCCGCGCAACGGGCCATGTCCCAGCGGGCAGGCGCGGCCGTCACGGAGGTAGCGGCCAGCCACTCGGTGTACGTGTCGCAGCCGGCCGAGGTGGCGAACCTCATCGAGCTAGCCGCCGCCGCATGACCCGTCGTTAACCGGGCCGCCCGCGCGGCAGGCCACGGCCTCCGCGCGGTCCGGCCGCTACTTGGCCCGAGGCCTGGTCTGCCCGAAGGCTGGACTTAGCTAGTCAGCTCGCGGGCGGCGGCCGCGATGTGGGCTGCGCTGATGCCGGCCGCGTCCATCAGCTCGGCACCGGTCCCTGAACCGGGCATGTTCCGCACGGCCAGGTGCCTGACTGAGAGTTCTGCCCGCCCGGCGCTGGTGAGAGCGTCGAGGACCGCAGAGCCAATGCCGCCTTCCGGGTGGTGGTCTTCGGAAACGACGATCCGACCCCCGGTGGCGGCGGCGGCGGCGGTCAGCGTCTCGGCATCGATGGGCTTCACCGAGTACAGGTCGATGACCCGCGCGGCGATGCCGTCGGCCTGGAGCTGGTCGGCTGCGGCTAGGCATTCGTGCAGCGTGACGCCCGCGCCGACCAGCGTCACTTGGTCGTGGTCGGTACTGCGCAGTACCTTCGCGCCGCCGACGGGGAACTGCTCGCCGGAGTCGTAGAGGACGGGGTAGGCGCCCCTGGTGGTGCGGATGTAGGAGACTCCCTCCAGGTCCGCCATAGCCGCGACCAACGCGGCCGCACTGGTCGCGTCGCTTGGGTACAGGACCGTAGAGCCGTGTACCGCGCGCAGCATGGCCAGGTCTTCCAGGCCCATCTGTGACGGGCCGTCGGCGCCGATCTCAACGCCGGAGTGCGAGCCGCACAGCCGGATGTTGGCCCGCGAGATGGCGGCCATCCGGATGAAGTCGTAGGCACGGGTCAGGAAGGCGGCGAAGGTCGAGGCGAACGGCTTAAAGCCGCGCGCGCTGAAACCGACTGCGGCCGCGACCAGCTGCTGCTCGGCGATGTACATCTCGAAGTACCGCTCCGGGTACTGCTGCGCGAACTCGTCAGCGTAGGTGGAGTTGCTGACCTCACCGTCCATCGCGACCACATCAGCTCGCGCCCCCAGTGCGGCCAGCGCCTGACCGTAGGCCCTGCGGGTGGCGATCTTTTCGCCCGCCGAATACGCCGGAAGTGTCACCGAGGCGCCGTCCGCGGCGCCCGGCCGGCCCGCCGCTGGGTCCGGCTTGGGCCCCCGGACCATCAGGTGGCGCTCGCCACCCAACTCGACCACGGCGCGCTCGGCCATCTCCGGCGGCAGCGGCTTGCCGTGCCAGTTCTCCTTGTCCTCGACCTCGGAGAAGCCGCGGCCCTTCAGCGTCCGGGCCAGGATCACGGTCGGCCGGTCATGAGCATCGTCGCGCGCCTCCCGCATCGCCCGGTCGATCTGGCCTAGGTCGTGGCCGTCGATGACAATCACCCTGGCGCCGAACGCCTCTGCGCGCCTGCGGTAGGTGTCGGTGTCCCAGGACAGCTCGGTTGGCCCGCGCTGGCCGAGCCGGTTGATATCGACCATGACGGCCAGATTGGACAGCTTGTAGTGCGATGCCTTGTCGAGTGCCTCCCAGATGGAGCCCTCAGCCATCTCGCTGTCACCGCACAGCACCCAGACGTGGTACGGCGCCTCCTCAACGTACTTGCCGGCCAGCGCGATGCCGACGCCAGCGGGCAGGCCCTGGCCCAGCGAGCCCGTCGCCACATCCACCCAGGGCAGTTCCGGCGTCGGGTGCCCCTCCAGCCGGGATCCGAACCGACGGTATTCGGTCATCAGTTCCTCATCGGAGACCACTCCGACCGCTTTGTACACCGAGTACAGGAGCGGCGAAGCGTGGCCCTTGGAGAAAATCAGGTGGTCATTGTCGGGGTTCGTCGGATTGTCCCAGTCGTATCGCAGGTGCCTTGTGACAAGCACGGCCAGCAGG
This sequence comes from Streptosporangiaceae bacterium, assembly GCA_030041135.1. Taxonomy (GTDB): domain Bacteria; phylum Actinomycetota; class Actinomycetes; order Streptosporangiales; family Streptosporangiaceae; genus JAJYUU01. Next base: position 4,747 of record JASHOL010000370.1, on the reverse strand, counting down.
TCAGCCGCGGACATGCTGGACGTCGGGTGACCAGACCCAGCGGACGTGCTTGAGCGCACGGAGTCGACGCGCAACTGCTGGGCCAGTTCGCCCGCAGTGCTGAGGTCAATATCAGTCTTGATCACGGTTGGTGCAGCCACCACGTCTCCCGGTTCTCGAGCCTCTGCGCATTGCGGCGGGGGGACAGTGGCCCGCCTGTCAGACCCACTACCCAGGCTAGCCCGCGGCTCACTAGGCCGGCCTGCCGGTACAACCGGTCGGAGCGGCAGAATGTCACCCGGCGTCGTGGTCCTGGCTGCAGCCAGCCTGCCGCCGCTGTCGCCAACGTCTGGCAGCTTTGTGGCGGCCGCTGACCTGGGTAGGACCGTCAGGGTGCCGTAGCCGGCCAGGCACTCTACCAGTCGAAGGGAGTAGGCAGATGCGGAGTGAGCTCAGCGCAGCGAATGCGGGCACCATCGACGTCGGCGGTGACCTCACCGTCGCCCGGCTCGGATTCGGCGCGATGCGAGTCACCGGCCCTGGCATATGGGGCAGTCCGCCCGATCCGGAGCAGGCGCTGGCAGCGCTGAGGCGCGTCGTTGAACTCGGCGTCACGCTGATCGACACGGCGGACTCCTACGGGCCCGAGGTCAGCGAGAACCTCATCGCGCAAGCGCTGTACCCGTATCCGGACAATCTTGTTATCGCGACCAAGGGCGGGTTGACGCGTCCCGGCCCCGGCCGATGGGAGCCAGACGGCCGGCCCGAGCACCTGCGCGCCGCCTGCGAGGGCAGCCTGCGGCGCCTGCGCCTGGACCAGGTCCCGCTGTACCAGTTCCACCGGCCCGACCCGAAGGTTCCCCTCGCGGAATCCATCGGCGCGCTGATAGACCTCAAGAACGCAGGAAAGATCCGCCATCTCGGAGTCTCGAACGTCACCGAGCATCAGCTTCGCCAAGCTCAGACGATGACTGCGATCGTGTCGGTGCAAAACCGGTATAACGGTGCCGACCGATCCTCGGACTCAATGGTCGACCTGTGCGAGCAGGAGATGATCACCTTCCTGCCGTGGGCGCCCATCTCCCAGGCCGACAAAAGTCCCGCTGTCGCCGACGCGGCAAGGCGGCACGGAGCAACACCGCGTCAGATCATCCTCGCGTGGCTCCTGGCCAGATCGCCTGCGATCCTGCCCATCCCTGGCACTGGATCGCCTGAGCACGTCGAGGAGAACGTCGCGGCCGCTTCGATCGAGCTGAGTTCGGAGGAGATCAACGCGATAACCGGGTCTGCCTGAAGCACCGCGGCGCACGCGCACCGCCACTGGAAAAGAAGTCCGGCAGCGAACTCGCCCTTTTGCGGAGTTTGTCCGGCACCACCGCGCACCATTTGGCCTACCGGGCGGTCGTCCGCTTCGTGACGGTACATTCATAACCCAGAGATTCCGGCAAACCTCATAAAAAGCCGCGAATCACAGACACGGGGGGAAGGAAGCTGCTGCAAGTAAGGGCCGGCAACACGGCCAGGGACGGCTTCCTGAAGGCCCATTCAGGACTGGTACGACCGGGCGAAATCGACGCCATTCATTACTATCACGAGCAACGATCCTCCGGCCGAAGCGACGACTAGGGAGTCAACGTGAAACTCATCGCTGCCGCGGCCAGCGCGCTTGTGCTGGCGATCACCGGACTGACGGCCGCAAACGCCGTTGCTGGCACCCGGGCCTCGACTTTAGAGCACTTCGAAGCGATGTCGACCAATTCCGTCTCGGCAGTCGCGACGCTGATCGCACGCGGGCCGCTCACCATCGGCGGCACCGTCAACCTGGAAACCGGCCGCGCTGTACTGCCGGGCGGCAAGCTCACCCTCACCCACCATCAGGTCCACGGCAGCAGCACATTCAGCAACCGGACCTGCCTGGCAACGCTCACGTCGTCGGGCACCTACCGCATCACTGGCGGCACCGGCCCCTACCGTCACGTACGGGGTCACGGCGATTACCGGCTGACCGCGTACGCGATCGTCGCGAAGGTGAAAGGCAAGTGCGCGGCGAACGTCGTCCCCTACGCGCAGGAGACTCTGCTTACCGCATCCGGGCCGATCCAGCAGTGACAAAAGGGCGGCGGCGCTCAGCGACCCTGGCTATCTTGCGGTAGGGATTCGGCAGCCGGAGTGGGCGCCAGCCCGCTGAACAGCTCGGCATAGTCGTAGGCCGCCTCGGGCTTGGCGCGCACCCGCGTGTCGATCAGCTTGGCGTCCTCGCCGACCAGGATCCGCCACGCTCCGGCTCGCACCTGGTCGAGGATGATCCCCACAGCCTCCGCCGCGCTCAGCGGCGCCTTGTCCCGGAAGTCGTGCTCCAACCCCGCGAGCCTGCACCGCACGTCGTCGTCTGACGCGCCCTCGTCCAGCAGGCCGGCTCTCGTCAGCCAGGTCCGCGCGTCCGCGAGCTTCTGGCCGCTCACCTCCGTCGGCGCCGGCATACCGTGGGCGCGGCGAGTGTTCACGATAATGTCGGTGCCCACGTGGCCGGGAAGCACCAGCGCCACCCGGACCTGCGGCGCGTTGCTACGCAGGTCCTCGATAAGCGCCTCGGTGAAGCCCCGGACGGCGAACTTGGCCGTGCTGTAGGCGGTGCTGGGCGCGCCTGGACCCAGCGATGCCCACAAGCCGTTCACGCTGCTGGTGTTGACCAGCACGCCGTCGCCGCTTCCGATCAGCAGCGGCAGGAACGTGCGCGCGCAGTAATAGACGCCCCAGAAGTCAACGGCGAACGTCCGTTCCCACTCCTCCCGGCTGTCAGTGACGAAACTGGCCCCGCCGCCGATGCCGGCGTTGGCGAAAACCAGGTCGACATGGCGTGCCGAGTGCTGCTGCAGCAGCTCGTCACGGAACCGCAGCACCTGCGCCTCGTCGGAGACATCGCACTCGTGGCCGGTAACCAGGACGCCGGGCCGGGCGGCGGCCCGCGCCGACACCACGGTCTGCGCGACCGTGTCCAGGTGCCAGTCGCCGGCGGCGACCGAGCATCCGGCCGCCGCCAGCTGGCGGACCAGCTCTCCGCCCATGCCCGAGCCGCCGCCAGTCACCACCGCCAGCTTGCCCGTGAATGAGTCCATGGTCAGGCACCTCCTGGTTTCTCGGCCGAAGCGTCTGGCTACTGCCGCGCGGCACAATCGTGCTGGACGCCGCCGCCGACAACGTGCGCGGTGCGGCAAGTCGGCGGTTCCACGTGCAGGCGCAAGTTGGCGGTGCCCTGGGAGTCAGGTGAGGGCGGTGTCAAGCCGCTCAGGCGTTCGAGCGGCCGCACCAGCTGCCGCTCGAACGCCTGGTCGTGCCTCGCGCTGCTTGTCCGCGTGTCAAGACGTCGAGCTTGCCGTCAGGTCGTCGGAGCGGCCGGCGGCCAGGCGCGCCCACTGCGCACTCGGGCGGCCCTTCGTGCGGAACTGGCTGCCGTTGTTCACCCAGTGCTGCGGCCAGCCCTCCGGCGAGTCCTCGAACGGCTCCTGGCGGCCGTAGATCGTCCGGTCGAGGATCCCGTACGCCGGGGCCATGATCTCGGTGCCGCGACCGGTCGTCCAGTACGTCTCGAACACCCGGTCACCGTCGCGCAAGTACGACACGAGCATGCCGAACCAGCGCCCGGCCAGCAGGGCTTTCTCGGACTCCCGAGCCGAGTACCACGGCATGTCATAGCCCATGAAGCGGCGATAGGCGGCGGCCTCTTCGTACGGGCCCTCCGAGAACGTCGCATAGGTGACATCGCGCGCATGCAGGTACGACAGCTCGCTGACCTGGCCGTTGAAGAACGTGCACCCCTCGCACTGGTCCCCAGCCGACTTCCCGTCGTGCCACATGTGGTAATACACGACGAGTTGCCGTCGGCCTTCGAACACGTCAAGCAGCGGCACGCGGCCGCGTTCTCCGATCACCGGAGTCGAGCCATCGATCTCGACCATCGGGAGCCGGCGCCGGGCTGCCGCGATCGCGTCACCTTCGCGCGTATGCGCCTTCTCCCGGACTGCCATCTCGTCGAGCTGCGCCTGCCAGCTCGCCCGATCTGTCACCGGCGGCAGCGGCGCGCCCTCTGTCGCCTCGGGCGCCCTGATCTCATCTTCAGGCCGGTCAATCACTGTTGCCTCCCTGCACTGCATCGCCGCAGTTGCCTACCTCTCGCGACGTTAGCGAGAGCTTCCGCCCTGACGACGAATTACCTGGCAACTTCTGGACAACTCCGCTTCAGATTCTGCTCCGCCAGCCGCGCAGCCGAAGCTGCTGCTTGCTCAAGGCGGCGCCTCCGGCCGCGGACCACTCGGAAGAGCCTCAATCCACGATGGCTCCTAGCCGACGAGCGCCCCCTGCCGTGCGACGACGCGGCCCGCCTTCACAACAAGGTCGGGGACTGGGTGGGCCACGACCGCCTCCGCCGGAGTGCTCGCGTCGATGGCTACTATGTCGGCTCGCGCGCCCGGCTGGAGGCCATACGCCTGCAGGCCGAGCGCTCGCGCTCCGCCGTAGGTGGCCGCCTCCAGCGCCATATCGATCTCCTCATCGCGTCGGAACGTACTGCGGTAGGCCACATGCATCGCCCTTTCCAGCATGTCGCCGCTCCCGAACGGGCTCCACAGATCGCGGATGCCATCGTGGCCGCAGGCGATAGTGACTCCGGCGGCTCGCAGTCGGGGCGACGGGCAAGACCGGGAAGTTGTACACGGCAGCGGTGACGAGGCTGACCCCGGCATCGGCCAGTTGACGACCGAGCCGGTCCTGG
>JASHOL010000369.1 GCA_030041135.1 Streptosporangiaceae bacterium | reverse complement strand
CCGGGTCGCGCCGGGTCGCGCCGGGTCGCGCCGGGTCGCGCCGGGTCGCGATGGGTCGCGTTGGCCACCCGCGCCGGGCAGGGCGCAGTCCCTGCCCGGCGCGGCCGTCCGGTGTCCGGCCTAGCTTCCCGAGTCCACGTACGTCGGGTCCACGTACTCACCACCATTGGCGACGACGCTGTAGTCGTTGTTCTCGTCCAGCGACGACGCCGGCACCTCGCCTCCTCCGGACGCTTGCATGAACGTCTGAAGGTCGGGGCCAGCGGCCGCGGAGACGCCGACCGTCAGCGTGATCTGGTCCTGCTGCCCGGCTGCCAGCGAGACTCCGCTGTCGGTCGTGCAGGTCGCGGTGGCCAGCGTGCACGACCAGCCCGAGCCGGACATCGACAGCGCCTGCACTCCGTCAGGCAGATCCGCGGCGAACGTCACGGTTCCGGTCGTGGCGGCGTAGCCGGCGTTGGCCACCGTGATGTCGTAGACGTCTTGCTGATCGGCCCCGCCGGGCAGGAACGGCCCGTACGGGACACCGCCGCCGGAGTCATAGCTGCTGACCGCTAGTTCCGGCAACTGGGTGACGGCGGTGGCGTCGTTGCCGGTCGCCGTGGTGGTCGCGCCGCCGCCAGCCACGGTCACCTGGTTGGTGACGGTGGGCTGCGTGTTGTCTGCGACCGCCACGCGCAGCGTAATCGGCGGGTAGGAGCTTCCAGGGGCGAGCGTGCTGAAGCGGAAGCAGGTTGGCTGCGGCTCGTAGGTGTTCGGCACGCCGCCGCGCCGTGACGTCGATGTCACGACGTAGACGGCCGGCGCCAGCGAGCAGGTCCAGCCCTGGCCGGACATCTCCACCGGGGTCAGCCCGGCAGGCAGGGTGTCGGTGACCGTCACCATGCCCGACGCCGGTCCGGCCGAGGCGGCGTCGGAGACGCTCAGCCGGTAGGTGTCGGACGCGTCGCCCTGGGCGAAGCTGCCCGAGTGCGTGCTGATGACCGACAGCGAAGCGGCCGCCGCCGGCGGCGGGGGAGTGCCCGCCGGGCCGGTCTGGGTGATCGTCGTCGGGTCGGTTCCGGTCTGCCCGCCCCCCGAGGTGGACGAGTCCGCGCCGGTGGTCATCCCGCCACCTGACACCGTCACCGAGTTGGTCACGGAGGCCGGCGCGTCGGCGGCCACCTGCACCGCCAGCGTGATCGGCGGGTACGACGAGCCCGCGGCGAGTGCGTCGCTGCGGTAGCAGGTGACGGCGCTGACGTCGCAGGTCCAGCCGGTGCCCGACATCGAGCTAGCGGTCAGGCCCCAGGGCAGGTCATCGGCGACCGAGACCAGACCGTAGGAGGGCCCCCCGGTGGAGGTCGCGTTCGGTCCGTCCACGTTAGCGACAGTCAGCGTGTAGCTGCCCGTGCCGGCCTGGGTGAAGCTGCCCGAGTGCGTGCTCGCAGCGTTCAGATCGGCCGCCTGCTCGATCGTGGTCGGCGCGTTGACGGTTGACGGACCGCCCTGGCTGCCGCCGCCCGATACGGTCACCGACTCCGTCCCCGACGCCGGCGCGTTGCTGGCCACGCTGACGATGACGGTGATCGGCGGATCCTCGCCGTTCTCCCCGGCCAGTGCGTCGCTGCGGTAGCACGTGTCGGCGGGATCGGCCTGCGGGGTCGTGATCGCGGCCAGGTTGCAGGTCCAGCCGCTGCCGTACAGCGCCTGGATCGTTTCCCCGGCCGGAGCCGAGACTGTGGCCGTGATCGGGTCCGAACTGCTGCCGTTGGTCGGTGCGCCGCCCTCGTTGATGACCGTGATCTCGTACCGGTCGCCGTTGTCGCCCTGGCGGAATGCCCCGTCGATGGCGTTGTCGGCGGTCAGTTCTGGGACACCGACGATCGGGGTCGGACTGGCCAGCGAGACCGTCGGCGTGCCCTTCGCGCCGCCGCCGACGAAGGCGGCGTTAGTCACGTGCAGGCCGTCATGCGAGTCCTGGTTTCCGTATCCGGTGCCGAACGGCACCTGCACGGTCAGCGTGATCGGCGGGTAGGTCTGGCCGGGCTGCAGCACGGCCGGCTTGCCGCCAGGCCCGCCGGTCTCGCTGCAGATCAGCGTGGGGTTGTTGCTGGAGTTGCAGGTCCAGCCCGTGCCGGCGATCGAAGTGAAGTTGATGTTCGGGTCGATGATGTCGGTGACGTCGACGGGCGTTGTGCCGTCCGTCGCTTCGTTACCGGTGTTGCGGACGGTGAGGGTGTAGGTGTCGGCGTTGTCGCCCTGGGTAAAGCTGGTCGACGGCGTTGTGTCGGGCGAGTTCGCGACGGCCGTAATCGACCAGGCCGGCCCGCTGCGCGGGTGCGACGGGTTTGCGGGCGCCGTTCCTGGCTGGCTCCCTACACCCGGACGTGCCGTGCCCCTGACCAGCGCCTGACCGTCTGCGTTCCCGAAATAATCCACATGCGCCGCGGTCGACGCGGCGTGGACGGCCGCCGCCGCCGCTGCGCCTTGCGGGGCCGCGAACACGGTCTGCGGCACGTTCCAGCCGTACACGCTGACCACGGGGGACGCCCCGCGCAGCTCAGAGGACCGGTAGCTGGCGGTGAGGGTCTCCGACTGGCCCGGCCACAGCGTGATGTCGTTGTCGGTCCAGGTGATCGGCAGCACCTCGTTGTCGCCGGGGTCAGCCGCTCCGGCGGCGGTGCCGCGCCGCACGTCGGCCCGCAGGAAGAAGGCGACGGCCTTGTTCGACGACGGGTTGGTGATCGTGACGTTGGTGACCAGGTCGTCACCGTCCGGGCCCGGCTGGCGCACGGTGTCGGCCGAGACCTCGACCGACTCCGACGGCAGCTTTTGCAGCGCGGTCATGTTGGCGTACTGGCTGAGCGGCGCGCCGTTGTTTGCCTGCGGGTTGCCCTCGGTGGTGTCGTTCGGGTTGCCGGTGTCCCAGTCGATGACGTCCTGCTGGGTCGACAACCAGTAGACGTTGCGGTCAACGACGGTTCCGTGCTGGCGCAGGATCAGCTCGACGAAGTACGTGCTGGCCTTGGTCGGGGGCTTGGTGACCGCGGGCACCTTCGGGGTGAGTACGCCAGTGCGCACCTGCTGCGGCGCGAGCGTGATCGGGCTGCTCGTCGTCTGGTTGTCAAGGACGGTGCCGCCGATGTTGTACACCCGTGCCTGCACGGTCAGGCCGGGCTGGCTTGTCCCGGTGAGGTTATCGATCGTGACCTTGCCAGTGTCGAGTGCGTACAAAACGTGCAGGTCCTCATTGGCCTTCTTGGCGCCGAAGTACGACCCGGCCTCGTCGTAGTCGTTGTTGTACAGGTCCCACAGCAGCGTCGGCCAGCCCTTGTTCAGCTGCCAGTAGTCGGTGCCGGTGGACGGCGAGGCGTTGTTCCAGTGGTCGATGAATGCCTCGAACTGGGCCCTGGTGTCCTCGTAGTTCTGGACCTGCGCCTCCTCCACGTACTGGGCCAGGCTGTGCCACTGGCCGTAGCGCGCGGCGATCGCCGTGTCCAGGTTGTCCAGCGTGCCGAAGGCGTAGCCCGAGTGGGTGCCGTCGGTGGACTCGTAGTTGGTGTGGAACTGGTGCGCATCTGGCTCCTGCCAGAGCGCGGCCTGGTCGGCAGGCGACATGAACCGCTCGATCGAGTCCATTGTCGGGACGGTGGCGCCGGCGCTCTGCTCGCTATCGAAGCCCCACGAGCCGCCGACGTTGGTCAGCGTGCTGTCCTCGTCCAGCGCGTTGTTGCTCGAGTGGGTCGTGTCGTACCAGTAGCTCGGCGGGACCCAGTCGTAGGGGCCCTCCTTCTCGCCCGACGGCCCGTAGATAGCGCTCGGGTTGTACTCGGCCGAGGAGATGATCGGGTCCTGGAAGCCGGACTGGCTGAACCCGGCGTCGCTGACCACTTCCTGCTCGGCGATCGGGTTGTTGTCGCTCCAGCTGAAGTTCAGCACGCTCGGATGGTCGCGGAGCTGCTCGCCGATCGTGAGCGCCGACTCGTACATGACGTGGTAGTCCTGTGCGGTCACGCTGCGGCCGCTGGAAGGAGGAGCCCACTTGTCGCAGCACTGGAACCCGGCATCGATCAGGATGCCCGCCCGGTCCATCTGGTTGTAGAAGTCCTGCGGCATCTCCTTGCCCTCGGTGCGGATGCCGTTGATGCCCAGGCTCTTCATCAGCGTGATCTGGTTGGCCAGGTCGGAGGCCGAGTAGTGCAGGAAGATGTTCTCCGACCAGCCGCCCGCCCGGAAGTCGAACGGGACCCCGTTGACCTCGAAGACCCGCGCGCCCTCGGGCAGCAGGGTGGATGGCTTGGTGAGATAAGTTTCGACAGTGCGGATGCCGAAGTCCTGCTCGGGCGCAGCGTCCGATAGCCCGCCCTGGCCGAAGACCGCAGCCTTCAGCTCATACAACGGCTGCCCGCCCATCTGATAAGGCCACCAGACCTGCGGGTGGTTGATCGTGAGCTGGCCGTAGCTCGCCGGGGTGAAGGTAATGGTCTCGGTCTGGTCCGGGCCAAGGGAGACCGGCTGCGACACCGTGATCGGTGTTCCCCCGCCTGGCTGGGTGATCTCGGCTTCGACGGCCCCGGCCTGCTGGTCCGGCGTGTTGTTGGTGACGTCGGCGTGCACGGTCAGGGCGGCGCTGCTGAGGTCAGCGGTATCCTGCTGGGTCACGTACGTGTTGGAGATGCCGAGGGCGTCAGACACGTGCAGCTGGACCGGGAACTGGATGCCCGTGTTGTTGTCCGGCGGGATCTGGTTCCAGTCCACGTCGTCGAGCGTGAACATCGTGCTCGGGTTGTTCGGGTACAGCTCGAGGGCGAGGGTGTTGATGCCCGGCCTGAGCAGGTTGCTGACGTCGAAGGTGTAGCTGGTGTAGTCGCCCTCGACGGTTGCCTGCGTGGCGATCTCGGTGCCGTCGACCCAGACGTCGGCCTGGCCCATGACCCCGTTGATGACGAGCTTCTCGTCCTGGCTGGCCCGTAGCGGAGCGGTGAAGTCGGTGCGGAACCACCACGGGATGTCAAACAGCGGGTTCGTGTCCTGCGCCGGATTGGTCATCGGAGCGCCGAAGCAGTTCTGCAGGTTGTCTGAGTAGAAGATGCTCGCGTGGCTATACGGGCTCTGGTTGACCGGCTCGAGGGACTGGTCATCCGGGCAGACGCCGTGCTGCAGGAGAGCCTCGACCTCCGTCCCCACGGCGCCCGCGCTGTCGGGCTTGACGGTTAGCCAGCCGCCGGTGTTGAAGCCCGGCTGAGAGATCTCGTTACCTGGCTGGGTCGCCCCGGTACCGGTCGTCCAGTCGGTAGCAGCGGCCGTGCTCTGGACTTGCCAGCCGCGCAGGCCGACCGTGCTTATTCCGGACAGGCCGGCGCCCGGCATGCTCGGCGTTCCGGCTTCCGTGAGGGCCGTGGCCGCAGTGACCCTTGCGGCCTTCAAGGCCGCTGTAGCCGCTGTGGCCGCTGTGGCCGTTCGGCCGGACGCCGCCGGGCTGAGGGGAGCGGCGGAAGCTGCCCCGGGGATGCAGAGCCAGGCAAGGCTGGCGAGGCAGAGCGTGATTGCGGCGGGTCGCATCTTCGCGGGCATGCAGCCTCCAGGAGCAGGGAAGGCCAGGCTGTCGGTCGCAGGAGCGGCCCGGTCCCTTATCGGGAGCGGCCCCGGTCGCTAACCGAGGGCGGGCCCGGTCCGTAACCGGGAGCGGCCCGATCCCGCGGCGGGATGCGGCTTGCACCCGCTGCGGGAAGCGGCCCGCAACCGCGGTGGGAGCGGCCCATGTCGTCCGGCCGCCGGGCGGCTCGGAGCCGCGCCCTGAGCCTCGCCGGGAGCCGCGCCCGGAGCACTCCCGCGTCGCGTCGCCGGGGAACTCGCCCAGTCGCGCGGCCAGGAGCGTCCAGTCGTGCACCGGCCGCGCCTTTCTTCCAGCCTGAAAATTTGTCGATAACGGCTGAACTCTAGTGATTAGCGTCACTAAGAACAAGAGCTTGCCTGGATGCGAACGTTGAGGTATCGGCACAGCAGCTCGTGCCCAGAGCGCCGATGCCTAGCTGGATCGTCTGCGCTCCGGGCCGGGCTAGGTGATCTGCACCGGGCTTAAGTGAGCGGGCGTCTTGCCAACTGCAGCGGTGCGTCCTGCTCGGACACCATCGCGAGCGCGCGGGCGATAGCGCCGATGACGGTCGCATTCGGCCCGAGCCGGGAGATTACGATCTCGGGTGGCCGGAACGCACGCTCGTGTACGGTCGCGCGAAGCTCGGGAAGCCATGGCTCAAGGGCCCTGCCGATGCTGCCATCGAGGATCACCCGCTCAGGGTCGACCAGGGCGGTCATACCGACGATGGCTGCGGCCACGTGCGCGACGAGGTCACGCACGACCAGCCGGCCGATCCCGTCACCCGCGGCCGCCGCCGCGAAGATGTCGGAAACGCTGAAGTCCCGAGTCAGCGACGTGCCAAGGCCGCTGGCAACCAGGCCGGCAGCCTGGTCGCGCAGGGCCGGGCCCGACGCTACTTCCTCGAACCCGACGTTGGCCGACGGGGATCCGCGGCCACTGCTCACCGGGATATCAGCCAGTTCGCCCGCCGCGTTATGGCTGCCGCTGATCAGGTGGCCGTCGATAACGATGCCGCCGCCGATGCCGGTACCCAGGGACATCGCCACGAACGAGTGCACACCGCGCCCTGCCCCACGCCAGGCCTGGCCGAGAGCCATGAGGTTGGCGTCGTTGTCGACCTCGAACGGCTCGGCGAGATTGTCGGCCAGAATGCCCAGGAGATCGAAATCCTGCCAGTGCACGTTCGGGCCCGCTGTAGCCAGGCCGGTGTGAGGATCGATCAGGGCCGGTATGCCGACGACCACGGCACGAACCGGCAATTCCCGACCTTCCGGGCTGGAACGCAGTGCCGCTATGCAGCCCAGCAGGGCCCTGGCCGCGTCCTTCCCTTCGCCGGTGAGCCTGAAGTCCTCAGCCACAACCGTTCCGGCCAGGTCGGCAAGGGCGCCATGGCACCTGGTGCCACCCAGGTCCACCGCGATAACTCCTCCGCCGGCCCCGACGAAGCGCAAGACGGCCGGAGTGCGCCCGCGAGCAGACTTCTCTCCCGGCCCCTCCGCAACCAGGCCCGCCAGCAGCAGCCGCTGCACGATCCGGCTCACGGAGGCATCGGACAAGCTGAGCTCGCCCGCAAGCTGGCGGCGGGTTACCTGGCCGTGGGATTTGATCGCGTCGAGCACCAGGAACGAGTTCAGCTCGGCGATGTTACGAACGTCCATGCGCTTGGCGCGTCACCCAGTGGACCCGGCTATCGCGTGTTCTCCCGTTTCCGGCATCGGTGCCTCCCTCGCTAACGGCCAGCGGCTGAGATCTTCCCATCGGCCGCCATCGCCGCTTCCGGCGTCAGCGGATGCGACAGTCTCTCCTAAGCCAGCACGCAGCGCCAAAGGCTACGCCCGGCAGGATGAGGCATTCGGGCGATGCCGCTGCCGCGGCGGGGCATGGGGTCAGGGCTGGCCGCGCGCATGCGATCTGCGACAGCCCGGTCAGACCTTCGACCGGTAGAAGTTCAGATAGGACTTGGACGGTGTCGGTCCGCGCTGGTCCTGGTAGCGCGACCCGTATATCTGAGACCCGTACGGGTACTCGGCCGGCGAGCTGCAGCGGAACAGGCAAAGCTGGCCTATCTTCATGCCAGGCCACAACTTGATCGGGAGCGTCGCAACGTTCGACAGCTCCAGCGTGACGTGCCCGCGGAAGCCTGGGTCGATCCAGCCGGCCGTCGAGTGGGTCAGCAGGCCAAGGCGGCCTAGCGAGCTCTTGCCCTCCAGCCGGCCGGCGATGTCGTCGGGCAGCGAGATGATCTCGTAGGTTGAGCCGAGCACGAACTCGCCTGGGTGCAATACGAACGGGTCCTCGCCGTCTGTTTCGACCAGGCGGGTGAGGTCAGCCTGCTCGACCGCCGGGTCGATGTGCGGATAGCGGTGATTCTCGAATACCCGGAAGTACCGGTCCAGCCGGACGTCCACGCTGGCAGGCTGGACCAACTCCGACAGGAATGGATCCACCCCAACCCGGCCCGACTCCACCTCGGCCTTGATGTCACGATCGGAGAGCAGCACGCCTGGCAACCTACCGGGTTCCGGTACCATGGCGGGCAGTCCCTGGGCAGGCAGGCCGGATCCACGGCGTCTCGGCCGCCGTTCCTGGGTCTGCGGGTGTAGTTCAATGGCAGAACGTCAGCTTCCCAAGCTGATAGTGCGAGTTCGATTCTCGTCACCCGCTCCACTCTTGACCTGCGGGAACACCGCAGCCGGACGCTGTGACAGCCCCTCGGAGGCGCACAGCGTCTCACAAAATCTCACGACCGCTCGGTATGTCATCACGCCCCCAGCAGCTTCGCCAGGGCGTCGCGCGCGACCTCAAGGTCGCCGGGCCGCACCTTGATGTAGTGCTTGAGCGCGGTCGCTCCGCCGTCCGCATGGCCAGCCCACGCGGCGACGATCGCTACCGGC
>JASHOL010000368.1 GCA_030041135.1 Streptosporangiaceae bacterium | reverse complement strand
CCTGGTCGGTGTCGGACAGGTCGGTCAGCACCACGTCGGCTCCGGCCTCGCGCAGCCCGGCCGCGGTGTCGCGGCCGGTGGCGACCGCGATGCAATGCGCTCCGCCGATGTCGGCCGCCTCCACGTCCCGGCAGGCATCGGCAATATAGACCGTGGCGTCCGGGCCGAACCCGGCGCCGTACTTCTCGGCCGCCCGGCTCCTGGACATCATCAGCAGCGAGCCACGCGGGTAGGCGTCCGACCCATAGCCGCCGATCTCCAGGTCGAAGAACCGGTCCAGGCCGAAGCTCCTGAGCTTGGCGGTGGCATTCGGCCGGATCGAGCCGGTCAGCACGGACTGCACCACGCCAGGGAGCGCGGCCGCCGCGGTGACCGCGGCCCGTGCTCCCGGCATCAGCCTTCCCGCCTGCCGCATCTGGTCCTGCCGGCCGTCAAACGCGACCTCCAGCTCCCAGCAGTACCTGGCCAGCAGTTCGGCATCCGCGACCTCGTTGTCGCCGACCCGAACGTCGTTGAGAGCGAGCGACTCGAAGAAGATCTCCGAGTCGCTGCGGCCTGCGAGCTGGGGCAGGCTCACGAGCGGGCGACCGGTCACCCGGCGGAAGGCGTCGGCGTAGGCATCCCGCGACACCCGGCCGACATCCACCAGCGTGAGATCGATATTCCACAGGACCAGGCGGTCGATGGCTCCCATGGGCACACCTCCGGTGCGGCCAGGCATTAGCGCACGGGCGTTCAGCCTCGCGAAGTACGTCCCATGCACCCGCTGGCCGCGGGTAAACCAGCGCTCGCAGCGAGCGTACCCCGCCACACCGGACAACTAACGCAATTTGGCCGGACATTCATCAGCCGGCGCCACGCTGATCGCCAAAATCGAACGCGTTTTCATGATCATGTAGTGATGCTCGCCAAATGAGCGACTAGCACTACATGATCATGAAAGGCAGGCAGCGCCGTCGCGCCTAGCCCATGTGCGGATAGCGGTAGTCGACCGGAGGCACGAACGTCTCCTTGATCGTCCGGGCGTTGACCCAGCGGATCAGGTTGAAGATCGAGCCGGCCTTGTCGTTGGTCCCGCTGGCGCGCGCGCCGCCGAACGGCTGCTGGCCGACGACGGCGCCGGTGGGCTTGTCGTTGATGTAGAAGTTGCCCGCCGAGAACCGGAGCACGTCCGAGGCGTGCGCGATCGCCGCCCTGTCCTGCGCGATGATCGAGCCGGTCAGGGCGTAGCGCGCAACGTCGGCCGCCTGCGCGAGCACCGCCTCGTAGTCGGAGTCCTCGTACACGTACACGCCGAGAATCGGCCCGAAGTACTCGGTGGTGAACACCTCGTCGGCCGGGTCGGACGAGACCAGCACGGTGGGCTGCACGAAGTAGCCCTCAGCGTCGGAGGCGTTACCGCCGGTCAGGACGCTGATGGCGGGCCGGTTCCTGGCCCGGTCCAGCGCGTCCACCTGCTTGCGGTAGGCCCGGTCGTCGATCACCGCGCCCATGAACGTCGAGAGGTCGGCGGCGACGTCGCCCATGGTCAGCGACTCGACCGTGCCGACGAACTGGTCCCTTAGCCGATCCCAGATGCTGCGCGGGATGTAGCTGCGGGACGCCGCCGAGCATTTCTGGCCCTGGTACTCGAACGCGCCCCTGATCAGGGCGGTCGAAAGCACCTCGGGGTCAGCCGACGGGTGCGCAATGACGAAGTCCTTGCCGCCGGTCTCGCCCACCAGCCGCGGGTAGCCGCGGTAGGAGGCGATGTTCTGCCCGACAGTGCGCCACAGGTGCTGGAAGGTCGCGGTCGAGCCGGTGAAGTGGATCCCGGCCAGGTCCTGGTGGGTCAGGGCGACGTTCGACACCGCCTGGCCGTAGCCGGTCACCATGTTGATCACCCCGGGCGGGAGCCCGGCCGCCTCGAGCAGCCGCATGAAGTAGTGCGCGGCGAGTTGCTGGGTCGGCGATGGCTTCCATACCACCACGTTGCCCATGAGGGCGGCCGACGTAGGCAGGTTGCCGGCGATCGCGGTGAAGTTGAACGGCGTGATGGCCACCACGAAGCCCTCGAGCGGCCGGTACTCCATCTGGTTCCAGACACCTGGAGACGAGATCGGCTGCTCCGATAGCAGCCGCCGGGCGTAATAGACGTTGAACCGGAGGAAGTCGATCAGCTCGCAGGCCGAGTCGATTTCCGCCTGATAGGCCGACTTCGACTGGCCCAGCACCGTCGCGGCGTTGAGCGTCTGCCGCCACGGGCCGGCCAGCAAATCGGCCGCCTTCAGGAAGATCGCCGCCCGGTCATCGAAGGAGAGCGCCCGCCAGCCGGGCGCGGCCGCAGCGGCGCTGTCGATTGCGGCGGCGACGTCGGCATCGGTAGCCTCGTTGAGCTGGCCGAGCACGTGGTGGCGGTTGTGCGGCTGAACGACCTCGACGGGCGTGCCGTCGGCCATGCGCTGGTAGCCGCCGACCGTGATCGTGAGCTCGGCTCGCTCACCGGCCAGGTCCTTGATCTTTTCCTCCAGCGCGGCGCGTTCGGCGCTGCCGGGAGCGTATCCCTTGATCGGCTCATTAGCCGGAAACGGGACATTAGCTACTGAGTCCATCTCGCAACGCTCCCTGCTGTACCCGACACCGACGGCGGTATCCCATCGTGCCACGACGGCGGCCCTTCGGCCGAATCCGGGGCAACAGGGCCAGGAGGCCGACAAATGCCCAGCTCAGGCCAGCAGTTCGGAGATCTCCTGGGTCGCGTACCACTGCAACTCGTAGCCCTCGGCGCCGTCGACCACGAACTTGGCGTCCTCATCTCCGGCATCGGCGGCCCGGATCGCGGCTACAGCGGCCCCGATCTCGCTCGCCGCGGCCCGATCATCGATGTGGGCGGACACGATGTCCCGCATCTGCACCGGCCGGGCGATGTGGACCCGGGCCGGCTCGTCGAACCCGCCGCTGCCCGTAGCCACGACCGCGCCTGAGGACCCGTCGGGAAGTTCGGCGGCCAGCACGACCCGGCGCGTGGGCGCCGCCGGATCGGCCGCCAGCAGGCGCAGCGATTTGCGCGCGGCATACATCATCGCGACGTACTCCAGTTCCTCCATGTCCCCGCTGGAGTACCACTCCCGCAGCGCAGGCGTCACGGCGAAGCCGCGCACCGGGGCCGGGCCTATTTCGCCCGTGTGCAGCAGCTCAGCTAAGCCTGGAAGGGTCGAAGGCAGGTATACGCGCAATGTGATGTCCCGCAGCGCAGCGAATGTGATCCTGAGTGTGCCAGCCTGGCGTACCTAAGTCAGCAATTCTGTCGGGCTTCGGCGCGTCGGTCGGCCTGCTCGGCCACGGCACCCCGCCCGGCCTCGTCGGCGGCGGCCTCCCGCCGGGCCTGCTCGGGCACGACCTGCCGTCGGGCCGGCTGCTGGACCGCCTGCCGGTTAGGCCGCCGCGACCCGGGCGAGACGGCCAGCGCCGACACGACCGCGGCGACGGCGGCCTCCAGCGACTCGTGCTCCCAGACGCGCACGACGCTCCACCCGGCGGCCGTCAGCGCGGCGTCGGCGGCGCGGTCGCGCTCGACGTTGCGCTCCAGCTTCGGCTTCCAGTACCAGGTGTTGTTGGCCGGCTGGCTGCCGTGCTGCGGGCAGCAGTGCCAGAAGCAGCCATCCACGAAGACCGCGACCCGTCGCGCGGTGAACGCGATGTCCGGGCGTACCCGCGCCGCGGTCAGGTCCAGCCGGTAGTCCTTGCGGTACCTGAAGCCCTGCCGGTGCAGCTCGCGGCGCAGCGCCACCTCCGGTTTGGTGTCGGTCCGGCGGTTTGCCCGCATATTGGCGGATCGGCCAGGGCTAGCCGGGTGCGGATAATCGGGCACAGCCGCCAGGCTAAGCCGTGGATGACCCTTAATTCCACGGAACGAGGTCTCGCTCGAGCCGCGTCGAGTCCGCAGCCCCGCGCACTACGGAGCTATCGGAGTTAGTTGGCCAGACCGAGCAATTCCGTCACCCGCCGGACGGTCGTGGCCGCGTCGGCGTGGAGGATGCCGGTGAAGCCGGCCTCCTCGGCAGCCGCGATGTTGGCCTGGATGTCATCGATGAACACGCATTCCTGCGGGTCAAGCTCGAGCAAGCCGGCCGCGTGCCGGAAGATCCGAGGCTCGGGCTTGCGCATGCCGACCTCGCCCGAGATCACGACCGCGTCGAACATGTCGGGGAACATCTCCCGCGGATAGTCATTGCCGCCCCACGAGTTCGACAGCAGGCCGGTCGGCACGCCGTCGGCGTGCAGCCGACGGAACAGATCGAGCATGGCCTCGTCCAGGACCGTCCTGGCGAACATCCGAGCCAGCAGGCCGTGGCCCGACACCGGACCGCCGTCCAGAAGAACAAGCTGGCTGGCCAGCACCTGCTCGAACTCGGTATGCGGGGACTCACCTCGTTCCAGGGCGTGTATCGGGTTAACACCGTCCTCGGATTCGTATGCCTCCAATACCCACTGGCGCATCACGGCGCGGTAGCTAGCCGGGTCGATGCTGTCCGCGACGAGCCAGGCATTGACGGTCTCGACGATGGGGTTGGTCATGACGCCACCCCAGTCAGTGATCACTCCACGCAGGTGCACAGCGTCGATGTTAGGCGGCTGCGCGGTCATTTGCCCACCTTGGGGGGCTTACGGTGACATGAGCACCCGGTCCCGCCGCCTCGGCGCGGCTGCTACTGGCTCGGGGGGCGACCCCCCGTACCCCCCGCTGCTACAGGCTCGGGGGGGCGACCCCCCGTACCCCCCGCTGCTGGCAGAATCGCGGCATGACACGCGTGGCGGTGGTGACCGGGGCAAGCAGCGGCATCGGAGCGGCAACGGCGGTCAGGCTGGCCGAGGCCGGCTACCGGGTGGTGCTCACCGCCCGGCGGGTGGATCGGCTCGAGGAAGTGGCCAAGCAGATCAGCGCCGCGGGCGGCACGGTCGAGGCGCACGAACTCGACGTCACCGACCGGCCCGCCGTCGACACGCTGGCGGAGTCGCTTGACCGCTGCGACGTCCTGGTCGCGAACGCGGGTGGCGCGATCGGTGCCGACTCGATCGCCGAGGGTAACCCGGCCGACTGGCAGGCCATGTACGACGTGAACGTGCTCGGCACGCTGCACTCGGTGCAGGCGCTGCTGCCCAAGCTGATCGCCAGCGGCGCGGGCACGATCGTGCTGATGTCCTCCACGGCCGCCTTCGTGGCCTACGAGGGCGGCGGCGGCTACGTCGCGGCCAAGCACGGCACCCACGCGATTGCCGGAACACTGCGGCTCGAGCTCTACGACAAGCCGGTACGCGTGATCGAGATCGCGCCTGGCATGGTGAAGACCGCCGAGTTCGCCGTGAACCGGTATCGAGGCGACGCCGACAAGGCCGCGGCCGTCTATGCCGGGGTCAAGGAGCCGCTGACCGACGCGGACGTCGCCGACGCCGTCACGTGGGCCGTGACCAGGCCGGCCCACGTGAACGTCGACCTCATGGTCCTGCGGCCCCGCGCCCAGGCCGCCCAGCACAAGGTCTACCGCGAGCAGTAGCAATCGGCGGTGCGGCCCGTCACGCCAGGGCGCCAAATCGCCGCTCGTACCGCCGCGGTACACGGGGGTGTTCGAAGGCGACGGCTTCGCGATGCGCGATCCTCAGGGTGTGACCGAGGTCGCGAGGGGCGACCGGCCGGACTCCGGCACATGCTCGGCTGACCGGGCCTCGCGCGTGCGGCCCGCTGCGCGGTGGGAGACGACAGCAGCCGCCGCCAGCATCAGGAACAGTCCGATGCCGGTCAGCACGTAGGCGTTGAGCACGACCATCTTCTCCGGCCAGCCGGCCACATGACCGGGGCTGTTGGCCACTACCCAGATCAGCCCGCGATTCCAGCCGTGCAGGTACCTCTCGCCCCATAGCCCGATCGACCAGGCTCCGAACAAGGCGGGCACCACGCCGGCCAGGCCGAACAGCGCCCACCGGGCTGCGCCGTGGGCCCGGATCGCGTAGTGCACGAGCAGCGGCGCCGCGAGCACGATCCAGACCCAGTGATGGTCCCAGCTGATCGGCGAGATCAGCAGGCCGGTCAGCGCGATAGTTGCGACCCCCAGCACGGCGTGGCCCGCACGATCGAGCAGCGCCGCGACTGCCAGGCCGAGCACAGCGGTGATCACGGCCGTGACGAGCCACTGGCTGTGCCAGGCCGTGCTACCGGACCGGCCGAACACCGCCAGCAGGGACTGATTACCCGCAAAGCGCGTCGAAGACTGAAAACCTTCGCGCGTGAATCCCCCGTCCAGCCACCAGTACGACGAGTCCGCAGGCAGCACGATCCAGCCGATCAGCACGGTGGCCGCGAACGTGCCAGCCGCGACTGCTGCCTGTTTGAACCGCCGGGTGAGGACCAGGTAAGGAATGAAGATCAGTGGCACCAGCTTGATCGCTGCCGCCAGCCCAACCCCGGCTCCCTTCCACCACCGCCGGCCCGGCTGGAACAGGTCCCACACGACCAGGACCATCAGCAGGATGTTCACCTGGCCGAGGTAGATCGTCCGCTGGACCGGTTCTGTCATCAGCGCGATCGCGGTGGCCAGCATCGTGATGCCCGCCCGGCGCTGTCCGTACGGCCAGCCAAGCGCGCCCAGGGTCATCCAGATCGCGGCCGGCAGCGCGAGCAGGTCGGCGGCCGTGATCAGCATGTCCACGAGGTGCAGCGGCAGATACGACACGAGCGCGAAGGGGAGCGCCGCGAACGGCGGGTAGGCGAACGTCAGCCCGGTGAGCCCTGGCGGTCCCGGCCAGTCGTACAGCGGGCTGACCCGGCGCGGATCGAAGAACGGCCTGACGTGCCGGACGATCAGCCCCCCGTCCAGGTAAACCCTCAGATCGACCGGGCTGCGCAGCATGCCCGGGCTGATCACGATCAGGTGCGCGTACCACACAAGTGCCGCGCCAAGGGCCACGACGCCAACCGCGGGGAGCCAGCCGTCGGCGGCGCGGCGCCCGCCGTGGCGGTCGCTGTCGCGATCCATGCTGTCAGGCTGCCGGGGAAGGCTGGCTGGCCCGCACGTCAGCCTTCCGCCCATAGCTCATCGGCACTGCCATAGCACGGCTCGAGTACGATCGGCCGACTCCGGCCAGCCCCGGAAGCCGCCAGGCACAAGTCGGAAAACTCGCTGGCGACCTGTCCATCGGGCAGCGGGTTCCAACTGGTGAGCCCAGTCCCGCAGTCGCCAAGCAGCACCGGTGTGCCGGGCACCGTGGTCCCGGTTACCTGGGCGCACAGGCCATTGTGCTGCGTCCCTAGGGCCACGAAAAAGATCCCTGGAGAGATCTCCACGTAATCCGGGTTCGAGAAGATCGTCCAGAGCTGCGCGGCGCTGCCGTCGCAGGGCTGGGCTTGCAGTTTTGTCCCGGCCTTCCTGCTGTTGCGCGGATCAGTCAGGCAGAGCCCGCCGACGCCCGACAGCACTGGCCCGGCCGGCAGCATGAACGCCTCGTTGAAGTCGTAGCCACAGGTGAAAACGTTCACCTGGGTGCCATCGTGCGTGCTGTCGCGCGGGTCGTTCATGCACAAGCCGGAGGCGGGGTTGTACAGCCACCACTGGCCTTCCAGCAGCGACCAGCCCTGGTCCCCGGCTCCCGTGCATGCCTCAAGCCGGAGGTGCTGGCCGTCCCTCGGTCCGACGATCGTTGCGCACTTGCCGTGGACGACCAGCGTGCCGTTGCTGTCGGGGGCAGCGTCGGGCAGGTAGGTCCACTGTTCGGCGGCGCTGCGGTCGCATTTCCAGACTTCCACCTTGGTGCCGTTCGCGGAACGGTTGTCCGCGTCGTATAGGCACATGTCGCCCTTGCCGGTCCCGTTCACGTCCAGCGTGACCGGGCCGGTCACGCGGTGGTAGGCGGCCCGCAGGCTGCCGATGGCCACCAAGTCGAAGGACACCGAGCCGGTCGCGCCGGTGCTGTCCGTGGCGGTCACGGTGACCTTGCTGGTGCCGGTTTTGGCGGGCAGCCGACCTGAGATCACCCCGGTGGCCGGGTTGATGACCAGCCCGGCCGGCAGGCCGGCCGCGGAGAACCTCAGCTGCTGGCCGGGCGCCGAGTCAACGCCGCTTACCGGCAGCCGCAGCACCTGCCCGGCCTCGGCGTCCTGCGTGCCGGGGTCGACGACCGTGATCGTGTCGCCGGTCGCCGTGCTGGTGAACGCGGTCGTGCCGTCGGGGGTACCCCAGCCGGTTGGCCCGTTGTAGGTCGTGCCCGGGTAGTCGTCGGCGGCGTTGCACAGGTAGGCCGGCTGGCAGACGCCATTGTGCCCGCTGGTGACCGGGTAAAGGTCGGCCGAGTGGCCGGGCTGGTACAGGTAGGACGCCGGGTAGGTGCCAGGCTTCGGGGTGCCGGCCAGCGCATACACCGCCGCGATGATCGGGGAGGCCACGCTTGTGCCGCCCACGGCTTCCCAGTCCAGTTTCTGGCCGAGTTCTGGATAGCTGTCGTAGAACCAGACCGGCGTGTTCGGGTCGGCGACCGCCGACACGTCGTTCTCGGTCCGGTTCAGGCAGCCGCTGGCCGCGCTGTCGTCCATGGT
>JASHOL010000003.1 GCA_030041135.1 Streptosporangiaceae bacterium | reverse complement strand
GCTGCTGCGCGCAGTACAACGCTCGGCTGGCGGGCAAGAGCACCGTGGACCCGGCCGTTCACCTGGAGCCGCTGCCGCTGCTGGCCGACAGCCAGGGCGTGCGGGTGGCGATTGGCGAGGCGGTGCGGGCGTGACGGCTGAGCGGGAAACTCCGAGCGAGCCGGAGGGGCGCGGCGCCGTCTGGACTGAGGAGCGGGATACGAGCGAGCCGGAGGGGCGCGGCGCCGTCTGGACTGAGGAGCGGGATACGAGCGAGCCGGAGGGGCGCGGCGCCGTCTGGACTGAGGAGCGGAAAACGAGCGAGCCGGAGGGGCGCGGCGCCGTCTGGACTGAGGAGCGGGATACGAGCGAGCCGGAGGGGCGCGGCGCCGTCTGGACTGAGGAGCGGGTTTTGCGACGAGGGAAGACGGCGCGCGAGCGCGCCCCGAGGGCTGAGCGGGAAACAGAGCGACGAGGGAAGACGGCGCGCGAGCGCGCCCCGAGGGCTGAGCGGGAAACAGAGCGACGAGGGAAGACGGCGCGCGAGCGCGCCCCGAGGGCTGAGCGGGAAACAGAGCGAGCGGGAGATAGAGCGTGACTGGCGGGGCCGGGCTGCGCCGGTTCGTCCGTCCTGCTGCCGGTCCGGTCGCGCCGGCGGACCACGGCGGGGCGGGGAATGACTTCGTTCCCGCCCTGAACGAAATCGCCGGGGACGCCCCTGAGCGCGCCGACGACCGCGCGCAGGCACCAGAGAAATGCGAAATGTGCGCGACCGAGGTACCGGCCGAGCACGGGCACGTCGCCGACCTGGAGGCGGGGTCGCTGCTGTGCGCGTGCCGGGCCTGCTATCTGCTGTTCACGCAGCGGACCGGCGCCCGATACCGGGCGGTGCCTGACCGTTACCTGGCCGATCCGAGCCGGGTGATGACCGCCGCGCAATGGGATCGCCTGGAGGTCCCGGTCGGGCTCGCCTTCTTCCTGCACAGTTCCCGCGCCGGCGGCGAATTGGCCGGTTTCTACCCGAGCCCGGCGGGTGCGACCGAGTGCCGGCTCGACCTGCAGCAGTGGCGGCAGCTCGTGGCCGACTTTCCGCTGCTCGGGGAGCCCGAGCCGGACGTGGAGGCGGCCTTGATCAGCCGGTCGGATGCCGGGGTGGAGTACTACCTGGTGCCGATCGACGCCTGTTATGAGCTCGCGGGCCGGATGCGACTGCACTGGCACGGCTTCGACGGCGGTGCCGAGGCGCGGCAGAGCATCACCGACTTCCTGGGGATGGTGCGGGCCCGTGCGAGAGCCTTCCGCGCACCGGACACGCCTGTCCAGCAAGGGGCGTGACCGGTGGCCGAGCTTGTCTTCGACTGCACCGGCGCCCGTGCCGACCGGTACGCGGTCGTACCGCAGATGATCATGTCGCTGCGTATCAGCGAGACGACTGGGCATCGGGTCGAGGCGATCGCGCTGCGCTGCCAGATGCGCATCGAGCCTGCCAGGCGGCGCTACAGCGAGGCCGAGGCCCAGCGGCTCAACGACCTGTTCGGCGATACGCAACGGTGGGCGGACACGCTCAAGCCGATGCAGTTCACGACGGTGTCGGTCATGGTGCCGGGGTTCGCCGGCAGCACCGAGGTCGACGTGCCGGTACCGCTCAGCTATGACCTGGAGGTCGGCACCACCAGGTACTTCGCCGGGCTGGAGGGCGGCGAGGTGCCTCTGCTGCTCCTGTTCAGCGGGACCGTGTTCAGCGTGACCGACGGGAAGATGACGGTCACGCAGGTGCCCTGGAGCAAGGAAGCCGCCTACCGGCTCCCGGTCAGCCTGTGGCGGGAAGCGGTCGACGCGCACTTCCCCGGCACCGGCTGGATCCGGCTGTCCACGGCCACCATCGACGAACTGCTGCTGTACAAGAACCGCAAGGCGCTGCCCACGTGGGAAGCGGCAATGCAGGCCCTGCTCTCCAGCGCGTCTGAGACACTCTCCAGCGCCTCTGAGACACTCTCCAGCGCTTCTGAGACACTCTCCAGCGCTTCTGAGACCGGCGAGCCACCGGGATGAGGCTCAGCGCCGATCACCTTGAGCACGCCCGCCGGGTCGCGGACGCGATCCTGTACGAGGGTTACCTGCTGTACCCGTACCACAAGTCCGCCCAGAAGAACCAGGTCAGGTTCCAGTTCGGAGTGCTGATGCCGCCCGGCTACGCGAGCGTGGATGCCTGCGAGCCGGTCGCCAGCCAGACCGAGTGCCTGCTTGAGTGCCGCGACGACGCCGAGGTCAGCGTGGCTGTCCGGTTCCTGCACCTGCAGCGGCGCCAGGTGCTGGCCGTGTCACGGGAGAGCGGTGACCGGCACGACGTCGGCACTCTGGTCGTCGACGGCACCGAGTACACAAGCTGGGAAGAGGCTGCCGAGCGCGAGCAGCGGGTCACCGCGGTGGTCGGACCGCTGCTCGCTGCGGACGAGAACGTGGAATTCCACGTCGGTCCGGGCGAGTCGACCGAGGAACTGACCGACCGCCGGGGCCGTCTGGCGGGCTGCCTGGTCCGGCAGTGGAGCGCGCTCGACGGCGTCATCCGGCTGCACGCCGAGCGGGTGGCTGGGCCGTACCAGGCCCTCAAGCTGAGGGTGCGGGTAGAGAACCGCACGACGCCGCCAGCCGAGATGCGGACCCGATCGGACGGGCTGCCGCACGCGCTGATCGCCGCGCACTCGTTGATCGGCGTACCCGGCGGGACGTTTCTATCCATGACCGACCCGCCAGAATGGGCAGCGGCGGAGGTGGCAGCCTGCCAGAACATCGGCACCTGGCCGGTGCTGGCGGGCCCCGGTGACTGCCGCGACCTGATGCTGTCCTCGCCGGTAATCCTCTACGACCACCCGGAAGTGGCGGCGGAGAGCGCTGGCGACCTGTTCGACGCGACCGAGATCGACGAGATCCTGACCCTCAGGACGCTTACCCTCACCGAGGCGGAAAAACGGCACGCCCGTGCCACCGACACTCGCGCGGCCGACCTGATCGACCGACTCGACGACCTGCCCGCGGAGATGCTCGAGCGCATGCACGGGGCAATCAGGTACCTGCGGTCCGCCCCGCCGGGAAGCGCGGCCTCCGGCGAGCAGCGAGTGTCGGCGCCGGGAGAAGGACCGGCTCCGCCCGACGGCGGGATCGACTGGCCTGGACGGCAAGTCACCGACCGCCCGTCGGTGCCATGGTGGGATCCGGGGGCCGACGCCACGGTGTCACCCGAGACCGACTCCGTGGTCGTGGCGGGCGCCCGCATCGCGCGGGGCAGCCGCGTGCTGATGCGGCCAGGAGCCCGCCGCGCCGACGCG
This sequence comes from Streptosporangiaceae bacterium, assembly GCA_030041135.1. Taxonomy (GTDB): domain Bacteria; phylum Actinomycetota; class Actinomycetes; order Streptosporangiales; family Streptosporangiaceae; genus JAJYUU01. The sequence goes on along the minus strand of JASHOL010000003.1, from coordinate 29,098 downwards.
CAGGACCTGTTCCTGGCCGGCCGCGAGGCGATTGTCGAGGCGGTGCTCAAGGACGTGGACGGCCAGATCCACCTGGCCGTGACGCCAGCCGACGATCCCGCCGCCGACCTGCAGCGCAGTCACGGCCGGTTCTTGTACTTCGCGCCCGATGAGGTGGAGCCAATGGACGCCGATGTCAGCCCTGAGGGGCGGGACTCCCCGCCCGAGGGTGAGTCGGCTGGATCTCCAGTGAACGGAGGGAGGGGAAAATGATCATAAGACTGATCAAGGCCGCGCTGCTCGCCGCCGTGCTCGCCGCGATCGTGGCATCGGTGCCGGACGTGAAGCGCTACCTCGAACTGCGCGACATGTGATGTCGCCCAGCGCTATCCCGCATGTCACCCCACGAGGCAAGGCAGGACCATGGAGACACTGTTCGGGTTCGTGGCCGGCTATATCGCCGGCTGCAATGACGGAAAAGACGGGATCAAGCGGCTGCGGGAGTCCGTCAAGGCGATCACGGAGTCGGGGGAGATCAGGCGCCTGGCTGGGGAGGCCATGACGGTGGCCGAGGCGGCCGTGCGGCGCGCCGCAGCCCGCCAGGGCTTCGACAGCCTCAGCGGCACCGTCGGCACCGTCACCGACATGCTGGCCCATCGCGCGGCCGCGATCGGCCGGGGGAACCGCGCCGCTTGAGCCCAGGGGCATAAGGCCATCTGCCTGGGAGTCAGCGGCTGCCAGCGCGGGCGGCGGTCACGCGCCGCGCGGCGGCAAGGCGGTGTTGGCGTGCCCAGCCGCGGCGGCATGGCAGTGTGGGCGTGCCCAGCCGCGGCGGGAAGGCAGTGCTGGCGTGCCCAGCCGCGGCGGCAAGGCGGCCGTCCGGCCACGTCAGTTGTGGCTGCCGCATGCCGCCAGATTTGGCACGATGTGGGGGTGGAAGCTCTACTTATTCTGATGGACGGCTCGGCAGCGAAGGCAGACGCGGCCGGGATCAAGCTCGCGCTGGACGGCGACAAGCTGCTATGGCTTGATGTGCTCGCGCCCAATAACGAAGATGTCCAGGTGCTCACGGACCTCTTCAAGCTGCACCCGCTGGCGGCGGCAGACCTCACCGAGTTCGGGCAGCGCCCGAAGATCGAAGACTTCGGCAACCTGGTGTACATGGTCAGCTACGGCGTCAAGGGCGACGACAATGACCTGACCGAGGTGCATTGCTTCTTCGCGGAGAAATTCCTGGTCACCGTCCGCCGGGACGGCTGCCATTCGCTGGAGCAGATGCGGGACCGTCTCGGGGGCCCGGGCGGCGGGCTACCGAACGGCAACCGGCCGACCCGGCTGATCCTGCTCCACAACATCATGGACAGCCTCATCGACAGCTACTTCCCGTCGCTGGCGGCATTTGACGACCGCATCGACGAGCTGCAGGAGATGATCTTCTCAAAGCCGAGCAACGAGCAGCTGGCCGAGCTGTTCACCATGCAGCGGTGGCTGGTCAGCGTGCGGAAGCTGATCTCGCCGCAGCGCGACGCGATGGCCTCGCTGGTGGCCGGAATGGTCACCTTGCCTGGCATGAGCGCAGAGAGCGACCCGTACCTGCGGGACTTGTACGATCACCTGATCCGGATCAGCGACCTGATCGACAGCTATCGCGACCTGCTGACCAATGCCATGGACGCCTACCTGTCGATGGTCTCCAACAACCTGAACGAGGTGATGAAGCAGCTTGCGATCATCGCGACGATCTTCCTGCCGCTGTCGTTCCTGACCGGATTCTTCGGCCAGAACTTTGCCTGGCTGGTCAACCAGCTCGGCGGCCTCCCGGTGTTCCTGATCGTGGGCATCGGCACCGAGCTGGTCGCGGTCGCCGGGCTGTACTGGCTATTCCGGCGCCGGGGCTGGATCGGCGCCCCCCGGCAGTCCAAGCTCGCCGCCGCCGCAGCAGCAAGCGCCAGGCCCGCCGTCGCCGATCAGACGAAGGTGGGCAACCATCAGGTGCCGACGTGGCTTACCGCCATCACTCACGACGGCCGCTGGCGACCCAAGCCGGCGCCAGGGCAGGCAGGCGAGGGGCAGCGCGCAGCGCTGCGCTAGCGCATCTGCAGCGTCTCGGCGCTTCCGGTACGCCGGGAGTGCCTCCAGGCCAGGCTAGCCGTGGCCAGAAACGGCAGCAGCCGGGCCGACCCCGCATAGGCTGGTGGCGTGCCTTCCCCAGCTTCCCCGCCCGCCACGCAGTCTGGGATTGCGCCGCCCCAGGCTAAGTCGCCGTCGGCCAGGGCTAAGCCGCCGGCCAGGGCTAAGCCGCCGGCAAAGCCGAAGCCGACGGCGAAGGCCAGATCTAAGGCGAAGACCCCGAGCGCGCGGGCCAAGGCGGCGCCGGTCGCAAAGCCGCCTACCACGCTGGTACGACGAGCCCGCAAGATCAACCGCGTGCTGACCGACCTGTACCCGGACGCGCACACCGAGCTGAACTTCACGACCCCGCTCGAGCTCCTGGTCGCCACGATCCTCAGCGCCCAGACGACCGACAAGGGCGTCAACCTGGTGACGCCGATTCTGTTCGTCAAGTACCCGACGGCCGCCGACTACGCGGCCGCGGACCGGTCTGAGCTCGAGAAGATCATCCAGCCGACTGGCTTCTTCCGCAACAAGGCCGCCAGCCTGATCGGACTCGGGCAGGCACTTTGCGACCGGTTTGGCGGCGAGGTGCCTGGCCGGATGACTGACCTGGTCACGCTGCCAGGCGTTGGCCGCAAGACCGCGAACGTGGTCCTCGGTAACGCATTCGGCGTGCCCGGCATCACGGTGGACACGCACTTCGGTCGGCTGGCCCGCCGGTTCGGATGGACCAGCGAGCATGACCCGGACAAGGTCGAGCGGGACGTCGGCGCGCTCTTCCCGAAGTCGGAGTGGACGATGCTGTCGCACCGCCTCATCTGGCACGGCCGCCGCGTTTGCCACGCGCGCAGGCCCGCGTGCGGTGCGTGCGGCGTTGGCCGGCTGTGCCCGTCGTACGGCGAAGGCCCGACCGACCCGGCCGTCGCCGGCAAGCTGGTCAAGCCGGGGCCATTCTCTTGACGGTCGAATCGGGTAACGGATTGGCAGTCCCCGGCTGGCTTGCCCGCCTGGCCGGAGCGGCCGCGCAGATGCCGGTGCCGCCCCCCTTGCGCCCGCCTGGCGAGGGTGGCCGCCCGGCGGCCGTGCTGATTCTGTTCGGCGACACCGGCGAGACCGGGCCTGACCTCCTGCTGGTACGCCGTAGTCAGGCGCTTCGACAGCACCCTGGTCAGCCCGCGTTTCCTGGCGGTGCGATCGATGCCGCAGATGGAGGTCCGATACGGGCGGCGCTGCGGGAGGCGGCCGAGGAAACGGGGATCGACCCGAGCGCCGTGCACGTGGTCGCGGTGATGCCGGAGCTCTACATCTGGCGTAGCGACTACCGCGTCACCCCGGTCATCGGCTGGTGGCATACGCCCGGCCCGGTGGCCCCAGGCGACCTGGCCGAGATCGAGTCGGTGAGCCGCATTCCGGTGGCTGACCTGGCCGATCCGGCCAACCGGCTCATGATTGAGTATCCGGACGGCCGGAGCGGCCCGGCGTTTCAGGCCGGCGGCCTGCTCATCTGGGGGTTCACGGCGCTGCTGCTCGACCGCGTCCTCGCCCTAGGGGGCTGGGAGCGGTCGTGGGATGTGACGCGGGTGACGCAACTGCCCGCCAGTGACCTGCCCGCCGGCCGGCCGGTCACAGGTGGTTAAAGTGCCGAACGTGACATGCGCCGGCATCGACGACCGACCTATAGGTTGATGACGTGCCAGGCGACTTGCTCGACCTCATCCTGCTCGTGCTCATCGCCGCGTTCGCAGTGGCTGGCTGGCGGCAGGGCTTCATCATCGGCATCCTCAGCCTCGCTGGTTTCATCGGCGGAGCCGCCGCTGGCGCGGTGATCGCGCCCGGCATCTCCCGCGCGGTCGCCCACACGCCGAGTGCGCAGGCGGTCATCGCGATCGTCGTGGTCTTCATGTCCGCGGTTCTTGGCATGCTGCTGGCCTCGGGCATCGGGGTCGCGGTCCGTTCCAGGGTCACTGGCGGGCCCGCTACGTTCCTGGACTCGGTCGGCGGCGCGATCGTTAACGTGATCTCGGTCTTGCTGGTCGCCTGGCTGCTTGGCTCGATCGTGGTCGGCGCGCGGTTCCCATCGGTGTTCAAGCAGGTCAACAACTCGGTGGTGCTGCGCACGGTAGACCGCCTGATGCCGCGGGCCGTCGACAGCCTGACCTTGTTCCCGCCGCTGCGCAGCCTTATCAGCGGGAACGGCCTCTACTCGCCCGTCTTCAGTGCCTTTGGCGCCGAGAGCACGCCCGACCTGCCCCCCGCGAACCAGGACGTCCTGTACTCCAGCGCGCGGGCTTACATCAAGAGCAGCGTGGTGAAGATTCAGGGCATCGCGCCGTCGTGCTCGCTGAAGATCGAGGGATCGGGTTTCGTCATCTCGCCCGACCATGTGCTCACCAACGCCCACGTGGTGGCCGGCGTGACCGATGGCCCGGACGTGTATACCAGGACCGGCTACGAGTACAACGCCACCGTCGTGTTCTACGATCCGCGCACGGACATCGCGGTGCTGGACGTGCCCGGCTTGCAGGCGCCCCCGCTGCAGTTCGCCGGGCCGGCGCCGTTCGAGGCAAACGCGATCGTGGCCGGCTACCCGCTCGACCATCCACTGACGATGCGGGCCGCACGGGTGGGCCAGAGCATCGACGCCTACGGTCCCGACATCTACGAGTCGGCGTACGTGACACGCCAGATCTACCCGATCAAGGCGCTGGTGCAGCCGGGCAACTCTGGCGGTCCGCTGATGGCGCCAGACGGCAAGGTCTACGGGGTGGTGTTCGCCGCGTCGACCGGCGAGCCCGACGTCGGATACGCGCTCACCGCGGCCCAGGTCGCCAGCGACGTTCGCGCCGGTGAGTACGACACCACGCCGGTGTCCACAGAAAGCTGCCAGGGCTAGCCAGAGCGCGAGTCAGGCACGCCTGTCAGCCGCAGGGTCAGGTCGCCCGGCCTGAGCCCGGACAGGCCGCCGGATTCAATCCGGTCGGCGAGCGCATTCGCGGCAGCGAGGAGGTCGTCGACGGCGACGCCGTGGGGGTGCCCGCCGGCGTAACCGCGAATCCGCCCGGCGCCGCGGCGCAGCAGCGCGACGGCTCCCTGAGCGTTGCCGCGCAGTGCGTGCGTTAGACCGACGGCTAGCTGGGCCAGGCCCTGCCACAGGTTGCGCTCCGCGGATGGCGCCGACTTCCATGCCGCCTCGAGTACTTCGTGGGCATGGAAGGGCCGGCCATCGTCGAGCATTTGCTGGGCGGTGGCCAGCGCCCAGTCCGGGGTTACCTCAAGCCCGTCGGGCATGACCGGCTGCCCGACTGCGTCCCTGGCAAGTGGCCGGCCGAGCAGGTCACGCGGGCGGGCGTTCCTCGGCCGCCCGGCCGCGTTTCGGTCACGCTCTGGTCCGGTCGCCGTCGCGTCCATCGGCTAGCGCTCCGGCTCGGGATCTTCGAGCCAGGAGCGCAGCTCTAGATCGAAGCGCTCGGGCACCTCCTCGTGCGGGAAGTGACCGGCCCCGTCGATCAGCCGCCATCGGTAAGGCGCCTCGACGTGCACGCCTGAGCCGCGGGCAGCAGCGGGCAGCACGCACGGGTCGAGCGCTCCGTGCAGGTGCAGCGTCGGGGCCTGGATGGGAGTCCGCATCATCCGGTTGTAGTGCAGCCCGTCCGGGCGGAGTCGGGACCGCAGGTACCAGCGGTGGTACTCGAGCGCGGAGTGCGCCACCTGCGGCACGCACATGGCATCCTGATAACGCCTGGCGGTCTCCGCATCGGGCCAGCCAGGCCCGGACCACGCCGACAACATCCGGCTGACCCGCAGGGCGCCGTCGCGAAGCAACTGCCGTTCCGGCCACATCGGCAGCTGGAACCCGAGCGCGAAGCCGATGCTGCGGCCCTGGCCGAGCGGATCGGACAGCACCGCCGATCGCAGCCGCAGCGGATGAGGCATAGAGACGACGGCCAGCCGCCTGACCACCTTGGGGAAGTATGCCGCCATGGTCCAGGCGATCAGCCCGCCCCAGTCGTGGCCCACGACGACCGCGTTGGCCTCGCCCAGCGAGCGGATCAAGCCGGCTGCGTCTGATGCGGCCGTGACGAGGTCGTAACCCCGCGGTGGTTTGTCGCTCCCGCCATACCCGCGCAGGTCGGGAGCTACGACACGGAAGCCGGCCTCGCTCAGCGAGCTGAGCTGCTGGCGCCAGGTCCACCAGAACTCGGGAAACCCGTGCAAGAACAGGACAAGCGGTCCGTCGCCGCTCTCGGCGACGTGGAACCTGGTGCCGTTCGCGCTGACTGAGCGGTGCGACCACGGCCCGCTCAGGTAGATGGCTGCATTGCCGCGGCTCGGCACGACTAGCCCGCCCGAACCTGCGTCCCGGCACCGCCGTCAGATGCCGACCTCGCCGAGGACCTGGCTCCCTTGGGCCTCCGGCGCAGCATGGTCAGCCCTTCGGCCAGGCTGGTGCGAGTCTTATTCATTCCGCCCATCTTGCGCACCATGATGATGCCGATCAATACCGCTAGCCCGGTCAGCAGCACGCAGGTGCCCGCGGCGATCAGGAACGAGGCCCATAGCCAGATGTGCAAGGCATTGAGGCCGAAGGCAAACGCGAAACATAGCAGGACTAGCACCAGGCACGCGACGAACCCGCCGACCGCCAGCAGCGCTCCGCCGATTCCCAGCCGCTTGACATCGGTCTTCAGCTCGATTTTGGCTAGGTCCAGCTCATATCTGACGAGTTGCGAGATATCCCGTGCGGCAACCGAAACGAGGTCGCCGATGGACTGATCGGTCCCGCCGGCGGGCATCCGCCTGACCGCGGGCTCGGCCATAAGTACCTCCCTCTAACGCGCTTGTTGTCAAAGTCTTGCTTATACCCAATGGCGGCACGAGCCGGCCTGGGGTAATTGGCGCACGTGTCTGCAGATGGACTGCCCACATGCTGCCTCCCGAAATCTCGGGCCGGCCGAAATAGAGCACTGAAGCCGAGGCGGGCACACGGCTTGTGACCAGGCCAGGCACGGTCCCAAGGCCTTACAGGCCGCGGTCACCGGCCCTGACGGGCCACGCAGAGCGCGGTGAAGGCGGCCTCGGCAGTACTCGGGGCTGGATAAACGGCGGTAGTCGAGCCACGGCCTGCCACCCGGCCCGGCCGGCCTGCCACCCGGCCCGGCCTGCCACCCGGCCCGGCAACCTGGGCACGATCGCACCCCGCACCGACTCCATGCGCCTTCTCAAACGCTCTGCACGTTCTCCGCAGCCTCGTGGTCGATTTGATCCGGTATGCGCCGACAACTTGCAAGGTGTCGACAACCTGCAGGCGTCAACGACACCTAGCCGGCCCAGCCGCCCTCGGCGCGAGCGATTTGTCTGATTCGCTGGGGGGCGGGGATCCCGCGACAGAGCTTACGGAAGTGGGCGGGGCCGCCCGGCACAGCAAACGGCGCCCCTTCTGGGGCGCCGTCGCACTGACACGTCAGCTCGGGCTACCAAGCGTGCACCTTCACTGCCGTGGTAGGCGTATCCTGCCCGCGCCTCATTAGTCAACAGCGCCCTTCAAGGCATCAATTCGCCTGCCACGGCACGCCTCCCGCGGCTGGTCGCGCGTGGGTACCCGGCTGCCGTGTACGGACTGTGTCCGTGTTTCTTTTCTACTGGGTATCCGGCCAGTTGGAAAGACCCGAGCGTGATCGATTCGTGATCTCGATCGATGTACATGTTCACATGCCTGGGGTTGCCGGGTCGCTTTCGAGTGGGCTCGAGGCATTAGTGCCCTCTGATCCGGCGGCGCCACACCGACTGAAGGTCAGAACTGGCCAGCCTCGGCTGTGCGCTGCCTTGCGCAGAGCGCGGTCAGGGTTCACCACGTGCGGGTGGCCTACCAGCTCCAGCAGCGGCAGGTCAGTCACCGAGTCGCTGTAGGCGTAGCAGTCGGCGAGGCGGTATCCGCGCTGAGCCGCGAGTTCCGCGACCCCATCGGCCTTGGCCTGCCCGTAGGCATAGAACTCGACGCTGCCGGTGTACAACCCGCCGGCGATCTCCAGCCGAGTGGCGACGGCGGCGCACGCGCCCAGCATGGCGGCGATCGGCCTGACGATCTCCTGTCCCGAGGTGCTGGCGATGAGCACGTCGTGTCCGTCGTCGAGGTGGCGGGCAAGCAGGCTGCGCGCCTCTTCGTACACAAGTGGCTCGATTACCTGGGCAAGGTTGTCGGTCACGATCTGTGATATCAGGTCGGCATTCCAGCCCCGGCACAGCGCGCTGACCTGGTCGCGGATGCGTTCCATCCGGTGGTGACTGGCTCCAGCCAGCCGGAAAGTCACCTGCGCGCAGGCACCGCGCACCGCCTGGCCGCGGGTGATCAGGCCGCGCCGGTAAAAGGACGGAACGAACGCCAGCGTGCTGGATCGGGAAATGAGCGTCTTGTCGAGGTCAAAGAAAGCTGCGGCAGTTCGGCTGCCGGTCTCGACGGATGTACCCACGGTCCGGCAGCATAGGGGATGCGCCGCGATCCCTTTGCGTGTCGGCATGACCAACTGGTAACTTGCGGCGATTAGAACTAGGCTTTCTTGGGTAACGGACCCGGCTCTGCCCCCCCGGAGCCGGACCGTATGGCGACCCCCGTTCTCCCCCCCGACGGGGGTCGCCCCATGTCTGGCCACTTTCCGGCGACCACTGCCCGGAAGTGTCGCGGCAGGTTCGCGGTGCAGCCGGACAAGCCTGACCGCGTGCCTGGCCGGATTGGCACCGGCCAGGTCGCTACTGCCCGTGAGCGCGGCCGATCATCCGGAGTCAGGTGGGCCGCCCGGCCAGCAGGCTGTTAAGCAGGGCGATCGCGCCGTCCTTTGCCAGGGGCTGATTTCCGTTGCCGCACTTGGGCGACTGGATGCAAGACGGGCAGCCGCCGGCGCATTCGCAGCTCGCGATGGCCTCGACCGTCGCGGCTAGCCACCGCCCGGCCGTGGCGAACCCGCGCTCGGCGAAGCCGGCCCCGCCGGCGTGCCCGTCGTAGACGAAGACGGTCAGCCGGCCGGTCCTCGGATGCAGGTCCGCGGAGACACCGCCTACATCCCACCGGTCGCACGCCGCCAGCAAGGGCAGCATGCCGATCGAGGCATGCTCGGCCGCGTGGGCCGCTCCAGCCAGGTCCACGCCGACGGCCGCCAGGCCGGCCCGCTGGGCGGGCGAGATCGTCCACCATACGGCTCGGGTCGCGAGCCTGCGCTCAGGCAGGTCGAGGCCGATCTCGTCATCGACCATGCCGGTCTCCAGGCTGCGCCGGGTATACGACACAACCTGCCGCGACACCTGAACGTCCCCGAAGCACACCGCGGCCTCGCCCCACGCCGCCCTGACCAGCTCGGCGGCCACCTCGATGCCGGTGACCTCCCGTGCGACCGTCGTGTAACCCGGATCTGCCAGCTCCACCAGCGCGATGCGCTCGGTCAGGTCCAGACTGCGAACCAGGTACATCTCGCCCTGGTGCGGGTAGACGGCGCCGTCATGCGCGAGGAAGTGCGCGGATGGCTCATCCACCGTGCCCACCAGCCGTCCTGTCGACTCCTCGACGATCCTGACCGGGCGCCCGTCGGTGCCGCGCAGTCCGGTCCTGATCGTGGAGCCGCGCCGGGTGCAGTACCAGCGGCCGCCCCTGGACCGCAGCAGCCCGTCGGCGGCCATGCTGGCGGCGACGGAGCCCGCGCTCTCGCTGAAACTGGCCAGGTCCGGCTCGCTGAGCGGGAGCTCGGCCGCCGCCGCGCACAGGTGCGGCGCGAGCACATAAGAGTTGTCAGGGTCCAGCACCGTCGCCTCGACCGGGGCACCGAGCAGGGCCTGCGGGTGGTGCACCAGATAGGTGTCGAGCGGATCGTCGCGCGCGATCAGCACGGCGATGGCCTCGCGCCCGTCGCGTCCGGCCCGACCGGCCTGCTGCCACAGCGCCGCACGAGTGCCGGGCCAGCCTGCCACCAGGACCGCGTCGAGGCCGGTGACGTTCACGCCGAGCTCAAGCGCGGACGTCGCGGCCAGGCCGGTGATCTGGCCGCTGCGCAGCCCGTCCTCTAGCGCCCGCCGTTCTTCGGGCAGGTAGCCCGACCGGTAGGCGGCAACCCGGTCGGCGAGTTCGTCCGCGCCCGCGTCGGACAGGTGGCGGCGGGCCGACAGCGCAAGGGTCTCCGCGCCGCGCCTGGACCGCACGAACGCGAGCGAGGGGATTTGCTCGATGATCAGGTCGGCCAGGAGCTGAGCGGCCTCGGCTGTCGCGCTGCGGCGTACCGGCGCGCCCGCCTCGCCGCGCGCCCCGGTAAGCGGCGGCTCCCACATCGCGAACGTCATCGGGCCCCGGGGGGCCGCGTCGGTCGTGACTGCCGTCACGGGCCGGCCGGTGAGCAGCAGGGCCGACCTGGCCGGCTCGCTGATGGTGGCCGAGGCAAGCACGAAGACCGGATCAGTAGCGCTGTGATGGCAGCCAACCCGGCGCAGCCGCCGCAGCACGTGAGCGACGTGGGAGCCGAACACCCCGCTGTAGGTATGGCACTCATCCACGATCACGTAGTGCAGCCGCCGGAAGAAGCCATTCCACCTGGCATGCTGGGGTAGAAGGGTGTAATGCAGCATGTCCGGCGTCGTCAGCAGGTAGCTCGCGTGCGACCTGGCCCAGGCCCGGTCCGACCACGGCGTGTCCCCGTCAACGACCGCAGCGCGGACGCCGCGCAGCCCCAGGGACTGGACGAGCCGCAGCTGATCGGCAGCCAGGGCCCTGGTCGGCGCGATATAGAGGGCGGTGCCGCCATTCAGGACCGACGTCAGCGCCGGCAGCAGGTAGCCAAGGGACTTACCCGATGCCGTGCCGGTCGAGATGATCACGCTCTGGCCGGACCTGGCCAGCTGCGCGGTCTCGGCCTGATGCTGCCACGGCGCGCGGACTCCGGTCGCGGCGAGGGCGGCAAGCAGCTCGGCGGGCACCCAGTCCGGCCACTGCCCATGCTGTCCGGTTCGTCCGGGCAGCTCCGTGCGGAAGGTAAGCCGCCCGCCGCTGGCGCCCGACGTCAAGATGCTGGCCGGTCCGGTTGCCGAGGCATTCGTGCTGCCGGCAGGCACCGTCATCCCGGCGACCGGGACCGGGGCCGGGTCACCAGGCGCGGGTGGCGCTACCGTAGGCATCAGCGTCCAGTGTGTCATCACGGCGCGGGGTGCCTGGGGCGCCGATCTGGTATAGACATGACACTGGGCGTGGTTGAATGCGCGACAGGGCAAGCCTCGCGGGTAGCCGCGCGTGGACGTCCGGGAGATAAGAGCCGTAAGGGCGCTGGAGGATTCGTGGATCTGAAGCTGGACCACCACAGCAAGGACGGGATCGAGATCGTCGACGTGGAAGGCGAGATCGACGTCTACACCGCGCCGCGCCTGCGCGAACTGCTGATCGAGCTGGTGAACAGCCGCTTTTACCAGCTGGTGGTGAACATGGAGAAGGTCGAGTTTCTCGATTCGACCGGCCTTGGCGTCCTCGTGGGCGGCCTCAAGCGAGTGCGGGCGCACGATGGATCACTTGACTTGGTTTGTACCCAGGAGCGCATCCTGAAGATCTTCAGGATTACCGGGCTGACCAAGGTCTTTGGCATACACGACACCGTTGACGAGGCCATCGCGGCCAGGCGGTCGGAGAAGTAGGCGGCGGCACAGTCCCAACATGGCAACGGTCGAGCTGAGCTTCACCCCCCTGCCGGCCCACGTGCGCACAGCCAGGCTGGTCGCCACGGCGGTCGCGCGGCGCAGCGGGGTCGACGAGTCGCTGCTGGACGAGGTCAGGCTGGCAGTGGGCGAGGCATGCTCGCGCGCGGTCGAAGAGCACCAGTTGCACTGCCCGGCCGAGCCGGTCCGGCTGGCCCTCAGCGACATGGCCGACCGGTTCGAGGTCGAGGTGACCGACAATTGCGCGCGCGACTCCGCGAAGCTGGCTGGCGTCGGCCCCGAGAGCAAGGCCAGCATGGCCGGGGCGGCCGGCGTGCAGGCCGGCCTGGGGTTCGCCGTGATCGCCGGGCTGGCCGACAACGTCGAGATTAGCGAGACGGCCGAGGGCACGAGCATCCGGATGAGCTGGCCATCGGCCGGAGCCGTCCGGTAGCCGCAGCGGCGTGCGCGCGGGTCAAGCGGGCATGAGCGGGCCGCGGGCCGGCCGGTTATCGCCGGGCAGGAGTGCGGAACCCGGTGCGGGTGCACGGTGCCCGCTCGGTGCAGGTAGGCTCTGCCCGGGCCGCTGTTGCGTTATGAAAACGTGGCGAAAGCACCTGGATCGGGGCCCGATTTACCATCCGCTTACCCGGATGCGTAGACTCCCGGCACCACTGGTTGTCGTTTCGCTGCCTCCGCTCAGGAGGCCGGCCAGCAGCTGATGCCTACGGGAGTTGCCGCAGGGCACGCGCCCGGTAACTAGCCTGGATCCCTGTCAAGGAGGACGGATGAAGGATCACCTCGCCCTGGCGGCAGGGTCGCCGACGGTGTCCGGCGGCAACCTGACCTGGGTTGTCGTGGTTGCCGTGATCGCCCTGATGGCGCTGGCCGTCGCGGGCTGGCTAGTCAGGGACGTGCTGGCCGCCAGCCAGGGCTCGGCCAAGATGCAGGAGATCGCCAAGGCAGTCCAGGAGGGCGCGGCCGCCTACCTCAGACGGCAGTTCCGCACGCTCGGCGCGTTCGTTGTGGTGATCTTCTTCGTGCTGCTGCTGCTGCCCGCGGATACTGCGGGCGTGCGCTGGGGCAGATCCGCCTTCTTCCTGGTCGGAGCACTTTTCTCGGCATTGACCGGGTTCAACGGCATGTCTCTCGCAGTCCGCGGGAACGTCAGGGTCGCGGCCGCGGCCAAGGAGGCCGGTGAGCGCCCGGCCATGCGGATTGCGTTCCGGACCGGCGGCGTCGCCGGGATGTTCACCGTCGGCCTGGGCCTGTTCGGCGCGGCCGTAGTCGTGCTTATCTTCAAGGGCAACGCGCCCGACGTCCTCGAGGGATTCGGCCTCGGGGCCGCGCTGCTGGCCATGTTCATGCGCGTGGGCGGGGGCATCTTCACCAAAGCCGCCGACGTGGGCGCCGACCTGGTCGGCAAGGTGGAGAAGGGCATCCCGGAGGATGACCCAAGGAACGCGGCGACGATCGCCGATAACGTCGGTGACAACGTCGGCGACTGCGCCGGCATGGCCGCCGACCTGTTCGAGTCGTACTCGGTAATGCTGGTCGCCTCGCTCATCCTCGGCAAGGTGGCATTCGGCAACTCGGGCCTGGTGTTCCCGCTGATCGTGCCGATGCTGGGCGTGATCACAGCGGTCATCGGCATCTTCTCGGTAGTGCCGAGGAAGAGTGACCGTAGCGGCATGAGCGCGATCAACCGGGGCTTCTTCATCTCCGCGGTCATCTCGCTCATTCTGGTCATCGGGGCGGCGTTCCTCTATCTGCCCTCCTCGTTCAGCGCCCTGAAGGGCGTCACCACCGCCTCGATCCTGCACCACAGCGGCAACCCGCGGGTGCTGGCGATCCTGGCGGTGCTTGTTGGCATCGTGCTGGCCAGCGCGATCCAGCTGCTGACCGGCTACTTCACCGAGACCAACCGCAGGCCGGTACGCGAGATCGGGGAGAGTTCGGAGACAGGGGCGGCCACGGTCATCCTCTCCGGCGTATCGACCGGCATGGAGTCGGCCGTCTACTCGGCGCTGCTGATCGGCGGAGCCGTCTATTGCGCCTTCCTCCTGGGCGGCGGTAACGCCACGATCTCCCTGTTCGCGGTCGCGCTGGCCGGCACCGGCCTGCTGACCACGGTCGGCGTGATCGTCTCGATGGACTCCTTCGGGCCCGTCACCGACAACGCGCAGGGCATCGCGGAGATGTCCGGCGAGGTCGAGGGCGAGGCCGCGCAGGTGCTCACCCACCTGGACGCGGTCGGGAACACGACCAAGGCGATCACCAAGGGCATCGCGATCGCGACCGCCGTGCTGGCCGCCACGGCGCTGTTCGGCGCGTTCGACACGTCCGTGCAGCAGGCGCTCGGCAAGGCGGCGAAGACCTTCAGCCTGTCCATCGACAGCCCGAACGACCTGGTCGGGCTCGTGATCGGCGCCGCCGTCGTGTTCTTGTTTGCGAGCCTGCTGATCCGGGCCGTCGGCCGGGCCGCCGGGCGGGTAGTGCTCGAGGTCAGGGATCAGTTCCGCACCCACCCAGGGATCATGGACTTTACCGAAAAGCCCGAGTACGGCCGGGTCGTCGACATCTGCACGGCGGACTCGCTGCGGGAGCTGGCCACCCCCGGCCTGCTCGCGGTCCTCACGCCGATCGCCGTCGGGTTCGCCTTCGGGTACGGCCCGCTCGGGTCGTACCTAGCCGGCGCTATTGCCGCGGGCGTGCTCATGGCGGTGTTCCTGGCCAACTCCGGCGGCGCCTGGGACAACGCGAAGAAGCTGGTCGAGGACGGGAATCACGGCGGCAAGGGGTCGGAGGCGCACGCGGCCACCGTGATCGGCGACACCGTCGGTGACCCGTTCAAGGACACGGCTGGCCCGGCCATCAACCCGCTGATCAAGGTGATGAACCTGGTGTCGCTGCTGATCGCGACCAGCGTGGTGCAGCACAGCCACAACAACGGGTTCCGCGCGGCCGTGGCCATCGTCGCCGTGGCGATCGTGGTCGGGGCGATCTTCATCGCCAAGCGCCGCTCGACCAGCATCGCCGTCGATGGCGCGGAGGCGAAAGCGCCCGCTGACAGCGCGACCGTCTGACGACTCCGGGCTCGTCCGGTCGCGTTGGCCGCGCCGCGCCACGCCGGCTCGCTCGTTTCCTGCTCCTCGGTCCAGGCGGCGCCGCGCCGCGGGCGATCTGCCGCGGGTATTTGCCCAGCCCAAAACCTGCGCGGCGCGGTGCGGGCGGCGGCGATCTAGCCGACGATGGTGGTCATGGAGGGAACGAGGCGGCTCATCGTCATGAGGCACGCTAAGGCGGGTGAGCTTCCCGGCGGGCCTGACTTCGAGCGCGCGCTGAAGCCGCGGGGCCGCAGCGACAGTGCCTCCGCCGGCGAGTGGTTGCGGGAGCGCGGCTACCGGCCCGACGCGGTAGTTTGCTCGGCCGCCAGGCGCGCCAGGCAGACCTGGCAATACGTGTCCGAGGCGCTCGGCGGGAGGCCGCAGTTCACCGCCGAGAGGCGGCTCTACGAGGCCGACGCCGACGAGGTCATCGAGATCATCGGCGAGACGCCGGCCGACGTCGGCACGCTGCTCTATATCGGCCACAATCCGGCCGCAGCCGGTGCCGTAGCGACCCTCACGGGCCGGGAACCGCCCTTTCCGACCGCAGCGATCGCGGTTATCGGCATTGCCGGCAACTGGAGTGAGCTTGGCGGCGGCGCCGGAGACCTGCTGGACTCCTGGACTCCGGAGCACTAGCGGCAGCGGTGGCTGCCGCCGGTCCTTCTACTGACTCCGCTGCGCCAGGGCAGCGTCCTCCGCGTCCGCGGCCTCCACGTCCGCCCTGGATATCCCGAGCAGGTGCAGGATCACGTCGAGTTGCGGGACGCTGACCGACGTGTCCGCGGCGCTGCGGACGGCGGGCTTGGCATTGAACGCGATTCCCAGGCCGGCGGCGGAAATCATGCCCAGGTCGTTGGCCCCGTCACCGACCGCCACGGTCTGACTCAACGGCACGCCGGCCCGCGTGGCAAACTGCCGCAGTGCCCGTTCCTTGCCCGCCCGGTCGACGACCGGGCCTATGACCCGCCCGGTCAGCCTGCCGTCGGTGATCTCCAGCGTGTTGGCCTGCGCGTAGTCCAGCCCGAGCAGGTCGGTCAGCCGGTCGGTGACCTGGGTGAATCCACCGCTGACCACGGCGCACCGGTAGCCCAGGCGCTTGAGCGTGCGGACCAGGGTCCGCGCGCCGGGTGTCAGCCGGAGCCCGGCGAGGACGTCATCGATAAAGGCGGCATCCAGCCCGGCCAGTAGCGCCACGCGCTGCTCCAGGGCCCTGGCGAAATCCAGTTCTCCGCGCATCGCGGCGCCGGTCAGCTTCGCCACCTCGCCCTGGCAGCCGGCCCTGGCCGCGAGCAGGTCGATCGCCTCGTCCTGCAGCAGGGTGGAATCGACGTCCATCACGACGAGCCGCATGGCCCGCCGGTGCAGCCCGCCCCGCTGGACCGCGATATCGACGCCGAGCGCCACCGAGTCTTGGGCCAGCGCGGTGCGCAGGCCGGCCGGCTCGGCCCCGGACACGTCGAACTCGATGCAGGTCACGGGCCGGTCGGCGAGCCGGCCGATGCTGTCGATGTTGGCGCCGCTAGCCGCGATCCGGCCCGCGATCGAGGCGATCGCCGACGGCAGCAGGGGCCGCCCGAGCACGGTGACGTGCAACCGCCCGCGTGACCGCGCTGGCCGCTCGCCGGAGCCGAGAGTGATCTCGACGTCCATCCCCATATCGGTCGCCAGCGCCGTGACCTGCTGGTGGATCGCGGTCAGGTCGGGAAACTCGCCGCAGGCCAGCAGCACCCCGAGCACCAGCCGTCCGCGGATCACTACCTGCTCGACGTCGAGCACCGTGAGGTCGTGGGCGGACAGGACGGTGAACAGCCGGGAAGTAACCCCCGGCCGGTCCCGGCCAGTGAGGGTGACCAGCACTGTGATCTGCGGACCGGACATCGTGCTGCCAACGTTATCGATCGCGGCTGATCTGCAAGGGGAAGGGTCCCCAGCTGGGGAAGGCTCCCCTTTCCTGGCCTCACCCGTGGCAGGCACCATCGTGTGAACAGCGGGCAATTCGGCCGCGATGTCGTAAGGCGAGGTTGATGACGATGACGATTGCAAGGGTTTTGCGGAGGCGGCGTGCCCTCTGTGTGGCCGCGAGCGCGGCAGCGGCGGCCGCGGCCGTGGCGCTTGCGGTACCGGCGCTGGCGGCTCAGGTCCAGGCGTCAGGCCCGCAAGTCCTGGGTCCTGGCCAGACCGGCACCAGAGCGTCGGTGCCGTGGAGCCGGATCGGTCCTGGCTGGGCGCTCGCGGAGTACTCGGCCGCGTCCGGCGGCGATGGCACTGCGGTCAGGGCCGGCGCCGACACGCTGTACCTGGTTGACCCGGTCGGCGGCCGGTACACCGTCGCTAGCTGGCCCAAGAACAGCGCGCCGACTCGGTGGCAACTGCTGGCCTGGTCGGGAGACGCCCGGCGAGCCCTGTTCGTGGGCGGCGGCTCGCCAGCTCGCGAGGACGTGCACCAGCTGGACTTGCGGACTGGCCGGTTCACCAGCTTCACGCTGCCGGGCACCGCCGACATCCTCGGCTACACCCGGCCGGACGGGCTGAATATCGTCGTGGCGCAGGGTGTCTCGCAGAGCAGCACTCAGGTCCTGGAGCGCTACAACCTGAGCGGCCGCCTGCAGAAGAAGCTGGTCGCAGTGGCTGGCCTCGGAGCGATTGCCTATCAGCCCGCCGGGGCGGAACTGGCTGTCGGGTCGCAGCGCGGACTGGAGCTGGTCAGCAATGGCGGCGGGGTCATCAGGTCGCTGGCGGTTCCGGGGGCGAAGGACGGATGCGGCGTCGTGCGCTGGTGGAGTGCGAGCACCGTCCTCGCGAACTGCATGATGCAGGCTGGCGAGCGGTTCTGGCTGGTGCCTGCCAGCGGCGCCAGGCCGCGCGCGCTGACGCCCGTGCACCACAGCAACTTCGACTTCGGTGACTTCAATGCCTGGCAGCTGTCCAGCGGGCTGTATCTCAATGGCTATGGCGCCTGCGGGAGCCTTGTGATCGGCAAGCAGCCCGCGCGTGGCCCGGAGACCGAGGTGAGTGTGCCAGGATCGCCCAGCAGCTTGATCATCACCGCGACGAGCTCGCGGCTGATGGTCGAGCGGATCAACGGTTGCGAATACGGCAACTCGCTGGTCTGGTTTGACCCGGCCACCCGGGCGATGACCGTAGCGGTGCCAGACCACGACCGGCAGCGGGGAGTGGTCGCCGCGATCCCGTACTTCGTGACCGGGAAGTTCTAGCTGGGGCTGGGGAGCAGGCCGGCGGCGGCCCGGATGCGGGCCGCCGCCGGCCCGTCGGCGGTCACGGCAGCAGCAGGTGCACGTCGCCGAACTCGTGCCAGTGGTAGCCCAGGTCGGCGGCCTCCGTGTAGGAGCGGGCCAGCATGTCCTCGCTGGCCAGCGCGGCCAGCATCAGCAGGTGCGTCGACCGCGGCTCGTGCAGGCCGGTGAGCAGCCCGTCCACGGCCTGCAGCCCGCTCTGCCGGGTGACGACGTGGCCGGTCCAGCCGGCCGCAGCCGCGACTTCTCCGTCTCCGCGGATGGCGGCCGTCTCCAGCGCGCGCACCACGGTGGTGCCCGCCGCGATCACCCGGCCGCCGTGGCCGCGCGCCAGGCGCACGAGCCTGGCCGTCGCCGGCGGCACGTCGAACGGCTCCGGATAAGGGTCCTCGCCGTCCTCCAGCGACGACACGCCGGTGTGCAGCGTGACGGGCGCTATCGTGATGCCGCGGCTGACCAGCCTGGTAACGATCTCCGGAGAGAACGGCCGGCCGGCGCTGGGCATCTCGGCGCTGCCTGGCACCGTCGCGAAGACGGTCTGGTAGGCCTCGATGGGCCAGGCCTGGCGCACGTAGGAATACCGGATCGGGCGGCCGTGCCGGATCAGGTAGGGGATCACCGCGGTGGACAGCCTGGCCCGCCACAGGCGCCCGGTGTATCGCCCGACCAGCCGGAGCAGCGCCCCGCCCGGCAGCAGCAACTGGTCGCCCGCCGCCCCGCCCCGGCAGGGGACGGTGCCGGCGCCGTTGCCGAAACGCAGCTCCACCAGCCAGCTCCCGTCGGGCATCGCGGTCGAGAAGTGGACGGTCAGCTCGCTCGTCACCGGCACCGCCGACGGGAGGGTCGCCGACGTGTTGACGACCAGCAGGTCGCCGGGCAGCAGGAGCTCGGGCAGCTCGGCGAACTGGTGGTGGCTGACCTCGCCGGCTGCTTGCCTGCTGACCATCAGCGCCACGCCGTCCCTGGCGACGCCGCGAGCCTCGGGCGGCTCGTGGGCCTCGAGCGCGGGTGCGAGTTCGAAGGCGATTGTCATCGTCGCACCGGCGCGGGGAGAAGGTCGGCGGCGCGATACCGGCCGCTCGGCATCCGCTCGGCGACGAGCCGCAAGAACGCGGGCGCGACAGCCTCGGGCGGCTGCCGGTCGGAGATGTCTTCGCCGGGGAACGCGTCCTGGTGCATCTGGGTGCGCATGTCGCCCGGGTCAACCCACCAGACCCGCACAGCGCTCTCCTCGGCGGCCAGGACGTTGCTGGCCTGCTCAAGGGCGGCCTTGGCGGCGCCGTAGCCGCCCCAGCCGGCGTAGGCCTCGACGGCGGCGTCGGAGGTGACGTTCAGGACCGCGCCGCCGAGCCGGCGCAGGTCAGGCAGGAGCACTTGGGTCAGCGCGATAGGTGCGACCACGTTGACCTCCAAGGCGGCCAGGAGCTGGTCGGCCGGATAGTCGGCCAGGGCCGGCAACGGGCTGGCCCCGAGGGTGCCGGCGTTGTTGACCAGCAGGCTCGCGCCGCCGAGTTCGCTCGCGGCTGCCGCCAGGCTGGCGCGGTGGGCCGGGTCGGCGATGTCGCCCGCGATAGCCATGACGCGCCCGCCGCGCACCCTGGCGACAGCGGCGGCGGCTTCCTCAAGCGCGACGGTGTTGCGGGCATCGATGATGAGGTGGTAGCCGCCGCCGGAGAGGGCGCCAGCCAGGGCATGGCCGAGGCCGCGGGAGGCGCCGGTCACGACGGCGACGGGTGCGTTAGTCATGCCTTCGACGCTAGGCAGCCGACGGCCCGCGCACATCGGCCAGTGGCCCGTCAGGTCCTGGGCCGATGGTCGTAGGACCGGCGGCCGAGGCGCCACGACCAGGCCCCCGGTACCGTCGGAGTATGGGCAAGCAGGCGCGGCCGTTCGCTGGGCGGGACGCGGGTCCCGCCTGGCCGAGCAGAGCTGACGCCCAGGACGGCCAGGGCGATCCCTGCCACGACGAGATTTTCGAGCGGATCAGCCAGGTGGTGCTCGCGGTCGCCAGCCAGCTGTCGGTCAGGGACGTGCTGCAGATGATCGTCCGCTCGGTGCGGTCGCTGGTCGGAGCCAAGTACGCGGCCCTGGGCGTGCCAGATGAGCGAGACGCGTTCGCCGAGTTCGTGGTGGACGGCATCTCGGCTCGCCATCAGGCGGAGATCGGCCCGCTGCCGCGCCAGCACGGCATGCTCGGGGTGATACTGCGGGAGGGCCAGCCGCTGCGTCTCGACGACATCCGCGCCGATCCGCGGTTCTGGGGATGGCCCGACGCGCACCCCGAGCTCACTGATGTGCTCGGCGTCCCGATCCGCGGGGGCGGCAAGGTCATTGGGTTCATTTTCGCCGCCTGCAAGGGCGGGCCAGGCGGCTTCACCGACCGCGACGAGCAGACACTGAGCCTGTTCGCCGCGCACGCCGCGATCGCGCTGACCAACGCCCGGCTGTACGAGCGCGGCCGCGAGCTGTCGGTCTTGGAGGAGCGGGCCAGGCTGGCCAGGGACCTGCACGACGCGGTCTCGCAGAAGCTGTTCAGCGTCCGGGCCAAGGCACGGGCCGCCGCGATGCTCGTTCCGCGCGACCCGACGCGGGCCGCGACCGAGATCGACAGCGTCGCCGCGCTGGCGGGCGAGGCGCACGCCGAGCTGCGGGCGGTCATCGACGGGCTGGCGCCGCCCGATCTGGCGGCCAGCGGGCTGGCCGGGTCGGTACGCGGCTACGCACTGCTGGTCGGCCGGACGTACGGCAAGACTGTCCGGGTTGAGGCGGGCGAGCTGCCGCAACTTGACGGGCCGCGCGAGACGGTGCTTTACCGGGTCGCGCAGGAGGCGGTCAGCAATGCGCTGCGGCACTCCGGCAGCCAGGAGGTCCGGGTTCGGCTCAGCGCCCGCCAGCGCGCCGTGGTGCTGCAGGTCAGCGACAATGGCGCCGGGTTCGATCCGGAGGTCCCGCGCGGCGGTGTCGGGCTGAGCTCGATGCGCGAGCGGGCTGACTCGGTGGGCGGCACGCTGACGATCAGGTCCAGCCCAGGCGGGCCGACCACGATCCGGCTATCCGTTCCGGTGCCGCGCAGATGATCTCGGTTCTGATCGCCGATGACCATCCGGTGGTGCGGCAGGGCATCTCAGTACTCCTTAGCGTGCACGACGACATGGCCGTGGTCGGCGAGGCCGCCGACGGGCGGGAAGCGCTCGAGCTGGCCGGCCAGCTGCGCCCCGACGTGCTGCTGCTTGACCTCAAGCTGCCCGGCCTCGATGGCGTCGCGGTGCTGAGCCAGCTGGCGGAGCGGTCCGCTGGCACCAGGGCCCTGGTACTGACCAGCGCCGCCGATCAAGCCCAGGTGACGCTGGCGATGCGGGCCGGCGCGGCCGGCTTCCTGTACAAGGACGTCGACCCTGACGCCCTGGTACGCGCGATCCGCTCGGTTCACGATGGGCACACGCTGCTGGCCCAGGAAGCGGCCGCGCTGCTGTCGGCTCGTCCGCCCGGTCAGGACGGGCGCGGGATCGACTCGCTGACCAGCCGCGAGCGCGAGGTGCTCGGCTTGCTCGCCGACGGCTGCTCCAACCGGGAGATAGCCAGGTCTCTCGGCGTGTCGGAGAAGACAGTCAAAGCCCATGTCAGCTCGGTGCTGGCAAAGCTGGGCGTGGCCGACCGGACCCAGGCAGCTGTGCTGGCAGTTCGGCAGGCGGGCCGCTGACGGCGCTCGCGCAGACCTTTGCCGGGTACTGGCCGAAGCGGGGCAAGCATGCCGTAAGTTCGAGCTGGGATTGGCGGCGCGAAGGGAGCCGGATGGCGGCGGAGGTACTCCGGCTGTGCGGGGTCGGGGTCCGTTACGACAGGTCGATGCTCTTGCGTGACGTTGACTGGATCGCGCACAGCGACGAGAGCTGGGTTGTCATCGGTCCGAACGGGGCGGGGAAGACGACCTTGCTGCAGGTCGCCGCCACGCTGATCGCGCCGACCCACGGCAGCATCGAGATACTCGGCGAGCATCTTGCGCGTGCCGACATCGCGGATCTGAGAACCCGCATCGGTATGGCCAGCGCCGCGATCGCCGATCACGTCCCGCCGGGCGAGAAGGTCATTGACCTGGTGCTGACGGCCTCCTATGGCATTCTCGGCCGTGAAACCGAGGACTACGATTCCGATGACGTGACCAGAGCGGTCGAGTTGCTCGACGCGCTCGGGTGCGCGCACCTGATCCGCCGCCGGTTCGCCTCCCTGTCCGAGGGTGAGCGCAAGCGAGTCCAGATAGCCAGGTCGCTGATGGCCGACCCCGAGATGCTGCTCCTGGATGAACCCGCCGCCGGCCTGGACCTCGGCGGCCGTGAGGACCTGCTGCGCCGCATCGCAGGGCTGCTCAGGGACCCGAGATCGCCAATGATGGTGCTGGTCACGCACCATATCGAGGAAGTGCCTGAGGGCTTCACTCATGCGCTGCTGATGCGGAAGGGGACGGTCCTGGCGGCCGGGCCGCTGGCCGAGGTATTCACCGAACGCAACCTGTCCCGGTGCTTCGGCGTTCCGCTGCTGGTCGAGCGGCATTCCTCGCGCTGGTCGGCCAGGGCACTCGAACTCCCCTGAGGACGGTTGACCCACGGCCGCGCCGGAGTCGCGCGCGGCCGTCCGTGGCCGGGATCACGTCGCGTTCGGTGGCTGCTCACCCGAGTGCTCGCCTAGGCTCAAGCTCATGTCGCGAGGATCTTGTGGGCCCAGCTGAGGCCGTCGCGGTCCTCGGCGCGGGTACGGCCGCCGGCGCGATCAATGCCATAGTCGGCTCCGGATCGCTGATCACTTTCCCGACGCTCCTGGCCTTCGGCTTTCCGCCGGTCGTGGCCAACGTGTCGAATAACGTCGGGCTGGTTCCAGGGAACGTCAGCGGCGCCTGGGGGTACCGGCGCGAACTCGCGGGCCAGCGCCGCCGGCTGATGCGGCTCGGCCTGTTCTCGATCGCGGGCTCGCTCGCCGGGGCGATCGCGCTGCTTTCGCTGCCGTCAGGATCGTTCCAGGACATCGTGTCGGTGCTGATCCTGATTGCGTGCGTCCTCGTGCTCCTGCAGCCGCAACTCAACGCGAGGATTGCTGCCCGCAGGCACCGGCGGGCCGCGGCCAGGGCCACGGCCCTGGCGGGTGGTGAGGCCGCGCAGGAGTGCGCCGCCGGGGCGGGAGGCGCGGCCGGAGCGGGAGGCGCGGCCGAGAACACCAGCCCGGTACTCGCGGGCGGCGTCTTCGGCGCCGCCGTCTACGGCGGGTATTTCGGCGCCGCCCAGGGCGTGCTGGTGATCGGCCTGCTCGGCTCGTTTCTCGACGAGCCCTTGCAGCGCGTGAACGGCGCCAAGAACGTCCTGGTCGCACTCGTCAACGGGACTGCCGCGATCGTTTACATCCTCTTCGCCCACATAGCCTGGCTGGTGGTGGTGCTCATCGCCACCGGATCCACCATCGGCGGCCTCGCCGGGGCTCGCTACGGGCGCCGGCTGCCGCCGCTGGCGCTGCGCCTGTTCGTGGTCGCGATCGGGGTCATCTCCGTGATCAAGCTGATCGTCTTGTAGCAGCCCTATAGCGGCACTCGGGCAGCATCATCTCTCATGTCGGACAGGTGGCCTGTGCTGCTCGCACGGGTAGTGCGGAGTGCGTATCGTCACAGCGTGGACGCTTTTGCCTGGGCGGTCGTGGGTTCGCTGGCCGGCGTTGCCGGCGCAATGGCGACGATCGTCTTCGGCATCATTCCGCTGGTCCGGCGCAACGGCCGCTCGGCGCAAGACGATCGGCAGCAGCTGCTAGCCACAGCAGCCGGTCCGGTCAGCGACTCCATTGAGGTCTCTAGCGGACTACCGCCGGCTGCCAGTGGCGACCCTGCAGCGCTGCGGGCGGGTGACATCCCGCGCGAGCCGCCTGGGTACCGCGGCCGCGAAGATCTTCTCGCCCTCCTGGACCCGCCCGGCGGTGGTGGCCGGGTTGCCGTGGTGCAGGCTGTGACCGGGATGCCGGGGGTCGGCAAGACGCAGCTGGCCGCCGCCTACGCCAGGGCAAGGCTGGCCGACCGGTGGCGGCTGGTCGCCTGGATCGACGCCGAGAACGAGCAGGTCCTGCTGGCCCGGCTGGCCGAAACCGCCGCCGTCCTCGGCCTGGCCACCGACGACGCGGCGACCGCCGGGCGGCTGGTCCGGCGGCGGCTGGAGACCGACGGGCAGCGATGCCTGCTGGTGTTCGACAACGCCGCCGACCCTGGCCTCATCGAGCCTTACATCCCCGCCCTGGGGGATGCAAGGGTCATCGTCACCAGCAACCGGAAGGCCATGGCCAACCTCGGCACGGCCGTGCGGGTCGACGTTTTTAGCCCGACGGAGGCCACAGCCTTCCTCGCCGACCGCACCGGCTACCCGGATCAGGCCTCCGCGGCGACCCTCGCAGAACAACTGGGGTACCTGCCGCTGGCCCTGGCCCAGGCCGCTGCTGTCATTGCCAGCGAGCAGATCGGTTACGTGACCTACCTGGACCGGCTCCGCAAACAGCCCATCCGGGACCTGCTCGGCCCAGTCGAGGCCGAGCAATACCCGCGTGGGACAGCCGCCGCGATCCTGCTGGCCCTGGCCGCCGCCCAGGCCGCCAGACCGTCCCGGGTCAGCACGCGGGTTATGGACCTGCTGGCAGTCTTGTCTCCCGCGGGTGTTCCCCGCGACCTGATCCATATTGCCGGCTGTCAGGCCCTGCTGACCGCAGACAGGCTTCCCGAAGCTGAAGTAGACGACGCGCTCGGACGCCTGGCCGGGGCGTCCCTGCTGAGTTTCAGCCTCGACGGCTCCATGGTCGCCGCGCACCGGCTGGTAATGCGGGTCATCCGCGACCTGCACGCCGAGACCGGCTCCCTCGGTCAGGTCTGCGACCGCGCCGCGCAGGCGTTGCTCGGCCAGGCCGAAGCTCTGCGGGATTTTCACGCCAAGCGAGCCGCCGCTCGGAACCTGACCAGCCAGATCCAGGCCTTGCAGCAAGCCTGCGCAGACTGCACGGCCGATGGCGACGCTGCTGCCCGGATGCTGTCGCTCAAGGCTTGTGCCGTCTACCTGCTCAACGAACTCAGGGATAGCCCGTCGGTAGCCGTCAGCCTCGGCGAGGATGTGGCATCAGCTCGCGAGCGCCTGCTCGGGCCCGAGCACTCCGAGACACTCGCATCACGCGGCAATCTTGCCCGCGCCTACCAGGCGGCAGGCCGTACCGCCGACGCCATCGCCCTGAACGAGCAGACGCTGACCGCCTGTGAACGCGTCCTGGGTCCCGACCACCCCGACACCCTCGCTTCGCGGAACAACCTCGCGATCGGTTACCTGGCCGCCGGCCGCACCGCCGACGCCATCGCCGTGCACGAGCAGACCCTCGCGACCCGCGAGCGCATCCTGGACCCCGACCACCCCCACACCATCACCTACCGGGGCAACCTCGCCACCGCCTACCAGGCCGCTGGCCGCACGGCCGACGCCATCGCCCTGAACGAGCAGACCCTCGCCGCCCGCCAGCGCGTCCTGGGCCCAGACCATCCAGACACCCTCACCTCGCAGAACAACCTCGCCACCGCCTACCTCGCCGCTGGCCGCACCGCCGAGGCCATCGCCGTGCACGAGCAGACCCTCGCCACCCGCCAGCGCCTCCTGGGCCCCGACCACGCCGACACCCTCGCTTCCCAGAACAACCTCGCCACCGCCTACCAGGCCGCCGGCCGCACCGCCGACGCCATCGCCGTGCACGAGCAGACCCTCGCCACCCGCCAGCGCCTCCTGGGCCCAGACCACCCAGACACCCTCATGTCGCGGAGCAGCCTCGCCAGTGCCTACCGGGACGCTGGGCGCCGCGACGAGTCGATCGCAGCGGACGAGCAGGTCCTGGCTGCCCGCGAGAGCGTCCTGGGCGGCGACCACCCTGACACCCTCCGCTCACGGTCCAACCTCGCCATCGGCTACGTGGGCGCCGGACGCGTTAACGAGGCGATCCCCCTGGCCGAGCAGACCGTGGCGGACTTTCAGCGCGTCCTGGGCCCAGACCACCCAGACACCCTCACCTCGCGGAGCAACCTCGCCTCTGCCTACCAGGCCGCCGGCCGCACCGGCGACGCCGAGCGCATCAGGCGTGCATCGGGCGGTCCCAGCCACTAAGGCCTTGCACTGAGGTCGGCAAGACCCAGCTCGCCGCTGCCTGAGCCGGGCAAGGCTGGCCGACGGCTGCCCGGCGGCAAACCGACCTGCGATCCGGCGGGCCGAGCCGCGCTCGAACGCCCCCGGCCGCGAACTGCCCGCGTGGACAGATGTTGTACGTAGTGACACAGGCACGTTGGCGCTAGCGGGCCGCCTCGCCCGCGGCCGCGGCTTCGACGGCCGGCGCCGACTCGGGCACCCGGCCAAGCAATCCCGCTCCGGCCACAATCACCACCGCGATCACCGTGGCGAGTCCGAAAGCGAGCCGCAGGGAGCTGAGTTCGGCGACCCCGCCCATGATGCTGGGCGCGCCGAGACCGGCGCCGTAGCTGATCGTGGCCACGCCTGCAACGCCCACCGCCGGGCTCGGCCCCATGTGCCCGGCCGCCGCGAAGACCAGCGGCACGACGACCGAGACGCCGGCCCCGATCAGCATGAAGCCGAGCAGAGCCGCCCAGGCGGCCGGTGCGATGGCCACCACGATGCAGCCGGCCGTGGCCAGCACGCCGCAGGCACGGACGCTGCGCACCGCGCCGATGCGGCGCACCGCGGCGTCGCCGGCCAGTCGGCCGGCTGCCATCGTGAGCGCGAACAGGCTGGTAGCAAGGGCGGCCAACGCCTGACTGGCGTGCATCGTCCAGTGCATGAACAGCGCTGACCAGTCGTTGGCCGCGTACTCGACGAAGATGGCGGCGAACGCGACCAGGCCGATCAGCAGCAGGAGCCCTCTGGGCCAGACGAACCGCGGGACGTGCATCTCGGCGGCCGCGCCGGCGGCCGGCTCGCCCGGCAGCCACGCGCCGGGTACCAGGCTGGTGATCACGATCAGGGCGCCCATGGCCGGGAACTGAATCCGCGGGTCCAGGTTCTCGTGTGCGGCCAGTGAGCCCGCCAGAGCGCCGACGAGCACTCCGACGCTCCACATGCCGTGCAGTCCCGACATGATCGACACGCCCAGCCTGCGCTCCGCCTCGACTCCGGCGGTGTTCATCGCGTTGTCCTGAGTCCCGATGACCGCGCCCATGAGCACGAAGAAGATCGTGAGTACCGCGGCGTCCGGCGCGAAGGCCGGGAGCACCAGCGTGGCACCGGCGGCCGCGGTAAGCGCCCTAGTCGACGCCCTGGCGCCATAACGATGCACGAACCGGGCGGCAAGCGGCATGACCGTCAGCGCGCCTGCGGTGGAGGCAAGCCCGACACCGCCGATGACCGCGCTGCTCATGTGAAGGCGGGCGGCTATCCACGGCCAGCGCGAGGAGAACGTGCCGGTCAGGACGCCCATGGCCATGAAGACGGCGGCGGCCGCGCGGCCTTGAGCGGATCGGAGCATCATCGGCCGGAGCTAGCCTCGGTTGTCCCGCCCTGACCCGCTGCGTCGCGCGCGTCCGCCCGGTCAGACGCGGGCGCGAGGATCCCGTCGGCGACCGCCTGCTCGACCATCTTCCTGGCGAACCGGCCAAGCGACGCCGACCCGTCCTCGATCAGCGCTACCTTGCTCATCACCCGGTCTGCGGTGACCGCCTGCGCCTGCCAGGTGCCGCCACCGGCCCTGACGTTTTCCAGCATCGGCTGGAGCCGGTCGAGCGCGCGGGCAAAGCGAGCCTCGGAAGTGGCCCGTTCCTCGAATTGATCCCAAAGCCCGCGCAAAACGCGCGCCTGGTCTGCTGGCAGCAGCGCGAATATGCGGTCGGCCGCCGCGCGCTCAGCCGCGTTCTGCCGGGCCTGCGCGCTGTCGCTGGCATAGACAGAAAGGTCGCCTGCGTCGACTTCAACCAGGTCGTGCAGCACCAGCATCGCGAGGACGGCGGCGATATCGGTGCCCGGCGGCGCGTGCTCGGCGAGCGCGAGCGCCATCACTGCCAGGTGCCAGGAATGCTCCGCGGAGTTCTCGCGCCGGGCCGGGTCGGTGAGGACGGTCTGCCGCAGGACGCCCTTGAGCCGGCCGGCCTCGGCCGCGAACTGCAACTGACGGTCAAGCCGGTCCATGGTCCCATTGGATCAGACCGGCCGGTTCGTCCCCATGGCCAAGCTAGGTCCCGGTAATTGCCTGGCAGCCCTTCGACTGGTTCTGGGCCAGGCTGTAGGGGTTGACCGGCGCGCCCGACGGCGTCACCTTGCCCGGCCCGAGCAGGGGGAACGCAGGGTGCACGAACCCGTCGGTGGTGCCGCACTGGGCATCGGCGTAGCTGGCCCCCATGGCGTAAATCCACGGCTGCAGGCTCCCGCCGGGGTCGTACCACTGGGCGAACTGCACGGTGGCGGTCGCGTGCGCGACGATCCGGAGGCGGCTATCTGGCTGGCCCTGCTGTTCGACCGCGTAGACGAACAGGTAGTTGGCAAAGACCTGCAGGGCCCGACGACCGTTCACGCTGACGACCGTGGCCGTCATCGGGGCGCCGTGAACCTTGATGATGCTGCCGACTAGCTGGGTGCCTGGCGCGAACGAGGTCACCCACGTCCGGGTGAGCCACGGCTGGCCTTTTTTGGGCCTGACCGGCTTGGTCAGGTGCGCGTAGAAATACGACCGCTGCTGGCTGATCAGGAGGCTGCCGAACGCGGTCGGCTTATAGCCGTACAGCGTCGGCATGTTCAGGTCAGCCGCGACCAGCAGGTTCTTCACCGTGGCGTACGCGCTCGCCACCTGCGTGCTTGTATACGATCCGACCGGGCGGGCCGGAGGGAGCACAATCCCGTCGGCGCCGTTCGCGTACGGAGCCGCCGGCGAGCCAGCGAACGGATCGGCGGCCGTGAACGCTGGGGTCTGGAGCGGACCGGACGGTGTCGGCGAACTCGCGCC
>JASHOL010000367.1 GCA_030041135.1 Streptosporangiaceae bacterium | reverse complement strand
CGCGGTCTGGCTGGCGTGCGCGGGCGTGGCGGCCCAGCTTGCTGCGCTGGTCATCAACGTCGTGACGGCCGGCAGCGTCGGGTCGGCCTACGCCCGCGAGTACCCGCCGTGGGCGGCCGCGGCGGTGCACGACTCGGTGACCGTCAGCCTGGTCACCGATCGGGTCGAGGAAGCGATCGGCATCGGCGTGTGGCTGCTGCTGGCCTGGGCACTGGCCCGCAGGCGCGGCCTGGCCAGGTTCGCAGTCGTGGCCTGGTTCGGCCTCACGTGCTTCAACCTGCTCCAGGCGGCAGGCCGGGGTGCTGTGGTGAACGCTCCGCCCGACATGGCCGCGGGCGCCGTGATATGGCTGCTCAACCTGGCCGCGAGCGTGCTCTTGTTCACGGCGGCGTCCAGCCGGTACTACCGCCAGAAGCCACGGCCCGTGATCTCATGGCGCCGGGCCTTCGGCACTAGGTAGCCGGCGGGATCCGGGATGGACCGGCGCACGGTACTGAAAGCGCTGGCTGGTTTGCCGTTGGCCGGATTACCGCTGCTCTCTGGTTGCGGTTCCCCCATGTGCGGCTTCGCGGAGCGGTCGACCCAGTCGACCAGGTGGGTCCGGCCAGGGGAGCGGGGCTGGCCCGGCCCGGCGGACTGGGCCGCTCTGCGCCAAAGCGTTGGCGGGCGCCTGGTAAGGGTGCAGTCCCCGTTCGCGGTGTGCGAGCCCGGCGCCGGCGCGGCCGAGTGCGCGGACCTGTTCCAGAACCTGCTTGATCCCTTCTACATCCAGGAGAAGGCCGGCCTGACCCAGACCCTCGGCTGGACCGATGCGTGGACCTCCGAGCCCAGCGCGTACGCGGTGCTGGCCGCCAGCAGCGCCGATGTCGCCGCCGCGGTGAACTTCGCTCGCGAGCACCGGGTCCGCCCGGTCGTGAAAGGCGGCGGTCACAGCTATATTGGCGCGTCGAACGCGGCCGATTCACTGCTCATCTGGACCAGGCCGAACATGCGGTCCGTCGAGCTCCTCGACAATTTCGTGCCCCAGGGCGGCGCGGGCCAGGTCGAGCCAGCGACGGCGGTGAGTGTAGGCGCCGGCGCGATCTGGATCGATGCCTACAACGCGGTCACCACGATCGCGGGCCGTTATGTGCAGGGCGGTGGCTGCACGACCGTGGGGGTCGCCGGCCTGGTGCAAGGCGGTGGTTTCGGAAGTTTCTCCAAGGGCTTCGGCACCGCCGCGGCCAACCTGCTGGAGGCGGAGATCGTCACCGCGGACGGGACCGCGCGCGTTGTGAACGCGTTCCAGGACCCTGACCTGTTCTGGGCGCTCAAGGGCGGCGGAGGCGCGACCTTCGGTGTCCTCACCCGGCTGACGCTGCGCACCCATGAGCTCCCGGACTACCTCGGCGGGGTGAGCGCCACGATCACCGCCTCATCGGGGGCCGCCTACCGGGCGCTGGTCGCGCAGATGCTCTCGTTCTACCGCCAGAACCTGCTAAACCCGCACTGGGGAGAGCAGATCTACTTCGGGCAAGGACCCAAGATCACCGTCGCCATGGTGTTCCAGGGGCTCGATCCGGCCCAGGCCGCACAGACCTGGGCCCCGATGTTCGACTGGGTCACGGCTCGGCCCGGCGACTACACGCTCACGACACCGTCGGTGGGAGCGCTTCCTGGACAGTCCTACTGGGATGCGGCCGTGTACGAGCGCTACGCACCTGGCGAGATCGTGCCCGACCACCTCCTGGGCGCGCCGGCGGGCTATTTCTGCTGGCCAGGCGACGCCGTGGATGCGGGTCAGTGGCTGCACGCCTTTGAGTCGACCTGGCTGTCGCAGCAGCTGCTCACCGCGCAACGCCAGCCGGCGCTGGTCGACGCACTTGTCTCCGCCAGCCAGCTCTGGCAGGTAAGACTGCACTGCAACAAGGGCCTCGCCGGAGCACCCGCGAACGCCCTGGCCTGGACCGCGGACACCCCGATGAACCCGACGGTCCTTGACGCCTTCGCGCTGGCGATCGCCGCAGCCAACGAGCAGCCGGCCTATCCGGGCATCGCCGGCCACGAACCCGACTTCGCGCAGGGGTGGCAGCAGGCGGAGACGGTAGCCGATGCCATGGCGCCACTCAGGGCCCTCAGGGAGCGACCCGCCTCCTACGTCGGGGAGACCGACTATTTCCAGGAGGACTGGCAGACGGCGTTCTGGGGCGACAACTACTCGCGCCTCCTGCAGGTGAAGGAACGCTACGATCCCGATGGCCTGTTCGTCGTCCACCATGGGGTCGGCACCGAGACCTGAAACGTCGGCCGCTTCATCAAGCGCCGCTCGCGTCTGACGCAGGCACCGTGTCCGGGCATCCGTTAGGCATGTGGCGCTCGGCTGTGGCACCTTTTGACCATGAGTGCGAGCTTAGTCAGCCCGGTCTTCATCGGCCGCCGGGCGGAGCTGAGCGCGCTGAGCGCGCTGCTGGAGCGGGTCTCCGGCGCCGAGTCGGCGTTCGCGACCGTCGGCGGGGAGGCCGGAGTTGGCAAGACCCGGTTAATCGGCGAGCTTGCCGAGCGCGCGGCTGGTGCCGGGTTCCTCGTGCTGACCGGCCAGTGCGTCGAGCTCGGCGCAGAAGGCCTGCCGCTCGCGCCGCTCGCTGATGCGCTGCGCGCGGTCGCCCGCAGCATGCCCCCGAGCGAGCTGGCCGCGGTCCTTGGCCCGGCCAGACCGAGCCTGGCCCGGTTGCTGCCCGAGCTGGCGCCGGACACGGCGGCCAGACCGGCCGGCGAGGACGTCCAGAAGGGGCAGCTGCTGGAGCTGGTGCTGGGAGTGCTAACCCGGCTGAGTGCCGTGCAGCCGGTCCTGCTCGCGCTCGAGGACTTGCACTGGGCCGATCAGTCCACGCTGGATCTGACCGCGTTCCTGATCAGGTCGCTGCGCGGCGCGAGGGTGCTGCTGGTCGCGAGCTACCGCTCCGATGAGATCCACCGACGGCATCCGCTCCGGCCGCTGCTGACGGCCTGGGATCGCGCTCGCTTCGTCGAACGGATCGTGGTCGAGCGGTTCGACCGCGCCGAGACGACCGCTCAGCTTGGCGCGATTCTCGGCGCTGACCCGGTGCCGACCGTCGCTGCGGAAATCTTCGACCGTTCCGGCGGGAACGCTTACCTGGTCGAGGAGCTGGCCGGCGCCGTACGCGATGACCGTGACGTGACGCGACTGCCGCCGTCGGTCCGGGACCTGCTCATGAGCCGGGTTGACGCACTCAGCACGGACGCGCAACGGCTGCTGCGAACCGCCGCGGTGGGTGGCCGCACGGTCGCCGAACCACTACTGCGGGCCGTTGCCGGGCTCGGCGAGCCTGAACTGTACGCGACGCTGCATGAGGTCGTCGAGCGCCAGGTACTGCTGGTCGATCCGGGAGATCAGGGCTACGCCTTCCGGCACGCGCTGACCAGGGAGGCCGTGTACGAGGACATGCTGCCCGGAGAGCGGGTCCGCCTGCACGCGGCGTACGGTGCAGCGCTAAGCGCTGATCCTGGGCTGGCCGGCGACGATGCCGCGCTGCCGGCTGCTCTCGCCTACCACTGGTACGCAGCGCATGATCTGCCGCGGGCCCTGCCCGCCGCGATCGACGCCGCCAGGCATGCTTTGGTGATCTACGCCCCGGCGGAGGCGCTGCGCCACCTGGAGCGCGTGCTGGAGATCTGGCCCCAAGTGGAGGACGCGGAGCAGCGGGTGAATCTGGATCGCGCCGAGGTGAGCCGACTCGCCGCCGAAGCGGCGTACCAGTCCGGTGCGATCGATCGGTCCGAGTCCCTGCTCGCCGATGCGCTCGCCCGGCTGCCCGAGGGCGCGGATCCGGAACGGCGTGCTCTGCTACTGAGCCAGTACGCCTATGCCCAAAACTTCTCAGGTCAGCGGGTAGAGGCAGTCGCTTCGCTGGAACGGGCGCAGGCGCTGCTGGCCGAAGGTCAGCCGACTCGGACGCACGCGCTGGTGCTGATGTCACTTGCTCGCATTACGTCGACCTCAGACATGGAAGGGATGGCGCAGCTGGCGAGTCGCGCGGTGGCGATTGCCGGCGCGGTCGGCGCAAGGGACGTGGAGGCCGACGCCGCGATCACGCTGGGCACCGTGGCCTCCTATCTTGGGTCGGCCGAGGCAGGCCTCGACCGGCTGCGCTCGGGGCTTCGTTCCGCTCTCGAGCTCGACATCCCGGTGTCGGCGCTGATCGGCTACATCAACCTCTCCGACGCGCTGGAAATGCTTGGCCGCCACGCGGAGGCGGCGCAGGCAGCGGGCGACGGGCTGCGTCTGGCGGAGCAGGTGGGCATGGCCCGCACGCTCGGCTGTTACCTCGTCGACAACGGGGCCGAGGCACTCCTGCACCTCGGCCGGTGGGCCGAAGTGGACAAGCTGACCGCAGGTGCGCTGCGAACCCGGCCGGAAGGCGTCTTCGCCGGGATGCTCCACTTGCGGCGAGCAGACTGGGCGGTGGTGCGCGGGAGCCACGACGAAGCCGCTGGCGAGCTGCGCGCCGCCCGGCAAGCATTTGGCAGCGGGCCGGAACTCCAGTTCACGATTTCGATGCGCTTCCCGGAGGGCCTGGTCGCGCTCGCCCAGGGCGATCTGGCCGCTGCTCGCGCTGCGGTCACCGCCGGGCTGGCCGAGACGCCCCCGTGGGCGTCACGCTACGCCTGGCCGCTGCTGTGGCTGGGAATGCGCGCCGAGGCCGACGCGGCGACCAGGGCACGGGACCACCGTGAGGACATCCGGGCGCAGGTGCGCGAACGCTGCGATCGCCTCGCGGGCCTGGCGGCGGGGCTGGTCACGCCCGCCCCGCTCTCGTGCGGCTACCGGGTGATGGTCGCGGCCGAGCAGGCCAGGGCCGCCGGCGCGGGCGAAGCCGAGGCGTGGTCGGCGGCAGTGCAGGCTTTCCGGGAAACCCAGGAGCCGCACCTGCTCGCGTACGCGCTGCTGCGGCTGGCCGAGGCGCACTGCGGCACCGGTTCCCGGCCGGGCACCGACCGCACCGCTGCCGCTGCTGCGGTCGCGGAGGCACACCAAATAGCCGACCGGATCGGTGCGGTGCCCATCGCCGTGGAGGCAGCCGCGCTGGCCTGCCGAGCTCGCCTCAGCCTGGACCCCGGCGCCGATCGGGCGGCGGCGCAACCTGACGGGCTAGCCAGGTTCAGGCTGACCGACCGCGAGCGCGAGGTGCTGCTGCTAGTCGCGACCGGGCAGTCCAACTCGGAAATCGGCCAGGCCCTGTTCATCAGCGCCAAGACCGTCAGCGTGCACGTGTCCAGCATCCTCGCCAAGCTCGGCGTCGGCGGCCGGGTCGAGGCCGCAGCCGTGGTCCACCGGCTCGGCACCGCGCAGGGGTCGCGATCATAACGGCGGCGCCGAAGCGCGTGGCAGAGACCTGACCGCGGCCGCTAGGGCGGCGAGCCTGCCCGGCTGCGCTGTCTGAGGAATGCCGGGCGCCAATCTGAGGCGTCTGGTAGTGCGGTCCACCGATCCCGTGCCCGGCGTCTTAGCCGAGGCTGAAAGCAGGCCACCAGCAGCACGGGAGACTAGATGAACGTCACGGATGCGCGCGACGGTGCGCAGAGCCGGCCCGGCGCGGACGAGCGGGCAGCGGCGAGCGGCCGGCGGCGCGGGCGGCATCGCCGGCCCTCCACTAGCCGGAGCGCTGCCGCCTGGCTTGCTGACGTACCTGGGCGTGCCAGTTCCCCGTGTACGACCTGGCCCCGGGTCGCCTGGCGCGCCGCGATCTGCAGCGGTGCACTGCTGCTGCTGGCCGGCCTCGTCGGCGCCCGGCACGGCGACGGTCGGCGCAGCTAGCTGGCCTGGTTGTGGCCGCGTGTTACCTGGCCGGCTGGCGGGCGCGCCGCACTTGCC
>JASHOL010000366.1 GCA_030041135.1 Streptosporangiaceae bacterium | reverse complement strand
CCACGCTGCGGCCCGACTGGACTACACGGACAGTCGCGTCACGCCCCGACCTGACACCGCGAACCGCCGCGTCCCGGCCAGGGCGGATCCGGCGGGCCGCGGCGCCGGAGCCGGATTGCAGGCCCTGCCAGGCTGTGTCGCGCCCGGACTCCAGACCCCGGCGAGCCGCCTGCCCGCTCCGGCTGGCCAGCTGCGGGATCTGGCGGGCGAGTCGCTGGCGAAGCGGCCTGGTCTCGGCCTCGGTCAGCTCCCCGGCCAGCTCGGCAACCTGCTCGGGGAGCTGCTCCACGGTGATGTCAGGCTGCTGGCCGTCTCCTGGGCCAGGCCGGTGGCCATCTGCGCTCGCTGACGCCATGTACTGGACGTACCCGCGACGACTGCCTTAATCCGAGCCGGACTGAAGACCAGAGTCCGTTCCGTTGGCATATGCGGGTATAGATCACGGACTCGGATCGGGTACGCGCTATCCGGTTTGATGCTCGAGCGCGCGCCGGGTCAGCACCCTGGCCAGGTGCCTGCGGTACTCGCGATCCGCGTGCATGTCCTCGCCGGGTGAGGTGCCGTCGGCCGCGTGCTCGGCGGCGTCGGCCGGGCTCGCACCTTCGGCCAGCGCCCGCTCGGCTGCTGTCGCCCGCAGGGGCGTAGCACCCATGTTCGCGAGCGCGATCCGGCCGTCAACCGCGGCGGCGCCTACGATGGCCCAGTCGTTGGACCGGCGGACAAACTTCTGGTAGCCCCAGGGCACGCCTGGCCGGCGCGGGATCCGCACCGCGGTCAGCAGCTCGTCCGGCCCCAGTGCCGTCTCGAAGAAACCCTCGAAGAAATCGTCAGCTGCTAGCATGCGTGAACCGCTCGGGCCCTGGGTCTCGACCGAGCCGCCGAGAGCGACCAGCGCCATCGGCAGGTCGGCGGCCGGGTCAGCATGTGACAGCGAGCCGCCGATAGTTCCGCGATGGCGGATCTGCGGATCTCCGACCTGCGCGGCCGCGTACGCCAGCAGCGGCGCCTCGGCCCGCACTAGCTCGGAGGCGGCCAGGTCCGCGTGCCGCGTGGTCGCGCCGATCACGAGCTCGCCGTTGTCCGCCCTGACGCCCGCCAGCTCCGTCAGCCCGCCTATGTCGATCAGCACGCCGGGCATGGCCAGCCGGAGCTTCATCATCGGCAGCAGCGAGTGACCGCCGGCCAGCAGCTTGGCGTCGTCGCCGCGTTCGGCCAGCAACTCCAGGGCGTGGGCCGGGGACTCGGCCGCGATGTACTCGAACGGGGCCGGGATCATGCGCTCACCTCCGTGTTCGGGGCTGGCGCCTGGGCGTCGGCCGCGGCCAGCACGGCGCGGATGATGTTGTGGTATCCCGTGCAGCGGCACAGGTTGCCTTCCAGGCCAGCTCGCGCTTCCTCCTCGGTCGGGTGCGGGTTCTCGGCCAGCAGGCCGACGGTGGCCATGACCATTCCCGGCGTGCAGAAGCCGCATTGCAGCCCGTGATTCTGGCGGAACGCGGCCTGTACGGGGTGCAGTTCTCCGTCGGCCGACAGTCCCTCGGCGGTGAGGATCTCAAGGCCCGCTGCCTGCACGGCCAGGACCGTGCAGGACTTCACCGACCGGCCGTCAAGCAAGACCGTGCAGGCCCCGCAGGAAGTGGTGTCGCACCCGACGTTCGCGGCGCGCAGGCCGCAGACCTCGCGCAAGTAGTGCACGAGCAGCAGGCGCGGCTCGACCTCGTCGGACCGCTTCTCGCCGTTGACGGTCAGCTCTATGCGGGTCACTGGTGCTCCGATCCTTGTTGCGCGGCCCGCAGGGCCGCCCACACCCGGCGGGAGGTTACGGGCATGTCGATGTGCCGGACGCCGAGGTGAGACACCGCGTCCACGATCGCGTTCTGGACCGCCGGAGTAGCGCCGATGCTGCCTGCCTCGCCGATGCCCTTGGCGCCGAGCGGATTGTAGGTCGTGGGCGTGGCCATGTCGGCCAGCTCGAAGCTGGGCACCTCCGTGGCCGACAGGAAAGGGTAATCCGCGAGGCTCGTAGTCAGCGGATTGCCGTCGGCGTCGTACAGGACCTCCTCCAGCAGTGCCTGAGCGGCGCCCTGGGCGATCCCGCCATGCCGCTGTCCCTCGGCCAGCAGCGGGTTGAGCACGATGCCGGCGTCGTCCACCGTGATGACCCGCCGCAGGGTCGCCTTGCCCGTCTCGGTATCGACCTCGGCGACCGCCACGTGAGTACCGAACGGGAAGGTCGCTCCCGGCGCCGAGAACACCGTCCGCACCAGCAGCCGCTCGCTCTCGGCGAGCCTGGTCAGCGGCACCGACGCCTCCGGGTCGCCGGCCACCGCGAACGCGCTTCTTGAGGTGTCGAACACGAGGTCGGCCGGGTTGGCTTCCAACTCGGCCGCGGCCCGTTCCCTGGCGATCTCGATCAGTTCCTTGGATGCCTGCTGCACCGCCGCCCCGCCCTGCTGCAGGCTGCGCGAGCCGCCGGTACCGCCGCCTTCCGGGATGAGGTCGGTGTCGCCCCACTGGAGGGTGATCTTATCGACCGGGATGCCCAGCTCCTCGCTGGCGAGCATCGCCCAGGCGGTGGCGTGCCCCTGGCCGTGGGGCGAGGTGCCGGTCAGGATCGTGGCCGTGCCGTCGGGGTGTACCTCGACGGTGGCGTTCTCCGACGGTCCCGTCCCCTCGCCGTCGCCCATGCCGGTTATCTCCACGTAGCTGGACACGCCGATGCCAAGCTGGCGGACATCTCCGCGGGCACGCCGCGCGGCCTGCTCCTTGCGCAGGTCCGCATAGCCGGCCGCGTCCAGAGCCTTGTCCAGGGCCGCGACGTAGTCGCCGGTGTCGTAGAGCGCGCCGAATTTGGTCCGGTGCGGCTCGGTGAACCTCGGCAGCAGGTTCTTCCGGCGTACGTCCGCGGGATCAGCGCCGATCTCGGTCGCGAACAAGTCGATGGCCCGCTCGATCGCGGCCGTGGCCTCCGGCCGCCCGGCACCGCGGTAGGCGGCGATCGGCGTCGTGCTGGTGACGATCACCCTGGCGACCGCCTCCGCGTTGGGGATGTCGTATGGCCCCGTGGTCATCAGGATCGTCAGCATCGGCAGGACCGCGCCGATCTTCGGATACGCGCCCGCGTCCTGCACGATTTCGAGCCGGTAGGCCTGGATGTCGCCGTCCCGGCTGCCGCCGATGGTGACCGTTTGCTGCTGGGCCCGGCCGTGCGTCATCCCGATCATGTTCTCGTACCTGGTCTCGGTCCACCTGGCTGGCCGGCCGAGCCGGCGGGCCACCCAGGCCACCACGGCGTGCTCGGGATCGGCGCCGAACTTGGCCCCGAACGCCCCGCCGACGTCAGGCGTGATGACCCGGACCTGGCCGGGCTCAAGGCTGAGCAGCTTCACCAGGTCGTCGCGGGTGCCCTGGGCGCCCTGGTTCGGTATCCAGGTCGTCAGCCGGCCGTCTTCGCCCCAGACTGCCGCCGCGGCCCTGGTCTCCATCGGGGCCGGCGCGACCCGCTGGTTCACGATGGTGTGGCTGACCACCGCCTCGCAGCCGTCGAACAGGTCGGGCTTGAGCGCGGACCGGTCGCCCCAGTAGCCGGCGACGTTGGTCCCGGCCGCCTCGAAGAGCAACGAGCTGTCGTCCGGTTCGAAGCCGAGCACGGCGGGCAGCGGATCGTAGTCGACGGCCACGAGCTCCAGCGCGTCCTCGCCCCGGTAGCCATGCTCGGTCACGACCACGGCCACGGGCTCGCCCACGTAGCGGACCTTGTCGGTAGCCAGCAGCCGCTGGGTCATCTCGGTGTTCATCGCGCCAGCCGCGGACGGTGGGATGACCGGCAGGTCGGCCAGGTCCGCGCCGGTGAAAGCGGCGATCACGCCGGGCGCCTCGGTTGCTGCGCTGGCGTCGATGCCGGTGATCCTGGCATGCGCGACCGGCGACCGGACGAAGAACACATGGCAGGCCCTGGCCAGCCGCTCGTCAACCACGTCCTCGGTGTAGACGCCGCCTGTGGTCAGGAATTTGGGATCCTCCGTTCGCAGGACCCGCGTGCCCAGGATGCTCAACTGATCCCCTCTCGCCAGCTCCGGCCATGCCAGCACCGTACATACCTCGCGAACCGGTCGGGCCGGATTGCTATTCCGAGCGTGCCAGGAACGGTGCGTTGGCCGTCAACGGGGGTGCAGTGACCAGCCGCCGGCCGGGCCCGTGCATCACGGGTGTCGCGCACGCCGGAGCCGGTCCCCGCGATGCCGCCGGGGCGCCGTGACCGCCGGCCGCCTGCTCGGCTGCGGGCGGATCAGGGGCCGTGCCGCGGATGGGCAGCCCAGCCGACCTGG
>JASHOL010000365.1 GCA_030041135.1 Streptosporangiaceae bacterium | reverse complement strand
GCGCCCCTGGGCTCATCGGCCGGCTGGACCTGGCCGGGACCTGGTGGGCGATACTGCCGGGCATCGACCCGGCCTACGGCTCCGCGCACGCGAGCGAGCTGATCACCGGTCTCGTCGGCGCGCCGGTCGAGCACGAGGTGCTCGCGACCGATCCGTGGACAGCGCGGATGCTGGTCGCAGATGCCTTCGCCGACCGCCGCGTGTTCCTGGTCGGGGAGAGCGCGCACGTGAACCCGCCCTGGGGTGGGCACGGATTCAACACGTCGGTCGGGGACGCGGTGAACATCGCCTGGAAGATCGCGGCGGTCGAGC
Organism: Streptosporangiaceae bacterium; assembly: GCA_030041135.1. Classification (GTDB taxonomy): domain Bacteria; phylum Actinomycetota; class Actinomycetes; order Streptosporangiales; family Streptosporangiaceae; genus JAJYUU01. The sequence continues at coordinate 6,687 of JASHOL010000365.1, read as the reverse complement.
GCGGCTGGGCGGCTCCCGCGCTGCTGGCCAGCTACGAGCCCGAGCGGCGCGGCGTGGTCGAGCAGACGGTAGCGAGCGCCGAGGCTAACCTGAACAGCCTTCCGACCGTGCTGCCGATCGACGCGGCCGCGATCCAGCGCGCGAAGCGGGCCGAGTTCTACAGCCTGGGCCTGGTCCTTGGCTATTCCTACGCCGGCTCGCCCGTCGTGCAGGCCGTCGTGCAGGCTGCAGTTCGGCCCGCCGGCGAGTCGGACTCGACGTGCTACACCCCAACGGCGGAGCCGGGAGCGCGGCTGCCGCACGCCTGGCTGGCCGACGGCTCGTCCCTGTACGACCGGCTCGGCACCGGCTTCACGCTGCTCGGGCTGACGCGCCACGCAGCGCCACTCGCCACCTGCGCCCGGCGGCGCGGCATTCCGCTCGCGCTGCTCGACCCGCCGCCTGGCTACCCGTGGCGCGACGAGTTCCTGCTTGTCCGGCCGGATCAGCACATCGCGTGGCGGGCCAGCGATCCCGGCGAGATAGACCAGATAGACCTGGACCTGGTTATCGGGAAGGCCGCGCCCGCGGGCTAGCGCTGGCTTCGCGCCTCGGCGACGGTGAGCTCCGCGGCCGGGTCGGCTTCGAGTCGCTCGTCAGGGATCGGCTCTCCGCTGCGAACGGAGAAGCCGTAGGTTCCTTCGTCCAGCCGTTTCAGCGCGCGGTCCAGCGCCGCCAGCCGATCGCGGAGGCTCTCGGCCACGGCGTCGTCCATGCCCTCGGCGGTCAGAGGCTGAGCGGCGTCAGAGGCGTACAGGGTGTCCGCCTCGGCCTCGCGATCTTCCTCTCCGGCTTGCTTCGTATCGCTCAGCAGTTGCTGGACTTCTGCCCGCTCGGCGACAAGCAGCGCGCGCGCCCGCTCCTCATCCATGAGCCCTCCCGGTCATCGTCACCCATACCAGACAATTACGTCATACCGCCGCCGACGGCTTGCCGCCATCCCAAGATTCTCGCACTGGCCGGGGAGTTGCCCCGCTCGGCCGGGCGGCTCGGGTGGCTCGGGTCGCTCGCCGAGCCGGCCGTGGCTGCGGCCGGAGCCGGGGCGGCGCCCGACCACGTGAGGTTGTCGAGGTCGGCTTCGTTGAGGTCCCTGATCACGATCGGCAAGAAAATAGACGCTCTCATCGGTTGCCCTCGGCGGCAGGATGCGGTCGGGCCTCGGTGTCGGCGCGGCTGGCCTGGGAAAGCAGGTCGCGCAGCTGGCCGCCTGCCTCGGAGACGAACCTCACCGTGGCCGCCAGCACACGCAGGCGCTGGGCGACGTCGTCCAGGTTGGCCAGGCCACGGCGCCACCGGCCCGCGCGCCAGAGCGTCGAGCCCACGGCCCTGCAGATGAGCAGTTGGGGGACGGCGTCGATCTCAGCCGGGTCAAGCTCCAGGACGCCGGCAACGCCCCGGACGAGGGCCGTGGCCCGCGTCGGCCAGTCCTGGCCTTCCAGCGCGCCGCAGAGCAGCAGCGTGGCGACGAGATCCTGCACCCGGTAGTCAGCCCCGGAGATCTCGAAGTCGAGTATTCCTGTCAGCTCACCGGAGTCCTGGTCAACGAGCACGTTTGACGGGCCGATGTCGCCGTGCACGACCTGGATCGGGAGGCCGCCAGCCGCGGACTTGTACCAGGTGTCTGCTCTCGCGGCCGACGTATTCAGCAACTGCGTCTGCTCGGGGCCGATGCCCGCCGCCGCCAGCTCCGCGATCAGGTCATCGGCTCCCACGTCCGCGGGAAGCGCGGCCAGCGGACCGTCGCCCCAGTGCTGCGGCGCGTCGCCGGCCGGGAGGTCACGCATCGCCGCGCTCAGGCGGCCGAGGCCCGCGCCGATCCGTTGGAGGGCCGTCTCGCTGCTAGGGTCGGGGCGCACGCCAGTGATCCAGCGGCACAGGGACGCCGGGCCTTCTGTCGTCTCGACTACCGTGTCGCCGGCTGCCGTCGGCACGGGCTCGGGCAGCGCGAACGGCAGATCACGCCCGCGCATCCGTGCCAGCAGCCTGTGCTCGGCCAGTACCTGGCCAGCCGACAGGTTCTGGCTGATCCGCAGCACCCAGCGCCGGTCACCCTGCGATACCAGGATGGTCCGATTGTTGGATCCGCGTGCGGCCGACGTGTGCTCGGCGCCGGGGCTGATGCCCCAGTGGGCAAGGAGCTCGGCCACGTCCTGTCGCGCTCGGACCACTGCTCGATGCTGCCCGAGTAGCCCGGCCTGCGCCAGCGGAATTTTCGCTCGGTCGGGCTCAGCTCGCCGCGACCCCAGCCGCGGCCGCGGCCTGGTCGGCCAGCGCGTCCAGGATCTCGGCCCTCGACTCGGGAACGCCGACGTCGAGGTACAAGCTGTCGTTTGCGACCGTAAGCGTGAACGTGAAGAACGAGCAGCACTCCGTCTCGGCCGTTGTCAGCGCGGCGGCGCGGCTGGCGGTCTCCGGCCCGCGGCGCAGGCCAAGCCGGAGCCGGCTTAGTTCGGGCCGGTCAACCGTCAGCACGTCCCGACTGAACATGTCGCTGAACTCGGCTGCTCTGATCGGCCGCTCGGCGGTCGGCAGCGTGCAGTCTGCGGGTGCCCAGCTCTCGCCCGCACCGCTTGCCGCCGTGAGGGACTCCAGATCCGCGGTGATGTAGGCCGCCATCGGGTCAGGGAGCACGGCCAGGTACTCCGGCGCCAGGTAGGCGCCCAGGTCGCCCAGGAGTGCGGCCACCTTCTGCGCGGACGAGGTCAGCTCGGCGAGGTCGAGCCTGGGTACGGTTCCGGCCGCATCGGCCGGGACTATGCCCGCCGCGAAGTCGAGGATGCTGATGATGCCGTAACGCGAGTCGCGCACGTCGTGCGCGACGGCCCAGAGCTGCCACCAGCAGTTGCGCGCCTCGTGAAGCTGGGCCAGCGCCTCCCAGGCCGACCCTCGCCGCAGGTACTTGCCGACGTCCGCGAGGCAGCACCAGCCGCGGAACGCCCACTCGCGCACCTGCTCGGGTGTCACCGGGGGGCGCTCGGTCCGCACCACGATGACGTCGTCGGCGTCATACAGCATGACGATGCTCGGGCCGGTACCGATGTCCGCCGACGCCGGGAACACGACCAAGTCGAGCTGGCAGCGGTCCGCGTACTGGGCGAAGATCCGCTCGTGCGGCCCTGTCCGCTCCGGCAGCAGGTGGTGGTAGCTGTCGACCAGGTCGGCCAGCCCGTCGACGACGGCCCTGATGTCGGTGATGGCAGCGTCGAAGTCCTCGTCGCGGACGCCGAGGGCCATGTCGAGGTCGGACAGCGGGTCGCCCGCGCCGCGGCCGACCGAGCAGCCGACCGCCAGCCAGCGAACCCTGGCATCGGCCTCGCAGGCGTCAAGCAGCCGCAGCATGATCGCCTTCTGGCCCGCCATCTCGTCAGGGAGGTCGTTAATCCAGCCGCGTCCAGTCATGTCAAGCAGCCTAAGTTGCTCTGCGACTGACCCGGACCACGTCGTCGGCCGCAGGGAGTCGAAGGCTGCTGGCGGCGCGCAGGTTGCGGTCCGGACGACCCGACCGCGGTTCGCCGCGGCCGCTGTCGGCCGCTGTCGGTAGCGGCTGGGAGGCTGGCGCCATGAGCCTCCTGCCGCGGTTGTCATGGACGCAGGCATCGGCCGCCCGACTCGAGCGGCACGCGCTGGCCGAGCCGGCGGCCGACGCTACGCCAGCGCAGGTCGCGTCCCGCATCTGCGGCGCGCACGCCCAGGTCATGTCGGCCGCGGAGTGGTCGATCGGCCAGCGGCTAGCTGGCTCCACCCGCGCCGACGTGCAGTCCGCGCTGTGGGCGGACCGCAGCCTGGTCAAGACGTTCGGCCCGCGCGGCACCGTGCACCTGCTTCCGGCGGCCGAATTGCCTCGGTGGACCGGCGCGCTGTCCGCGCTGCCCCAGAACACGAGCGGCCCGGCCAGCACCTACCTGACGCCCGACCAGGCCGAGTCCGTGCTCGAAGCGATCGGGTTGGCGCTGGCAGCGGCCGACCTAACCGTTCATGAACTCGGCGAGGCCGTCCTCAGCCACTGCGGCAGCTGGGCCGGTGACGAGGTCATTCCGGCATTCACGGGGATGTGGCCGCGCTGGCGGCAGGCGGTGAAGCTGGCCGGCGCCCGCGGCGTGCTGTGCTTCGGGCCCGACCGCGGGCGGAACGTCACGTTCACTAGTCCGCGCCGGTGGCTGCCGGGCTTCGAGCCCGAGGCGGGGGCGCCCGCCCTCGAGTGGCTCGTGAGCCAGTATCTGACCTCATACGGGCCGGCCACGGTCGACGGCCTCGCGCGCTGGCTGGCTGTGCCGAGGCCGGTAGCGGCTGACTTGCTGGCCGAGCGCGGTGGCGCCCGGCAGCGGGTGGAGCTGGCCGGCGTCGCGGCCTGGTGGCCCGCGGGATTGCCGCTGCCATCGGGCGAGCCGCGCGGCGTCCGGCTGCTGCCCTACTTCGACGCCTATGTGATCGGCGGTCAGCCGCGCGGGTTGCTGTTCCCTGGCCTCGCCGCCGAGCGTGCGCTGGTTGGCGGACGTCCCTCTGGCGGGGCGGGGACTAAGCCGGTGCTGCTGGTCGACGGCGTGGTGGCCGGGCTCTGGCACCAGCGGCGGGCGGGACGCGCGCGATCGATCACCGTCGAGCCGTTCGGCGACCTCACCGCGAGCCAGCACCGCGAGCTGAAGGATCAGGCCGAGCGGCTCGGCGAGTTCTACGGTTGCGCGGTCGGACTGACACTGGGCCCGGTGGCGGCTCGTTCCCATCTGTAGGCCGTCGCCGCGCCTACGGTTGCCTTATGAACCCGGCCGAGGGAGCGGGATCGCTGAGCGCCGCCGTGCAGGCCGGCCTGGAGGGTACAGGGCTGGCCAGCCTGTCGGCGGGAGTGCGGCGGCTGATGGACGCCTACCGCTCAGGCGAGGTGCCCGCCGCACCAGTGCTTACCTCCGCACGGGAAGTGGCCGCGTACGCCGCCTACCGGATGCCGGCGACGGCCGCGGCGACCGGGGCGGCGTTCGCCCAGATGCGGCGGGGGCTGCCCGGCTGGACACCGGCCACGGTGCTGGACTTCGGGGCGGGAACGGGCGGCGCCTCGTGGGCAGTCGCCGATCAGCTGCCGGACGCCGCCGGGCTAACCCTCCTGGAGCAGTCGGGCGAGGCCATCAGGCTGGGCCAGGCAATCCTGGCTGAATCCACGTCGGGCGCGTTGCGGGGCGCGGCCTGGCGACGCTGGCGGCTGGAGCTGAGCGATGCGGCCGAGCGCGCGGCGGTACAGGACTCCGCCGACTTGGCGGTCGCCGCGTACGTCCTCGGTGAACTGACCGAGCGACAGCAGGATCGGCTCACCGAGCTGGTCACCGGGGCCGCGCCGGCGGTGCTGCTGCTCGAGCCGGGCACGCCCGCGGGCCACCGGCGGATCCTCGCGGCCCGCGCCCGGCTCCTGGCCGCCGGCTACGACGTCGTGGCACCGTGCCCGCATCAGCTCGGCTGCCCGCTTGAGGTGCCGGGGGACTGGTGTCATTTCGCGGCCCGGCTGCAGCGCTCGGCCACCCACCGGCGGGTCAAGGGGGCGGATCTGCCGTACGAGGACGAGAAGTTCAGCTACGTGGCAGCCGCGCGGCCCGGCGTCGGTTCGCCCGACTGCCCGGCCGGGCGCGTCGTCCGCCGGCCAGGGCAGCGCAAGAACCTGGTGACGCTCGACCTCTGTGACCGTGACGGCCGCGCCACGAAGCTGGCAGTCGGCAAGAGCAAGGGGGAGGCGTACCGCCGGGCCAGGAAGACATCGTGGGGTGATCGGTGGGATGACGCCGCGACCGGATGACCGGCTGGTGCGCCATGATGGGTGTTGTGACGGAAACACGTGATCGGTGGCATCGCTGGCTCCTTGAGGTCCGGCACGGAGGGGACGATGAGGCCCGCGAGCAGATGCTGGCCAATTCGCTGCACCCGGTCCGTGACCGCGTGCTTGACCGCGCGGAACTCAGGTCCGACGACACGCTGCTCGACGTCGGCTGCGGGGACGGCCTGATCGCGTTCGGCGCGCTCGGCCGGCTGGGACCGGCCGGCCGCGTCATCTTCTCCGACGTCTCGCAAGACCTGCTCGACCACTGCCGCGAGGCCGCAGCGGCGAGCGGGCAGCTTGACCGGTGCGAGTTCGTGCAGGCGGGCGCTGACCGGCTCGAGGGCATAGCCGACGAGTCCGTCGACGTCGTGACGACGAGGTCGGTGCTGATCTACGTCAAGGACAAGGCCGCGGCGTTGAGCGAATTCCGCCGCGTGCTGCGCCCAGGCGGGCGCCTCAGCCTGTTCGAGCCGATCAACGTGCTCATGCACGGACTCGAGGATCATTCCCTGATGGGCTATGACGTCAGCGCGATCGCGCCCGTCCTGGCGAAGGTCAACGCCGTGTTCCGTACCTACCAGCCCGACCTGGACCCGATGACGGACTTCGACGATCGCGACCTGGTCCGGCTGGCCGAGCAGGCCGGGTTCGCCCTGGTCGACCTCGACCTGCAAGTGACGGTCAAGTCGTCGCGTGCTCCGGTGCCGTGGGACCGGTTCCTGCGCATGTCGGGTAACCCGCTCGTTCCGCCGCTGGCCGACGTTCTCGAGCGGGCGCTGACCGAGCAGGAGAAGGCCGAGTTCACCGCGCACCTGCGCCCGCTCGTCGAGGCCGGGACCGGCCAGGACCGA
>JASHOL010000364.1 GCA_030041135.1 Streptosporangiaceae bacterium | reverse complement strand
CGAACAGCGTGTGAACAACCGCTTTGTCGGTCACGACGGTGAGGACCTGGCGCCGTGCATGCAGGTCGCCCCGCTTGGCGAAGGTGATCAGGCGCTCGGCGTACGGACGGAGCCTGCGAGCCCTTGCCTCGGTCGTGGTGATCTTCCCGTGCTCGAAGAGTGCGGTCGCCAGGTTCGCCAGCATGTGCCGCTGATGGGCCGAGCTGCCGCCGAGTCGGGCACCCTTGGTGGGCGTGGGCATCTGAACAATCTCCTAGGTTCGGTACGCGCAGGCCTGCAGCCGGTCAGTACTGCTCGGTCTCGACGTAGTCATCGTCGTCGTCGGCCGCTCCGTAACTGTCGGCCGCCGTGCCCGGGTCGAATCCGGGCGGGGAGTCCTTCAGCGCCAGACCCATGTCAGTGAGCTTCTGCTTGACCTCCTCGATCGACTTGGCGCCGAAGTTGCGGATGTCCAGCAGGTCCTGCTCGCTGCGGGCAACGAGTTCGCCGACGGTGTGGATGCCCTCGCGCTTGAGGCAGTTGTAGGAGCGCACCGTAAGGTTTAGCTCCTCGATCAGCAGGGCCAGGTCGGCCGCGAGTGCCGCGTCCGTAGGTGACGGGCCGATGTCGATGCCCTCGGCGTCCAGGTTCAGCTCCCTGGCCAGGCCGAACAGCTCGACCAGCGTCTTGCCCGCGCTGGCCACCGCGTCCCGCGGCCGCAGGGACGGCTTGGTCTCGACGTCGACGATCAGCTTGTCGAAGTCGGTCCGCTGCTCGACTCGGGTCGCCTCGACCTTGTAGGTCACGCGCAGCACCGGCGAGTAAATCGAGTCGATCGGGATGCGCCCGATTTCCTGCCCGGGCTGCTTGTTCTGGGCGGCGGAGACGTAGCCGCGGCCGCGCTCGACCGTGAGCTCCATTTCCAGCTTGCCCTTGCCGTTCAGTGTCGCGATGTGCAGGTCGGGATTGTGCACCTCAAGGCCTGCCGGAGGCGCGATGTCCGCGGCCGTGACCGGTCCCGGTCCCTGCTTGCGCAGGTACATGTGCATGGGCTCGTCGTGCTCGGACGAGACGACGAGCTCCTTGAGATTGAGGATGATGTCGGTGACGTCCTCGGTGACACCGGGCACGGTCGAGAACTCGTGCAGGACGCCCTCGATCCTGATGCTGGTGACTGCCGCACCGGGGATCGACGACAGCAGCGTGCGACGCAGCGAGTTGCCGATCGTGTAGCCGAAACCCGGCTCGAGCGGCTCGATGACGAACCTGGACCTGTTCTCGTCTACCTGCTCCTCGGTGAGACCAGGGCGCTGAGCGATGAGCATGACACTTCCTTTCCGCGCTGCCCGCTATATGACAGTCGCGTCTTCCGCCGGCCGCGCGCCGGCGTTGGTTGGCCGTCTGGCCGGTTTACTTCGAGTAGTACTCGACGATGAGCTGTTCGGAGACGACGGTGTCGATCTGAGCGCGCACGGGGATCGAGTGGATCAGCACGCGCATCTTGTCCGGAATGACCTCGAGCCAAGCCGGGGGAGTCCGCTCCCCTGCCTCGGCGCGAGCAATGACGAACGGGGTCAGGTCCCTCGACTTGGGCGCCACCTCGACGATGTCGTTCTCGCTGACGCGATAGGAGGGAATGTCGACCTTCTTGCCGTTCACCAGGATGTGCCCGTGGCTGACGACCTGGCGGGCCATGTCGCGGCTCTTGGCGAAGCCGGCCCGGAACACGACGTTGTCCAGCCGGGTCTCCAGGATCTGCAGCAGCGCCTCACCAGTCTTGCCGCGCTTCCGGGCGGCCTCCTCGTAGTAGTTGCCGAACTGCTTCTCCAGCACGCCGTAGATGCGCCTGGCCTTCTGCTTCTCCCTGACCTGGAGCAGGTACTCGCTCTCCTTCGGCCGGTTGCGCCCGTGCTCGCCAGGCGGGTAGGGGCGGATCTCGATCGGGCACTTCGGCCCGTCGCACTTGGAGCCCTTCAGGAACAGCTTGGTCTTCTCGCGGCGGCAGCGCTTGCAGTCGGCGCCTGTGTATCGAGCCATGTGATGCTTACTCCTCAGACCCGGCGCCGCTTAGGCGGGCGGCAGCCATTGTGCGGAACCGGGGTGACGTCCTGGATGGACCCGACTTCCAGGCCGGTGGCCTGCAGCGACCGGATCGCGGTCTCCCGACCCGATCCAGGACCCTTCACGAACACGTCGACCTTGCGCATGCCATGCTCCATAGCCCGGCGCGCGGCGGCCTCGGCTGCCATCTGCGCGGCGTACGGAGTTGACTTGCGCGAGCCCTTGAAGCCGACCTGGCCGGAGGAGGCCCACGAGATGACGCTCCCGCCTGGGTCGGTAATCGAGACGATCGTGTTGTTGAAGGTGCTCTTTATGTGCGCATGGCCGTGCGCGACGTTCTTGCGTTCCTTCCGGCGTACCTTCTTGACGCCGGTGCGGCTCTTCGGAGGCATCCTGCTCCCTTGATCCTGGAGGTGGTCGGACCAGCTGCGCGCGGTCCCGCCGCGTGCAGCGGACTACTACTTCTTGCCGGCCTTCTTCTTGCCGGCCACCGTCTTCTTCTTGCCCTTGCGGGTGCGGGCATTGGTCTGCGTGCGCTGCCCGTGTACAGGCAGCCCGCGGCGGTGCCGCAGGCCCTGGTAGCAGCCGATCTCGACCTTGCGCCGGATGTCGGCCTGCACCTCGCGGCGCAGGTCGCCCTCGACCTTGTAGTTGGCCTCGATCCAGTCCCTGAGCCGGATGACGTCCTCATCGCTGAGGTTGTGCACCCGGGTGTCACCGCTGACGCCGGTGGCGCTCAGCGTCTCGAACGCGCGGGTCCGGCCAATGCCGTAGATGTAGGTAAGCGCGACCTCAAGCCGCTTATCGCGGGGCAAGTCAACGCCGACAAGGCGTGCCATCGTGGGCAGTTCTCCTTACGCTTTGGAGGTCGTGCGCGCCGCCTCCGTGTCCCTGCCCGGACACGGCCCCGGCCTCCTCCGGGGGTGCTCCGCAGGCCCTGCGGGCCCGCGGATCGCGGTGCGTGCTTGCTGTGCTCGGCCCGAGCTGTTCGGTCGAACCGTGCTCTTCAGTTGTACAGCTGTCAGTAGCACGGGCCGGGCCCGTCCTCAGCCCTGACGCTGCTTGTGCCGCGGGTCAGAGCAGATGACCATGACCCGGCCATGCCTGCGAATGATCCGGCACTTGCTGCAGATCTTCTTGACGCTTGGCTTGACCTTCATTTGCCTGGTCTCTCCTCGCGGCGCCCCGGCTGACCGGCTGGCGCCCTTAACGCTAGTTACTTGTACCGGTAGACAATCCGCCCACGACTCAGGTCGTAGGGGCTCAGCTCCACGACGACCCTGTCATCAGGCAGGATCCGGATGTAGTGCATCCGCATCTTGCCGCTGATGTGGGCTAGGACCTTGTGCCCGTTGTCCAGCTCCACCCTGAAAAAGGCGTTCGGGAGCGACTCCACGACCGTTCCCTCGATCTCGATGGCGCCGTCTTTCTTGGCCATGCCCTCCGCGCTTCGCTGCTTGTTGTCGTGACCCAACTCGCAGGGCCATGCCTGCAAGCTAGTGATCTGGTTAGGCTGATCTTGCCCGCCTGTGCACGGGCGACCGGGCTGACTAGCCGCTATCGCGCTGTGGCGAGGATCCGCACGCAGACAGCAGCTTATGGGCCGTGGGAAAGTTTACTTCAGGTCCGCCGCCTACGCGAACCGGCTCCTGGCCCCGCCCGACGTGTGGTAACGACGGGACCGGATCGAATATTCCCAGGCCGTGCTAGCCGCCGGGCAACTGGCCCTGATCAGGCCCGGAACCGAGCTGGCGCCGGGCCGGTCTCCCGAAGCTCCAGTAGGTCCCGGCCATGACCGCGCCCCAGGGCCCCGCGACCCACAGGAACCACGGGGATCCGAAGCCGGAAAGCATCCAGACCACGATGCAGACCAGGTTCACGGTGAGGTAGACGCCCCACGCCGCCCGCCATTCGGCCGACATGTGACCGGCCGAGCGGACCCTAGGCTGGGCCTGCCGCGGCTGCCTGGTCATCGGGGCCTCGGGCAGCCGGTACAGGTCCATCCGGGGCAGGTCCTTCAATAGCTGCTCAAGCTGGCCAATCGTTGTCGCGGTGAAGGTCTTGTCGAGGCGCTCACTGAATTCCTCGGGGTTCAGGCGGCCGAGCGCATGATGCTCGCGTAGCAGCCCGGCGGTCCGGTCCCGGTCGTCGTCGGATGCCCGCACGTCGGGGTCATAGGCCATGGCCGACTCCCTGCCCGGCAGGCCCCTCGACCCGGTTCTGCCGCATCCCGCCTCCTTTGTCAGCCCATCCACGCTACCCGGCTAGGGCCGGTCGCTCGCGGCTCAACGGATGAAGCGCCGCAAGGCGTTCATGGCGCGCTCGGTGATTTCCTCGACGGGTCCGGTGGCGTCGATGCCGAGCAGGATCCCCTCGTCGGCGTAGAAGGCAATCAGCGGCTGCGTCTGCTCGCTGTAAACGTCGAGCCGGTGCCGGATCGTCTGCTCCCGGTCGTCGTCGCGCTGGAACAGCTCGCCGTTGCAGTCGTCGCAGATCCCGCCCCTGGCCGGCGGCTCGAACAGCACATGCCAGATTCGCCCGCACTGGCGGCAGGTCCGGCGCCCCGACAGTCGCCTGACGACCTCGTCGTCGTCCACGACCAGCTCAAGCACGACGTCAAGCCTCGTGTCCCATTCGGCCAGCAGCTTGCGCAGCACCTCGGCTTGCGGCATGTTCCTGGGGAAGCCGTCAAGCAGGAAGCCAGCCTGGGCGTCCGGCTCCTGCAGCCGTGCGACGACCATGGCGATCGTGATCTCGTCAGGTACCAGGTCGCCGCGGCCCATGTAGGCCTTGGCCTGCGTGCCCAGTTCGGTGCCTGTGCTCACGTTGTACCGGAAGATATCGCCTGTCGAGATCTTCGGGATCGACAGGTGAGAGGCGATGAACTGGGCCTGCGTCCCCTTGCCCGCGCCGGGGGGCCCAACGAGGACTAGTCGCACTACCTCAGGAAGCCCTCGTAGTTACGCTGTTGCAGCTGGCTCTCGATCTGCTTGACCGTGTCCAGGCCGACGCCCACCATGATCAGGATGCTGGTCCCGCCCAGCGGGAACTGCTGGGTCGCGGCGAGCAGGCCGACGGCGATCAGCGGGATGAGCGCGATCAGCGCCAGGTACAGCGAGCCGGCCGCCGTCAGCCGGCTCAGCACGTGGCTGAGGTAGCCGGCCGTCGGTCCGCCCGGCCTGATGCCGGGGATAAACCCGCCGCCCTTCTTCATGCCGTCGGCCACCTCGGTGGGATTAAAGGTGATTGAGACGTAGAAGTAAGTAAAGAACAGGATCAGCAGGAAATACGCGGCCGCGTATGCGGGCTTGTCGCCATAGACCAGGTTGTTGTTCACCCAGTAAGCCCAGCCGTGGGTCGCGTCGTGCCCGAACAGGTTGGCCGCCAGCTGCGGGATATATAGCAGCGAAGAGGCGAAGATGACCGGGATGACACCCGCCTGGTTGACCTTCAGCGGGATATACGTGGACGTGCCGCCGTACATCCGCCGGCCGACCATGCGCTTGGCGTACTGGATCGGGATCCGCCGCTGTGCCTGTTCCATGAAGGCCACGAACGCGACGATGAACACGCCCATGATCAGCACGAGGAAGAAGACGAACTTGCCCTTGTCCAGCAAGATCAGCTCGAACTGACTGGGCACGACCGCGATGATCTGAGTGAAGATCATCACCGACATCCCGTTGCCGACACCCTTGTCGGTGATCAGCTCGCCGAGCCACATGATCACCGCGGTGCCGGAGGTCATGATGATCACCATCGTGGTGATCGTGAAGATCGACGGGTTGGGGATCAGGGGATGGTCAGTGGCGCTGCCGCAGCCGTTGTAGAGCTCGCCGCTGCGGGCCAACGCGACGATACCGGTGGATTGCAGGATCGCCAGGCCCACGGTGAGATACCGGGTGTACTGGGTAATTTTCGCCTGCCCGGTCTGGCCCTCTTTCCGCAGCGTCTCAAGCCGCGGGATAACCACGGCGAGCAACTGCAGGATGATGCTGGCCGTGATGTAGGGCATGATGCCGAGCGCGAAAACCGCCAGCCTGCCGATCCCGTTACCGCTGAACAGGTTGACCAGCTGGAAGATGCCGGTCGACGAGCTCACGCCCTCGCAGTACCGCAGGTTCGCCTCCGACACGCCCGGCGTGGTGAGGTCCTGCCCGAGTCGGAACACGGCGATGATGAAGACCGTGAAAAGCAGCTTCTTGCGCAGGTCAGGCGTGCGGAACGCCCGTATGAACGCGGTCAGCATCCGCTGTCCCCTAGTCGATAGTTCAACGTCATCTGCCGCTCCTGCCGCGGAGTGCGTCCGCTGGTCGCCAGGCGCGCCCGCGCCTGTGGGCCCGCCGCTTGCCGGTCCCGTGGGTGCTGGCCCCGTAGCTGCAGAAACTGTGCTCGCCGAAGTTTAACGTGCCGCCCGGGGTCCCGCAGCCATGCGAACTGGGTATCGCCAGCGCAAAGCACAGGCCAGCGGGAGTTTAAGCCGACCCTGGCCCGAACGCGAGCGGCAGTCATTTCACAACTCGGTAACGGTTCCGCCAGCGGCGGTGATCTTGTCCTTGGCCGTCGCCGAGAAGCCGTGCGCGCTCACGTGGAGCGCGACGCTGACCTCGCCCTGGCCGAGTACCTTAACCAACTCGCCGGCCCTGGCCGCGCCCTTGCTCACGAGGTCCTCGGGCGTCACCTCCCCGCCCGCCGGGTACAGCCGGGCAATCCGGTCGAGGTTGACCACCTGGTACGTGGTCTTGAACCTGGCGTTGGAGAAGCCCTTGAGCTTCGGCAGCCGCCGGTGCAGCGGCATCTGGCCGCCCTCGAAGAACTCAGGGATGTTGTGCCGTGCCTTGCTGCCCTTGGTGCCGCGGCCCGCCGTCTTGCCCTTGGAGGCCTCGCCTCGCCCGACCCTGGTGCGCGGGATGTGCGCGCCAGGGGCCGGCCGCAGGTGGTGGATCTTCAGCCCGGCTCGTGCTGCCTCGGGGGGGCGACCCCCCGCACCCCCCGCGGGCGCTGCCGCGCCCCGAGCTGATGCTGGCTCGGGGGGGCGACCCCCCGTACCCCCCGCGGGCGCTGCCGCGCCCCGAGCTGGGGCCCCGGTCTCGCCTTCTGCCATCTCTAGTCGACCTCCTCCACGGTGACCAGGTGGCGCACCGCATTGATCATGCCGCGGACCTCGGGACGGTCTGGCTTGACGACCTCGTCGCCGACGTGGTGCAAGCCAAGCGAGCGCAGCGAGTCACGTTGCTGCTTGTTGCCACCGATCTTCGACTTGATCTGCCTGACCTTCAGGTCTGCCATCGTGTCCTGCCTCTCAGCTGCTCTCAGCCGGGCCCGTGCTGCCCGGCGCGCCATTGGCGGACGAGCCGGCCGTGGCGGCCGCTGCTCGGGCCCTGAGCATGGCGGCCGGGGCAACCTGCTCAATCGGCAGCCCGCGCCGGGCCGCGATCTCCTCCGGCCGGTTCAGGCTCTTCAGCGCCGTCACCGTGGCGTGCACCACGTTGATCGGGTTAGACGAGCCCAGCGACCTGGACAGGACGTCATGGATGCCGGCGCACTCCAGCACCGCCCGCACCGGGCCGCCGGCGATGACGCCGGTACCGGGGCTGGCGGGCTTGAGCAGCACCACGCCGGCTGATTCCTCGCCCTGCACGGTGTGCGGGATGGTGCCGCCGATCCTCGGCACGCGGAAAAACGCCTTCTTGGCGGCCTCGACGCCCTTGGCGATCGCCGCAGGGACTTCCTTGGCCTTGCCGTACCCGACGCCGACCATGCCGTTGCCGTCGCCGACGACCACCAGCGCGGTGAAGCTGAACCTGCGGCCACCCTGGACGACCTTGGCCACGCGGTTAATGGTGACCACGCGCTCCAGGTAGGCGGTGCCCTTCTCGGCGCCGGCCCCACGGCGGTCGTCGCGGCGCTCCCGGCGCTCGCCGGTGCCGCCGGCGCCGCGTCGCGCTGTTGCTGCCATCAGATCTTCCTCTTCTGTCGTGGGGTTGTGCGAGTGGTGCGCGTCACAGGTTCAGCCCGCCTTCCCTGGCGCCGTCGGCCAGCGCGGCCACCCGGCCGTGATAGGAGTGGCCGCCTCGGTCAAAGACGACCGCGGTGATGCCGGCCTTGGCTGCCCGTTCAGCGAGCAGGGCGCCGACCTGCTTGGCCTTGGCGGTCTTGTCCCCCTCGCTCCCGCGGATCTCGAGGGTCGAGGCCGAGGCCAGCGTGTTCCCCGCAGTGTCGTCGACTAGCTGGGCGAAGGTGTTCTTGGCCGAGCGGGTGACAACCAGCCGCGGCCGGGCTGCGCTGCCCTCGACCTTCTTGCGCACCCGCAGGTGGCGCCGCTCCCTGGACGAGATCCGCGCCGCGGTCCGCCCGCTGATGCGGCCGTGGGCCCTGGTCTTGGTGCCAGACATGTGTTACTTCCCAGCCTTCCCGACCTTGCGGCGGATCTGCTCGCCCTGGTACCTGACGCCCTTGCCCTTATACGGGTCGGGCTTGCGAAGCTTGCGGATGTTCGCCGCGACCTCTCCCACCTGCTGCTTGTCGATTCCCTCGACGACGAATCTCGTCGGCGTTTCGACCCGGAAGTTGATGCCATCCGGCGCCGAGACTGGCACCGGATGGCTGAAGCCGAGAGCGAACTCGAGGTCCCTGCCTTTGGCCTGAACCCGGTAGCCAACGCCGACGATCTCCATCGTCTTCCTGTAGCCCTCGGTCACCCCGGTGACCATGTTCGCGATCAGCGACCGGGACAGGCCGTGCAGCGCGCGGATCTCGCCCTCATCGCTTGGACGGGTCACGGTGATGATGCCGTCGGACTGGGCCACCTCGATCGGCGGCGCAACCTCCATGTTCAGCTCGCCCTTGGGGCCCCTCACGTGCACTTTGCGGCCATCAATGGTGACGTTCACACCGCTCGGTATGACAATCGGCATTCGTCCGATTCGTGACATAGCTGGCTCCCTACCAGACGTAAGCGAGGACTTCCCCGCCTACGCCCTTCTTCTTCGCCTGCTTGTCAGTCATCAGGCCGGACGACGTCGAGATGATCGCCACGCCGAGTCCGCCGAGCACGCGCGGGAGGTTGTCCTTGCGCGCGTACACCCGCAGGCCGGGCTTGGACACGCGCTTCAGCCCCGCGATCGAGCGCTCCCTGGTCGGCCCGAACTTCAGCGCGATCACGAGGTTCTTTCCAACCTCGGCATCTTCCACCTTCCAGCTGGCGATGTAGCCCTCCTGCAGCAGGATCTCGGCGATGTGCGCCTTGATCTTGGAATGCGGCATGCTCACGCTGTCGTGGTAGGCCGAGTTGGCGTTGCGCAGACGGGTCAGCATGTCTGCGACCGGGTCGGTCATGGTCATGGCCTGGTGGCCCTCCTCGCCGCGGTTTCCCTGTGACTCTCAAGCTCCACGAGGACCTGCGGCGTGGTCGGTGGGCACCGTGCGGCGCCCAGGTCGGTCTCTTTTCTATTACCAGCTGGACTTGGTGATGCCAGGCAGCTCACCGCGGTGCGCGAGCGTCCGGAAGCAGATCCGGCACAGGCCGAACCGGCGGTACACGGCGCGCGGTCGGCCGCAGCGTGAGCACCTGGTGTAGGCCCGCACTGCGTACTTCGGCTTGCGCTTGGCCTTGGCGATGAGGCTCTTCTTCGCCACTGGTTAGTTCTCCCTGAATGGAAAGCCGAGCCGCCGCAATAGCGAGCGGCCTTCTTCGTCGGTGGTTGCGGAGGTGACGACGGTTACGTCCATGCCGCGCTGCCGGTCCACCTGATCGGGGTTGATCTCGTGGAACATCAGCTGCTCGGTCAGGCCGAAGGTGTAGTTGCCGCGGCCGTCGAACTGCCGGTCGGACAGCCCGCGGAAGTCACGTATACGCGGCAGCGCGAGCGATAGCAGCCGGTCGAGGAACTCCCACATCCGGTCGCCGCGCAGCGTGACGTGCGCCCCGATCGGCATGCCCTCGCGCAGCTTAAATTGCGCGATCGACTTACGGGCCCTGGCCACCGCCGGCTTCTGGCCGGTGATGATCGCCAGGTCCCGAACGGCGCCGTCGATCAGCTTGGAGTCGCGGGCAGCCTCGCCGACGCCCATGTTCACTACGATCTTGGTGATCGTCGGCACCTGCATGACGTTCGGGTATGCGAATTCCTGGCGCATCGCCCCGGCGATCTCAGCCCGGTACCTTTCCTTGAGCCTGGGCGGCACCCGCTCGGCCCCCGCCGCCTGGCCTGCCCCGTTACCGCGCTCGGCGGCCTCGGGGGCATTCTGAGTCTTGGTGGCAGCCATCAGACTTCCTTACCGCTAGCCCGGGAGAACCGGACCTTCTTCGTGCCGTCGCCGTCCTTGCCCTCCTCGGTCCGGTAGCCGGCCTTGGCCGGCCTCTTGGTGTCCGGGTCGACGAGCGCGACGTTGCTTACGTGAATCAGGGCTTCCTGGTGGATGATGCCGCCTTCCTTGTAACTGCGGCCGCCCCTCCCGCCCTGGTAGTTGACCTTGGTGTTCTTCTTGATCATGTTCACACCCTGGACCAGCACGAGTTGCTTGTCCGGGTGCGCGGCGATGACCGTCCCCTCGCGGCCGATGTCCTTGCCCGCGATCACGACGACCTTGTCGCCCTTCTTGACCTTCATCTTGGCCTTCTTCTTCGGGCTGGACATCACAGCACCTCCGGAGCCAGCGAGATGATCCGCATGAACCGCTTCTCCCGCAGTTCCCGGCCGACCGGTCCGAAGATGCGGGTCCCGCGCGGCTCGCCGCCGTCCCTGATCAGCACGGCGGCGTTCTCGTCGAAGCGGATGTAGGAGCCGTCGCCGCGGCGCCGCTCCTTGCGGGTGCGCACCACGACGGCCTTGACCTTGTCGCCCTTCTTCACCCCGGCGCCGGGGAGGGCATCCTTGACGGTGGCGACGATGATGTCGCCGATGCCCGCGTATCGCCTGCTCGAGCCGCCGAGCACGCGGATGCACAAGATCTCCTTGGCTCCGGTGTTGTCGGCGACCTTAAGCCGCGACTCCTGCTGGATCACGTCAACTCCTGCTTCTCACGCGCCTGCCTCTGTGCCCTGGGTGGCTCAGGGAAGTGCGACGGTGCCTACTTACTTGGCCTTCTCGAGGATCTCCGCCACGCGCCAGCGCTTGGTCGCCGACAGCGGACGGGTCTCCATCAGCAGCACCCGGTCGCCGACGCCGCAGGCGTTCTCGCCATCGTGTGCCTTGTACTTCTTGGTCCGGCGGATGACCTTGCCGTACTTGGGGTGCTTGACCCGGTCCTCAACCTGGACAACAACTGTTTTGTCCATCTTGTCGCTGACGACCAGGCCCTCGCGCACCTTGCGGTAGCCGCGGGATGGCCCGGTGCTCTCGCCGGTGCTCTCACTCATCGGCTGCCACCTCTTCCACCTCTTCCTCTTCCTCCACGACCACGATGCCGAGTTCCCGCTCGCGCTTCACCGTGTAGATGCGCGCGATCTCCTTGCGGACAGCGCGCAGCCGCCCGTGGCTCTCCAGCTGGCCGGTGGCCGCCTGGAAGCGGAGGTTGAAAAGCTCGATCTTTGCCTCGGCGAGCTTGAGCTCAAGCTCTTCCTCGGTCGACGTCCGCAGGTCAGCGGCTGCCAGCCCCTTGGCCATCACGCCTCACCTTCCTCGGGG